>JAFDZY010000459.1 GCA_018266685.1 Bacteroidota bacterium
CTGAAGGTGGACCTGATGATCACCCAGGACCTGTTGGACAGAATGCCAACGGCAAAGGACCATTACCAATTCGGGGAAGCAGTGGAAGTACAGGTAAAGGGGGGCAAGCGCCGGATGCTGGTGCGGTCTGTTGAGTCAAGGGTTGCCCGAGTCAATGCGGCAGGCCAGGTGGTGCATGCAGCGATTGAACGGGCTTGATGGACATGGCCATCAGGCTTTCAATTTCGCCCGGTGCTGTTTTCAATAGTCCCGGCCCTGCACCACGTTGGTACATGGCACAACAGTTGCGGGGCGGCTCCAGCAGCCCATGCGGTGTGGCAACGGCTAACAAGGCTACTTCGCAACAGGATACTTTTGCAGCATGATCTTGCGCTTTGCCGGTACATTAGCAATTGCTGCTTGGACGGTGCTGGTGGCTCCAGTTGAACTGAAAGCCCAGCGGTTTACCGTGAAGTTGGGCGGGAAAGTCACGGGTTTGTTCACGGGGGACCCGATGAAGGGCGTGCTTGTCCGCGTGTTGAAGGCAGGCCAGGAAGACCAGCAGGGCATTACAAAGCCGGACGGGCGATATGCCTTCACATTGGAAAGGGGGTGGAAGTATGAAGTGTGGTTCAGCCGGAACAATATGGTGACCAAGCATGTGATCATTGATACTCGGGAAATCCCGGCCTACCCGGATGTACCGTTTTATGAGATGGACCTACAAATGACCATGTTTCCATGGATCCCCGATGTGGATCTGAGCTTGTTTGAAGAAGCGCTGGGACAGGCCACCTACAAGGCTAGCGTGCGCAACATGAGCTGGGACGTGCCCTATACGGAGCAAATGCGCCCGGTGTTTGCCAAGGCGATGGATGAATACGAGAAGACGTACAACGGCTATTACGAGCGGCGGGACCGGCGGAACCGCGAGGCGCAGCGCCTTTCTCAGCCGTAAGCCTTGAACAATTTAACTGCCTCCATGGCAGGTGCCACGTCGTGCACGCGGAGCATATCCGCACCGTTGGCCAAGGCCAAGGTGTTCAAGACGGTGGTGCCGTTGAGGGCGTTCGCAGGCGCGGTACCCAGCACTTGGTTGATCATCCGTTTACGGGAGAGTCCGGCCAGTACCGGCAATCCGAGCTGTTTCAGCACGCGCAGTTCCTTGAGCAGGCTGAAATTATGCTTTGTGGTTTTCCCAAAGCCGAACCCGGGATCCACCGCAATGTCCGCAATGCCTGCCGATCGGGCGGCCAGCACACGGCTACTGAGGAATTTCAAGATTTCCGCAACCACATCCTCATATTCCGGGGCTTCCTGCATGGTGCGCGGCACACCCTGCATGTGCATTAGGATGTATGGAACGCCGAGCCCGGCCACCGCAGTGAGCATGGTGTCGTCCAACCGGCCAGCGGAAATGTCGTTGACAACGGAGGCACCGGCCATGACCGCCTCCCGGGCGACGGTCGCACGCCAGGTATCGATGCTGATCCACGCATCCGAGAAGCGCTGATGCAAGGCTTCCACCACCGGAATGGTGCGCTTAAGTTCCTCTTCAAGGGGCACCTCCATTGCCCCGGGGCGCGTACTGGCACCGCCAACATCCAGGAACGCGGCACCGGCCGTGAGCATGGCATCGGCCGTCCTCAGTGCTTCATCCACCGAAGCCTGCCTACTGGCACCGTAAAAAGAATCCGGCGTAACGTTCAGCACGCCCATCACCACGGGAGGAGCAAAGCGCACCAAGCGTCCGCGCAGGCACCACACAATATCTTCGCCTCCGTTTTCCATGGCCCAAATTTGGGGTTGCTGAGCACCTGATGGACAAAACGCTTGAACAATATGATGCCGTAGTGAACGGTTGCATGGACCTTTTTGCCAGAAAGGCAAAGGACTATGGCACTGCATGGCGCATACTGCGCGTTTCCTCGCTCACGGACCAGATCTTCATCAAGGCAAGACGGATCCGTACGTTGCAGGAAGTGGGTGCGAGCAAGGTGGACGAAGGCGTGCGCCCCGAGCTGGTGGGCATTGTGAACTATGCAGCCATGGCCTTGGTGCAGTTGGACCTGGGCGTGGCGGAATCACCGGACCTTTCCGCGGAAATGGCGGCAGACCGGGTCCGGGAACAGATCCTCGCATCACGCAGCTTGATGGTCCGGAAGAACCATGACTATGGCGAGGCCTGGCGCAGCATGCGCGTCAGCTCCTTGGTGGACCTGATCCTGGTGAAGCTGCTTCGGGTCAAGCAGATCGAGGACAACAGGGGCGCCACCCTGGTCAGTGAGGGGATTGATGCGAACTTCCAAGATATCGTGAACTACGCGGTGTTCGCGCTGATCCACATGGATGAAGAGCAACGTTTACTTGCCGGGAGCAGGCACTGAGAAGGATTTCATCATCGCTTCCGCAAGGAACAAGTTTTCCTCATAAACCGCCTGCGGTGCTGCGTAGGCCAAAGAATAGGTTCTGCCTCCGATCACCCTTACTTCCTTCTTGTGGTGAACGGTTCCTCCGCTGCCGTCCACCGTGTATTCCATGAAGAAGGCCCCGGTACCGTCCGGCGGGGTGGACGAGATCAAATGAAAGCCGTTCCCTTGGGGAAGGCTGCTTGATCCAGTCTTTGCCGGTATTGGCTCCACCACCAGTGAAACTGTTGGCGCCATGCCTGGCCCAGAACCGGCGGTCTTGGTGAAAATGGCCGCAGTATCACCGGAATGGGCAGCTACAGTCCATGAGCCCGGGAAGTTCATCGTGCCAAATTCGGACTTCCAAGTTTTCCATGCAGGTACCGTGTCCGTCACGATCCGCGTGACCACGCGTGCATCCTGGGCCTTCAAGGAAGCGCATGCAGCCGCTGATAAGAAAAGGAGGAGGGAGGCGCGTTGGAACATCATAGAGCTTGAATTCGAGGGCAAGATCGTGATTGTGGCGGAAAAAATGTTGACCGTGGGAGGGGAAATGAACATTTGCCTGTTCGTGCAATTGTGGAAAAGGCCGGTTTCAGGCTTGGATCCCAGTATTGACGGGGATAGTTTCGCAGCCCTTCCAACCAAAGGTTCCCATGGAAAACCGGATGAAAACCACCTTGATCTGCCTGGCCGCCGGACTTTTCATCGGTGTGCAGGACGCTTCGGCGTACCGCTTGGAAGTGGTGGGCCTGGTTACGGACTACGCCACACTGCAGGCCATGCCGGCCGCTCGTGTACGCATATACAAGAACGGCGCGTTGCAGACGGTGCGGTTCACCAATGGGGCCGGGGGATATTCCATCAAGTTGGACAATCATGCTGATTACGTGGTCCGGGTGGATGCCCCGGGCTATCAGGTGAAATGCATCACCGTGGACACCAAAGGCATGGAGTGGGAAGGCGATAACCGCGTTAGCAAGGTGGAAGTGGAGGTGCGGTTGCCGCGATTGGGCAGCGGTGTTGACCTTTCCTATTTCGACCTTCCGGTGGGCATGGCCCGGTTCGAGCCTGCCACGGGCCTTACACGTTGGAACGTTGCCTACGAGGGGAGGGTGAATGAAGAAGCCCGCTTGTTGATGGACCACTATGAAAAGCGGTGCAGGGAACTCGGCTTTCCGCTTCCTGCGCGAAGCATGGACCTTGGGGCTGTGCTCGTTCGCGGCACCATTGATCACGGAGGGCTCTGATCCCGGGGCATTGGCCACATTGCGGAGTTGCCAAAGATTCCCTTTCCCCATGGCTGACCGGCCCGGGAAGGCTACTTTCGTCACCGGCGGGAGTTGCCGTCTTCCTACAGCTATTTTCCATAACCATGCGCGTTTTCCTACTGATCTGCCGCATCCTGGTCGGCGCAACATTCATCATCAGCGGGCTCATCAAGGCGAATGACCCCGTGGGCTTCAGCATCAAGCTGGAGGAATACTTCGCCGCAAGTGCGCTGGGACTGCCTTGGTTGATCCCCTATTCGCTGGGGCTGGCCATGCTGGCTTGCCTGGCCGAGGTGGTGCTGGGCTTTGCCGTTCTGGTGGGCGGGCGCATGAAGCTGGCCACATGGTCCCTGCTCTTGCTTACTCTGTTCTTCGGGTGGCTCACAGCCTATACCGCCACATGTGATCCGCAGGGCAAGTATGAAGTGGTGGTGAACGGGGCGGCGGAATTGCGCGATGTGACCTGTGTAACGGATTGCGGCTGCTTTGGTGATGCGATGAAGGGATCGCTCGGTCGGTCCCTCACCCCGTGGGAAAGCTTTTCCAAGGACATGGTCCTTTTGGTATTTGTGCTTCCGTTGTTCTTTTTCCGCAAGCGGATCAAGTTCAACACATGGGGCGACGACCTGGCCGTCCTTCCGATCTCCATGGTCTTGCTGGCCTTTTATTGCTGGGTCTTCGCGTGGTGGTTTCCGCTATTGTTTGCCATAGGGGTACTTGTGGGCTACATGATCATAAAGCGGTTGGTGCAAGGTCCCCGGGCGGAATGGATAACAGCTGGCTGGGTGGCGGTGGCCACCCTTGCGTTCATGTGGCATTGCTACGCCCATTTACCCATGCGCGATTACCGGCCTTATGCCGTGGGCAAAAGCATTCTGGAGCAGAAAAATGATGCCAAGCCTCCCGTGAACCTGACCTACGTAAGTTACAAGGACAAGCGGACGGGCGAGGTTAAAGAGTATCTGACTTCCCAACCCTATCCTTGGAACGACACCAACTTCGTGAACGTGCCGAACAGTACGCGCGTGGTGGAAGTGGAGCCGGGCATTGTATCCCAAGTACAGGATTTCATCCTTTCCGACCAGGACGGGAACGACCTGACGGAGGATGTGCTCAATATGGAAGAGCCGGTGCTGCTGGTGGTGGACAAGACCATCAGTGAAACGAAGACCCGTTGCCAGCCTGCCATCAACACCTTGGCCGCTGCCGCTGAAAAGAACGGGTGGAAGGTTTACGGCGTGACCAGCAGTTCCTACGACGAGTCGGAATCCTTCCGCCATGCGAACCAGAACATGTTTGATTTCCTGACCTGCGATGAAGTGACGCTGAAAACCATGATCCGCAGCAATCCGGGCATTGTGCTGTTGCAGCACGGAGTGATCAGGGGCAAATGGCATTGCAACGATGTGCCTTCGTTTGCCGCGGCCAAACGAAAATTGCGCTGATCGCGCTTCCAACGCGGACCGTTGACAACCTTTTCCAGGAACGTGGGGAGGAAGATCCCCGGCAGTCATCTTTGTCGCTCAAAGCATGGAGATGAGCGCAAGGACCATTGTGGCCGGGAACTGGAAAATGCACACGGAGGCAGGCACCGCAAATGCGTTGCTGGATGCCTTGGTGGCGTGGTCGGCCGCGAACCCCGGGCATGTTTCCATGGTAGTTGCGCCTCCGTTCCCCTTCCTTGGCATGGCGGTGGAAAAAGCCGGAAGTGCCGGGTCCGTGATCATTGCCGCACAGAACTGCCACCAAGAGGAACAGGGCGCATTTACGGGAGAGGTGGGCGTGCCCATGCTGCGGTCCATCGGCGTGCAAGCCTGTATTGTGGGCCACAGCGAACGGCGCCAATACTATGGTGAGCACGATGCCATCATAGCACGGAAGATCAAGATGTTGCTCAAGCATGGCCTTCAGCCCATCTATTGCTGCGGGGAAAACAGGGAGGAACGCGAATCGGGCCGGTTCCGGGAGGTTGTGGCGGATCAAATTCGGAAGGCACTGGGCGGCCTGGTACCGGCGGAAATTGCCAAACTGGTGGTTGCATACGAGCCGGTATGGGCCATTGGCACCGGGCTAACGGCCACGCCGGAGCAGGCAGCGGAGATGCATGCGTTCATCCGTGCCGAGCTGTGCCAACTTGCCGGTGGAGTGGCCAAGGAAGTGCCCGTTCTGTACGGCGGCTCCTGCAAGCCGGAGAATGCAACAGGAATTTTCAGGGGCGATGAGGTGAACGGCGGCTTGATCGGGGGCGCTGCCTTGGTAGCTGATACCTTCTTGGAACTGGTCCGCATTGCCGGGGCGGTAAAACAGCACTAAGCGGACCCATGCGCTGCACCGAGGTTGATTTTTTGATCAGGCCTGCTGAGCCATGGCGGGACTTGTTGATGGTGGAACTGATGGAATTGGGCTACGAATCGTTCGAGGAAACAACGCATGGGCTGAAGGCCTACATGGCCACCGCACAGTTCAACCGCGCGGCCTTGGACAGCCTGCGGTTATTGCGTGATCCGCACGTTGCGATCACCTTTGGCGTGCACGATGTGCCGGACATCAATTGGAATGCCCGGTGGGAGAGCGAATTCAAACCGGTGGAAGTGGATGGCAAGGTGCGGGTACGTGCGGATTTCCACCCGGCTGATGGAAACGTCCAGCATGATATTGTGATCACACCGCGCATGGCGTTCGGCACCGGCCACCATGCCACCACCCGCATGATGGTGAAGGCCATGCTGGGAATTGACATGCAGGGTACCGCGGTATGCGACCTGGGATGTGGAACCGCTGTGCTGGCCATATTGGCCGAACGTTTAGGTGCGGCCCGTGTACTTGCCATTGATAATGATGAAGCGGCTGTGGAGAACGCCCGGGTGAATGCAGCCCGGAACGGTTGTCAGCGGGTGGTTGTGGAAAAGGGTGGAACAGAGATCGGGAACAGGGGGGGCTTCGGCACTATTTTGGCCAATATTGAGCGCAATACGTTGGTTCGTGCGATGCCTGAAATGGCCCGTGCATTGGCTACCGGTGGAAAGTTGTTGCTGAGCGGGTTCATCAGGGCAGATGAGGAGGTGATGGCCAGCGCGGCAACGGCTTGCGGACTGAAGCATGTGCGAACGCTTGAGGAAGGTGAATGGGCACTATCTGAATGGGAAAAAGCAAACACCGCCCAAGGGGCATGAACCTTATTGCAGGAACGGCCGGGGCCGTGCTTCTGATGTTGGCATCCCCGCGCACCGTATCGGCCCAGGCCCCCGTGTTCCCCGATGACCAGGCAGCCTTTCTGAAAACGGTCACGAACTTCTTGGTGGATGCGGACAAGAAAGAGGGAACTGCATTCATTGAAAAAGCCTTCACACCGTTTTGGAACGGCAGTTTCCTGGACCAGGCGGCGCGCGCCAAAGTGGTGGCCATTTCCAATGTGATGGGGAAGAAGCGGTTTCGTGCCATCCCGGATTTCATTGACATGCTCGCCACGGCGGAGGCGTTTTCCCGCAAAGGGCATACCCAGGCAGAGTTTGATGCATGGATGAAGGGCTTGGAAGGGGCGGGCCGTTCCTCCAGAAAACAAGATCTTGCAGACTATCTCGAAATGGGCAAGTTGCTCATGATGGGCAACAAGCTCTATGAAACTGCCGGTGCCGACTGGCATGCCCGGACCGACAGGTTCACGTTCATGTATGATTCTGTGCCCAAGGTGAAATTCCCCAAAACTGATCTGGTCTGGGCCACCAAGACGGACAGTTCTGTGATAGAAGGAACGGATGGAACATTCCTTCCCCTCCAGAATGTCTGGACGGGCAAGGCCGGCAGGATTACCTGGAAACGTGCGGGCCTGGCGCCGGAAAAAACCTTTGTGACATGGGAGCACGGTTATACCTTGAAGTTGAAGACAACGGAAGTCCGCATTGATTCCGTGAATTTCACCGATCCCTACTTTGACAAGGTTCTTTTGGGCACCGTTGTGGACAAGCTGCGGGCCAATGTAACTGCGGAGCGTGCGAGCTACCCGCAATTTGAGAGCTATGACCTGCGCAAGCGCATCAACGACATTGTGCCGGGCATTGATTTTGAGGGAGGCTTTGCCATGCAAGGAGCCAAACTTCAGGGTTATGGTTCCAAGGAAGAACCAGCTTCACTCACCTTCAAAAGGGAAAACAAGCCCTTTATCATCACGAAAGGGTTGGTGTTCACCATTGAACCCGAAAAGGTGAGCAGTGAGGACGTATCGGTGAAGATCTTGCTGGACAAGGATTCCATCACGCATCCCAGCGTCAGCCTGCGGTTCATGCGGGACAAGAAGCAGCTCACCCTGATCAAGAAGGACGAGGGTTTGTCCAAGGGCCCTTTCTATGACACGTACCATGCCTTGGACATGTACTTCGAGGAACTGCGCTGGAAACAGGGCGATCCGCTGGTGCAGCTCGGCAACATGCAAGGCACCACGCAAACCCGCACCTCCTTTGAAAGTTTCAACTACTTTGAGCAACGCCGCTACATCGCCTTGATGGGCATTGGTGAAGTACATCCGCTTTCGCTCCTGTACGAGTTCAGCAGGAAGGAAGGAAATGAATTTCAAGCGAAGGATTATGCAGTCTACACCAAGCTGCAGATGTCCCAAGTAGTGCCCATGCTGGTGGATTTGGCCAACAAAGGCTTTCTCCATTATGACATGGATGAGGAACGCGTCACCATCCTCCCACGCCTAAAGCAGCACATTCTTTCCAGCGCTGGCAAGGTGGACTATGACGTGCTGCAATTCAACAGCAACAGCCCGGACGGCGTGAACGGCACCATCAACCTGCTGAACAACGACCTGGCGCTCAATGGCGTGTCGCGCATCACCTTGAGCGATTCACAGAACGTGCAGATCTATCCCGCAGGGAAGCTGGTCACCATCAAGAAGGACAGGGATTTCAGCTTCGGTGGCGTGATCAAGGCCGGCAAGCTCACCTACTTCGGCAAGGAATACTTCTTCCACTACGAACCGTTCACCATCGACCTGCTCAACGTGGACAGCGTTGGGTTCTTGGCGGACAGTTTTGAGGCGGACGAGAACGGCAACCACCGGCTGGTAAAAGTGAAGAACGTGCTTGAAAACGTCACCGGAACCTTGGAAGTGGATGCGCCGAGCAACAAAAGCGGGCTCCAGCAGAAAAAATACCCGGAGTTCCCGAAGTTCAACAGCACCAAGGAGAGTTTTGTGTTCTACGACAAAAGCAACATCCAGCGCGGAGCATACAAGCGTGACAAATTCTACTACAAGAGCGATCCGTTCGTGATCGACAGCTTGGACAACTTCACCAATGAAGGCTTGAAATTCGACGGTACGCTGGTGAGCGCGGGAATCTTCCCGGACATCCGCGAAACCTTGCGCTTGCAGCAGGACTATGCACTCGGCTTTGTAAGGCCCACCGGTGATGGCGGGCTCCCGCTATACAGCAAGAAGGCCAAGTTCTCCAATACGCTCAAGCTTGACAATGAGGGCCTGCATGGTGACGGCGACCTCGCCTTCCTCACCACCATTGCAAAAGGGAAGGACCTGGTGTTCACACCGGACACCACGTTCGGGGTTGCGGATACCCTGTACAACGGGGCTGCCAGCAGCCCCACGCTCAATGTGCCCAATGTCCAAGCCTCGAACGTCTTCCTGCGCCTGGAACCCGCCAAAGACATGCTGTTGGCGCGCAACCTCAGCGCCCCCATGGTGATGTATGACAAGCAGGCCTACCTGTACGGAAAGACGGAGCTCAGCCCCAAAGGCATGAACGGAGCCGGATTGGTGGACTTCACCAATGCCACGCTAAAGTCCAAGCTCTTCAACTTCAAAACCGTGCAAGTGCATGCCGATACCAGCGACTTCCGCCTTACGGAGGGTGATACTGCGAGCATTGCCTTCCGCACCGACAACGTGAACGCCACCGTAAAGCTGGATGAGCGGGTAGGAGAGTTTGTGAGCAACGGCAACGAGACCAAGGTGGAGTTTCCGTACAACCAGTACATCTGCTACATGGACCGCTTCAAGTGGTACATGGACCAAGGCGACATCGAACTGGAAAGCGACCGGACCGCGTCTGCCGGCAACGAGGACCTTCAACTTACCGGCAGCAATTTCATCAGCGTGAACCCTGCCCAGGATTCATTGCGCTTCATGGCGCCCAAGGCCAGGTACGACTTGAAGAAGCATTTGATCACGGCAAGCGAAGTCCAGTACATCAAGGTGGCCGATGCATTGATCACACCGGACAGCATGCTGGTGCGGATTCGAAGGAATGCCGAGATGGACCCGCTGGACCACGCCATTGTTACAGCCAACTTCGTGAACAAGTACCACACCATCCACGATGCCACCGTGAAGATCGCCGCACGCCGGCAGTACAGCGGAAGCGGTACCTATGACTACAAGGATGAAACGGGGAAAGTATTCCCGATCACCATGAAGAACATCAATGTGGACACGGCCTTCCAAACCTATGCCATCGGCACCGTGCCCCAGGAGGCCGGGTTCCAACTAAGCCCCGCATTTGATTTCTTCGGTGAAGTGAAGCTGGAGGCCGCCACCAAGGAACTCCAGTTCACCGGGAGCACCCGCATCATGCACGAGTGCGCGGGGATCTCAAAGAACTGGATGAACTTCACCGGACGGATCGACCCCATGGAAGTCTTCATTCCGGTAAGCGATTCGCTCATGGATGCCGACGGGCTGCCGATCGGCGCCGGCATTTACATGACCAAGGATGATCCCTTCCGCACTTACGGCACCTTCCTCAGCCGCAAACAGGACAAGGCGGACAGGGACATCATCAGCGCCAAGGGTTTGTTGTTCTATGACAAGGTGATGAAGGCATACCTCATCTCCAACAAGGACAAGATCCGGCAGCACAACCTGCCCGGCAATTTGGTGCTGCTCTCCACGGAAAGCTGCCTGTTGAGCGGCGACGGCCATATCAGCCAAGGTGTGGACCTGGGGCAGGTGAAGTCTGATGCCTACGGCACCATAGAGTATCGCGGCGACAGCGCCAGGACCACGGCGCACGTTACGCTGTTGGCGGATTTCCCCTTCCTGGACAATGCGTTGGAGAAAATGGTCGCGGACATTGCCGCCTATCCGGAGCAGAAACAGGTTGACCTTTCCAAAACGCCCTATGAGCGCACATTGCGTGAAGTGCTTGGCAAGGAGAAGAGCGATAAGCTGATCAGTGAGCTCAGCATCAAGGGAGAGGTGAAGAAACTGCCTGACGAACTGGTCAAGGCCATTACCTTCTGCGACCTGGGACTGAGGTGGAACGCCACGGATGAAGCGTGGCAGAGCTACGGCCCCTTGGGCGTGGGTTCCGTGCTGAAGAAACCGCTTTTCCGCTACCTCAAGGGCAAGGTGGAATTCCAGCGCAAACGCAGCGGGGATGTCATGACCATCCTGTTGATGCTGGACGATCAAACCTATTGGTTCTTCCAGTACGCGCGCAACTACCTTTATACATACAGCAGCAGCACGGATTTCAACACCATGATCAGTGAACTGAAGGATGACAAGCGGCAATTTCCCGGAAAGAAAGGAGCGCCTGACTACCAGTTCATCCTGACGAACAAACGCAAGGTGGACGAATTCCGCGACCGATTCGGGCTTTGACCATGCAATTCCCCTGGATATACGGAACCACGGCGATGGCGATCAGCTATCTCTGCGGCAGCATACCCAGCTCGGTGTGGTGGGGAAAAGCATTTTATGGCATCGACGTCAGGGAGCATGGAAGCCACAATGCGGGAGCCACGAACACCTTTCGGGTACTTGGCCCCAAGGCTGGCATTCCCGTGTTGCTTTTGGATGTGTTGAAGGGCTTCCTTCCGGTGCGGCTCCTTCCGTTTTGGAGCGGCCTTGAACCCTATTCCGATGCATGGACGCTCTTGCGGGTATTGCTGGTGCTTGCGGCGGTTGTGGGGCACCTCTATCCGGTCTTCGCAGGTTTTCGCGGAGGAAAGGGCATCGCCACCTCGCTTGGCGGGGTCTTGGCCATCCATCCGGGCTCTGCCTTGCTGTGCATCCTGGTGTTCTTCCTGGTGTTTAGCATCACGCGGTATGTATCGCTGGCCTCGCTTTCCGCAGCAGTGGCATTCCCGGTGGCCGTGGTTTTTGTTTTCGCCGAGCCCAGCCACGTGTTGCGCTGGTTTGCGCTTGTGCTGTGTGGTATCGTCTTCTTCACACATCGCCAGAACATTGCACGGCTGCTAAAAGGAAATGAGAACCGCATGACCCTTGGCGGACCCATGAAAAGGACATGAACGCAGGCAAGGTCCATATCATTTGCGGGCGCTTGGTGGCAGGTGTGCTTTTAGCCAGCCAAGCACTGGCAGGCCATGCCCAAGGAGGGGATAAGGCCTTGCGGGAAAAGGCCGATGCCCTTTTCGACAAGGGCGAATACGCCGCAGCAGCACCCCTGTACTCGCAACTGGTAAGCCTTTCTCCCCAGGATTACGACCTGAACTTCAGGTTCGGCACCACAACGATCTTCAGCGGGGAGGACAAGTCGAAGGCCATCGGCTATCTGAAGTTCGCCACACAGGGGCCTTCCACCAACGTTTTGGCCTGGTACTTCCTGGGACGTGCCTATCAATTGGATTACCGGTTTGATGATGCCATTGCAGCATATCAGCATTTCAAGGGAACCGCTGATAAAAAGCTCTTGGCAAAGTTCCCGGTGGATGCCATGGAACAGCAGTGCAGGAACGGGAAGTACCTGCTCTCCAACCTCAAGGACATTGAGGTGCTCAACAAGGTGGAGGTGGCCAGCACGGATTTCTTCCGGTTCTATGACCTCAGCAACATCGGGGGAAAGATCGTAGTGACACCCGAAGAACTGCTCACCAGCTTGGACCGCAAGAACGGCGGCCAATCTCTGGTCTACCTGCCCACAAACGGCGGCCCCATCTACTTCAGCAGCTTTGGCAAGGAAGGCAAAACCGGAAAGGACATCTACCGTACGGAGCTTCTGCCCTCCGGAGGGTTCAGCACCCCGGTAAAGCTTGCAGGGTACATCAATACGGACCAGGACGAGGACTACGCAGTGATGGCCCCGGACGGCAAGACATTCTATTTCTGCAGCAAAGGCCATAACAGCATGGGCGGTTATGATGTGTTCAAAAGCAGCTATGACAAGGGAATGGACACCTTCAGCGCGCCGGAGAACATGGATTTTGCAGTGAACACACCGGCGGACGAACTGCTGTACATCGTTGGCCCGGACGGTAAGGAAGCCTGCTTTGCCAGCGATCGCGACAGCAAGCAGGGAATGGTGAACGTGTACCGCGTTGGTACGCGGCAAACACCCATCAACATCACTATTTTCAAAGGCACCTACGCTTCGGCATTTGATGCGAACGACAGGAAGGCGCACATTGTGGTGGAAGACGGACAGACCAGGGAACGCGTGGCCGATGTGAAGACCGACATCAACGGCAGTTACCTGCTCGCATTGCCGCACGGGGGCACGTACAAATTCCTAGTGGAAGGTGGCCCCAGCGGGCTGGCGCATTTCCAGAGCGTGGATGTTCCGCCCAACGAAAACCCGAAAGTGTACCGGCAGGAGATCCAATTGTTGAACCAGGGCGGGGAACAATTAGTGATAAAGAACTACTTCGACGAACCCTTGGATGCTGATGTAATGGCGCTTGCCATGGACGAGATCAAGCGGCGGGCCAAACTGGACATTACCGGGAGCAAGGCTGCCGGGCCCATCGCCCAGCAGAAAACAGAGACGGACCCCTTGCAAACTGCCGGATTTGACGGGACCCAAACCCTGCCCCAGGTGGAGGAGATGGCGGCCAGGAACGCCAGTGGCTTGAATGCCTTGGCCAAGGAACAGGGCCAGCAATCGAATACAGCCTATGAAATGGCCTTGCGCAATGTTGCCGATGCCGAGCAACGCTCCACGCAAGCCAAGGAGTTGGTGAAACAGGCGGAAGGGAAGGCTGAAGGTGAAAAGACCCAACTGATGCGTCAGGCCGCGGAGGCCAAACAGCTGAGCCATGAAGCCAACGAGCGCGCCAAAGCGGCATACCGCACCGCAGTGGAGATGGACAAGGCGCGCATGGGCACACAGCAGCGCGCTGCTGCTGCAGACAAAGTTGCCAGTGCGATTACCCAGGCCCATCAGGCCGGGGACAACGCCGCACTTACCGCCGCGCTAGTGGAACTAAAGGCGGCGATGGACAAGGAAAAAGGCCCCCAAGCCACGTTGGATGAAGCGGAACGGACCAGAAGGGCTGCCACCGAGGCCCAGGCAGAGGCCACCAGGAAATTGAACCAAGGGAACGCACAGCGTGATGAAGAGTCCCAATTGAGGGACCGTGTGAACCGGCTGGCACGCGACATTGAAACTGCAAAAGGAGGCCGGAAACAGGACCTTGTTCGCCAACACGATGAGCTGAGCAGCCAGCTCACCGCGATGCATGAGGAGGTTGAAGAACAGTTTGCCAAGGCGCGCAGCGGGGAGGCGGATGCTGCGTTGGCAAGGGGGCAGGCGGCCTTGGTGCGATACTTGGGCAACAATTCCGCCTTGAACGCAACGCCCAATGTGGCAAAGGAGGAGATTGCGGGGTTGGCACCACGCATGGCGAGTGTGCGGTCAGGCAACGAGGCGTTGGTGATCGGCCCCCAGTATGGGCAGATCTCTGCTCTTTCCGCTGAGGAGATGGAGCGGCGCACCTTCGACTGGAAAGCTTATGAGCCCCTGGCGGCAGCACCGCGCCAAGCCACCCAAACGGTTGCGCAGGTTGCGCCCGCCAAGGGAAGTGCAGGGCAGGGGGATGTGCCGGCCACGACCAACATTGGTGCAAGCGAAAAAACGGATTCCCTAGGCACAGGTACCGATCTCCTGGCGAACATGGGCCAATCGGCGGGCAAGCTGGCGGGCAACGGGGCCTCGTTGGATAAGGGAGGCGCCGGCACGGATGGGGTAAAACCACCCAATGCGAACGGGGCAAAGGCGGAGGGAGCCCAAGGGCGATCTCCGCAAAACAGCGGTGCGTTGGATGGAGGCCAGAACGGTTCCCCCGGTAAGGACAGTACATCAACACCGGTTACCTCCGGTGACCTGATGGCAATGGACAGATCCCCTGCAACGGTAACGGGGAAGGTGGAAGGCGAACCCAAACCGGAACGTGCAAATGACCAGGGGCCAGCCACCGGTACGGGAACAAACACTGGAAATACCACGGGCCAGATTCCACAGCGCCCTGGATCCGTTGATCAGCAAAGCACCGGTGCGGCCAACGCCGAAGGCAAAGCCCAAGCAGGCATAGCCACCCATGAACCGGCCAAGAGTGAGGGGAACGTGAACGAAGCCGCGTCCCAGGCATCCGGCAAGGATGAGCAAGCCTTCCTGCTGGCCAACAAACTGGCTGAACTGGAGCAGTTGCGCCATGGTGAAAAGGATAAGCGGACACGGGACAGCCTGGACGCGGCGATCAAGGACCAGCGTGCATTGATCGAAACGTTCAAAGCGGGGGGGGCGGCTGGTTCGGACCTAACGCAGCCAATTGCCAAGGCAGAGGAAAAGCCTGTGGAGTACCGGCCGCTGGATTATGATCCGGCCAGTATGAATGAGCAACTCGCCGAGGAAGCCTTTCCTGGATTTGCCATGCGCAGGAAAACCATCACGGACGGGCCTGGCAGCGCCACGGACAAAGCCAACATGTTGCATGCCTTGGAAATGGACTTGGTTGACAGCATTGATGCGCGCATGTCCAGCCGTGTGGCCCAACTGGACGCCAAGCCGGAACGTGCGGACTCCATACTCCCCGAGCTGGACCGGTGGCGCCAGTTGAAAGCCGCCCACGTGCAACAAGCTGCGGATGAATTGGCCAAAGTGGACCAGACCTACGCAGCATCAGAGACCAAGGCCCTGGAAGATTCCCAGATCACCACAAGGGTTGATGCAGACGTCCCCCGCAAGGAGGACGCCGGCTCACCTTCTCCGCACAACGATGCCTACATCGCAGTGGAACCCGACCTGGAGAAGGTTTATTCAAGCGCATTGGTACCGCGATCACGGAAAGATCGCGAAGCCATTGACTCCAAGAACATGGAATTGGCGCGGGGCGCAGTGCTGCAAGCCGAGATCGACAGCATGGAGCAAGTGCTTGTAGGCATGCCTGCAGGCAAGGGCTACGACAAATTGCGCGAACGCACCGACCGCAAGATCGACGACCTGTTGATCAGCAATGTGGACCTCGGCCAACGCACCGCGTTCATTAGCAGGAGCGAGTTTGATGCTTTGCGCGACAGTGCCGGGATCCTTGGCAAGGCATTGGCAAAGAAAGGGCTGCCGCCGGATGAGCCGCTGGTGCAAATGATCAAGGCCTTCCAGGGATCGGCCGATGCGGCCATGGTACGGGCCAAAGAGATCCGCAAGGGCGCAGACCGCTCAGAGGATGCCTTGAAACGGAATTCGGAGTACCGCCAAGCCTATGCGGAAGAATTGGGCGCATTAAGGGACATGGACCGTTCGTTAACGGTAAGCAATTGGCTACTTGGTGGTAGATCGGTGCCGGGCGAAGCATTGAGCTATGAGGAAATTGAGGCCAGGATGTTCCCGGAAGCTTTTGCGGCAGCCCGGAAGAACGATCGGGCCCAGGCGGAATTGATCGCAAAGCAGAACGAACAAGCAACGGTAACGGACACCGCAGGGCAAAGCCCAAGCCAAGTACAGTCGGAAGCCAGCCGGGATTCCGTGCCATCGCCGGACCGGATGGAACAGCATGCCGCCGCACCCGGGCCGGTTGCGATCATTGGCAGGGCAACTGCTGATAGTGTCCTGCTGTCCGGGTACTTGGACAAGTATTACTATCTGTCCCCCAGTGAACGCGCCCAAGTGATGGGAGGGGATGAGGAGCGCAAGTATTTCCTCATGAAGGGCGGCTCCATGGAAAAACAGGGCAATGCCGAAGCTGCACGCAACGACGCGGAAGGGAGCGCAGCCCTTGCCAACAGCTTGAAGGCAGAGGCCGCGAAGCTTCGTTCCTCCCCAAATGCACCGGCAAACGATGGCTCGGCTGGCAAAGCCACCCTGTTGGAAACGCGGGCGGACGGGCTCCAGCACCGGGCTGATTCATTGATGGGCGTTTCAAAGCGCTTACAGGAAATGGCCTCCACGGATGATGCCCAGGCAGCGGCCTTGATGCAGGCCATGGCACCAGGGCGCTCGGCGGCCATCATGGGCTTGGAACAGGGCAAGCGCCGTACGGATCCGGTGTTGGCGCGTACACGCCCCGACCAGGCGGTTGCCTTGGTGCATGATTCCATTGCGTTAAAAACGGAAGGGAGGACCGATGAGGTTGCAGCCAGGCCGCCTGCGGCCGATGGACGGGGCCAAAATGCAGATCATGACGCCCCCATGGCTGCGCAACCGGGGCAGTTGCCTCCGGCCACTCCCGAAAGTATTGCGGCACCGGCACCGTTCACAGGCCCGCTTACCAAGGATTTGTTCGCATTTTCCCCGGCCTCCACGCCGCGCACAGGCCCCATCGCCATTGATGCGCCAATGCCGTCCGGCATTGTTTTCAAAGTGCAAGTGGGAGCGTTCCGCAAGCCATTGCAGGGCGATGCGTTCAGTGACATGGCACCGTTGGCCGGGGAAAGTGTGGGCAACGGATTGGTGCGCTACACGGCTGGTTTGTTCACCAGTGCGGAAAGCGCCGCACAGGCCAGCGCGAAGGTGCGCGCCCGTGGATACAGGGATGCGTTTGTAGCAGCATACATGGACGGAAAGCGCGTGCCCCTGCGTGAAGCGATGAAGGCATCCGCCTTGCGGGGGGCCACCAATTCCAATGCCACGCCGGCCACCACGCCGGCAGCCGTGGCGACAGCACCGGTGCAAGTGGCCACCGTGCAGTTGCCGGAAGCCACCGCCACTGAATCGGTCTTGGCAAATTATCCAGCCACGGCAGATGCAGTGCTGGCGGAGTTCAAACCGGCGGCCAATGCGTCCGACTACTACAATGATCCCAAGGCCGCACCGGCAAAGCAGGTGGAGGTGGTCAAGGGCCTGTTCTTCACCGTGCAGGTAGGGGTGTACAGCAAGCCCACTCCGTTGGACAAGCTGTTCAATATCACACCGCTGAACAGCGAACGCACCCCCAACGACAAGATCAGGTACACCACGGGCATTTATCTGGAGGAGGGCAAGGCCGTGGCAGGGAAGGGCGTGGCAGTTACAAAGGGGGTTACGGACGCCTTCGTTACCGCCTACTTGAACGGCAAGCGCATACCGGTGCGGGATGCCAGGGCCTTGCTTGGTAAGTTCGGGAAGGGCATCCTTGCCGACCCCGCCCTGGCAACACCTTGAGGGAGGCCATATCTTTGCATCCGGCTGAAGGCAATTGCGATGCAGCGAAAGCAAGGGGAACAGGTGGAGGTGGCGGTGCTGGATGCCAGATCAAAGGAGATTATTCTCCACAACGATGATGTCAACACGTTTGAGCATGTCATCGTGAGCTTGATGGAGATCTGCGACCATGACCCGCATCAAGCTGAACAATGCGCTTGGCTGGTGCACTATAAAGGCCGGTGCAGCGTAAAACGGGGCGATTTCGACACCTTGCGGCCCATGTGTGAAGCATTGTGCGAACGGGGTTTATCCGCGGACATCCAATGAGAAAAGTTGCAACGAGAAGACTGACTGCCATTCTCCTGCTGGCCTTCCTGGCAGCTTGTGCCAAAGTGCCGATCACCGGAAGGAGGCAGTTGAACTTGCTTCCGGAGAGCGAAATGATGGGCATGAGCCTCACCGAGTACCAAGGATTTCTCAAGGAGCACCCGCCGCTGCCGGCCAATGATCCCCGTGTGGAAATGGTGCGGAAGATCGGTGAGCGCCTGGCCAAGGCAGCCACGGACTATCTGAATGAGAACGGGGCAGGGGACCGGGTGGCGGGCTTTAATTGGGAGTTCAACGTGGTGGACGACCCCACAGTGAACGCGTGGTGCATGCCCGGCGGGAAGGTGGTGGTTTACACCGGATTGCTTCCGGTAACAAAGGATGAGGCCAGCTTGGCCCTGGTGATGGGCCATGAGATCGCACATGCCATTGCACGGCACGGCAACGAGCGGATGAGCCAGGCGATAGCCGCCCAGGGGGCCGGTGTTACCTTGCAGGTGCTGGCTTCCGAGAAGCCCTCCACGGCATCCAACATGTTTCTGCAGGCCTTCGGGATAGGAAGCCAGCTTGGGTTGTTGGCCTATGGCAGGAAGCAGGAAAGCGAGGCTGACAAGATGGGATTGGTGTTCATGGCCATGGGCGGCTATGATCCACGCGTGGCCCCCGCATTCTGGCAGCGGATGTCGGCGCAGGGCGGCCCCAAGCCGCCGGAGATCCTAAGCACCCACCCCAGTGATGAGCGGAGGATCCATGACCTGGAGGCCTTCATGCCGGAAGCGTTGAAGTATTACAAGCCACGTTGAGCATTCGGCATTATATTCGCGCCCGCTTTCAAGGTGATTGCCTCCATACGAAAGTTTTATTGCACTCGTAGCTCAATTGGATAGAGCACCTGACTACGGATCAGGAGGTTTGGGGTTCGACTCCCTACGAGTGCACGAAATCAAGGGCCCTTCAACGCAAGTTGGGGGGCTTTTTGCATGCGCCACCAAGATCAGAACAACTCGTTCACCTCGATAAAGTTGAAGTGCATGGGGAAGAGGCTTTGGTAGTCCTTGCCCGCTTCCACCATTTCTTCATCCCCGGTCTCAAAGTGCCAGTTCACCTGCACTTCACGGCCATGCTCCTTTGCAGTGCTCAATTTATCGAAGATGTTGTAGAAATGCTTGCTGCTGCTGGTATCCAAATAATCCAACCGCATGTTCACCGTGGTGCGCTCGCGGGGTTCCTTCAAGTATTCCTCCAGCCAGCGGTACACGCGGTCATAGAACTGCTCACTGTTGGCGGGCAATGAGCGCCCTATGAATTCTATGGTGCCCATTTCCAGGTCCATCTCAATCCCCGGCGATGTTGCCGTACGGTCGATGTGCATGTGTTTGATCGCCATGGTCCCGGAAGGGTGTGGGACCAAAGTAGGTTCAGCCCAAAGCTGTTCCACTTCTTGCAGTTGTTCAATTTGAACAACGATGCGTGGATGGACGGGAGCGGTTCTCGGCAAGGACCCAACCCTAGGTACGGGGTGCTTGCCCAGTACCGCGGAACAGCTACTTGCCGTGATAGGCGCTGGCAATATCCCGGTCGCTGGGGAGAATGATCTCCGTGTCGTTTACCCGGCGCGCCCAATACATGTATTTACCTGTGCCGTGGCAGGCGAAGGCGGTCATTGAAGCACCGCCTTCCAGTGCTTTTACCGGGAAGGTCCGCCAAGTGCCATTGTCTTCCTGCAGTGCCACTTTCACTTCCATCATTTCACCGCAAACGTTCTTTATGTCCACTTGGTAAACACCGCTGTAATCGCGCTTGTATCCTTTGTAATCCTCGCAACTTTCGCACGGCTTGCCCCAGCTGCTGGAGGATTTTACCAGGCAGTCCGCATAGGTCTGGTCCTGCGCCTTGGCAGGGGCCAAGCACCAAACCACAAGAATTGGGATCAGGAGGTACCGCATCATTTGCACTTGTTGTTGGTCAGGATGATCTTTGCTTCGGCGTTGCCCATTTTCCGGCTTGCCTTCCAGTCCCCGCAGGCACCTTCGGCATCCCCAAGGGCTTTCTTGGCCCAACCCCTGTTGTTGTATGCTTCCTGGTTCCTAGGATCAAGTTGAAGTACCTTGTTGAAGTCCTGGATGGCCAAGTCTGGCTTATTCAGCTTATTGTATGCACTGCCCCGGCTGGTGTATGCCCACAAATGGTCACTTTTCCGCTTGATCACGGCACTGAAATCGTCCACGGCTGCCTGGTATTCGCGTTGAAGGCTGTGGCAGAATCCGCGCTGTAGGTAGGCATTGAGGTATTCGGGGTCGCTGGCCAGCACCTGGGTGTACAGGTCAATGGCTTGCGGATAGGCACCGTTCCTGTATGCCGTTTCTCCCTTGTGGAAGAGCTCGTCCAAGGCCTTGGCATCCGGCGTGCCGGAGCTTTGTGCATGCCCGGAGCAAGCCAGGAGCAGCAAGGCGGCGGTAAAAGTGGAGGTTCTCATTGCTGCGCCGTTGATACGCATGGCGGGCGAACGGGTTTCATGGTCTTTCAGGCCATTGCCGTAACCCGGCCGGGCTTGGCAACGTAAAGCACCATAAATCTGTTCATGATGAACAAGTCGAACAATACGGTTGCCGTTCGGACGCTGGTAATGGCCGCGATCCTTGTTGTGGGCCTGATCGCCACCATGTTGGCAAAAGGCTTGATCTCCACGGCTGTCCTGGCTTCTTGATCCCCAAATGGAAATCTCCGCGCTCCGGACCCTTGCCAGGGTGGGATGGCTGGCCATGGCCTTTGCCGTGGCAACAGCTGTTTCGGCCCAAGGCCGGTTTGTGATCAATGGAAAATTGAAGGTGGAGGGCGGCAGCTTGGACGGTTGCCGCATGGTAGTGTACAAGGAGGGGGTGAAGCACAGGACCGTTTCTTCAGACCTCAATAAGTTTTCGCTGGAACTGGACCTGAACAGCAGCTACGTGCTCTCCTTCGAAAAGAACGGCTTCGTCACGAAGAAACTCTCGTTCAATACCCAGATACCGGCAGGTGCACCACAGTCCGGGTTCACGCCTTTTGAGTTCGTGGTGTCCTTGTTCAAGCAATATGACGGCATGAACACGGTGGTGTTCAACCAGCCTGTGGGCATGATCCGGTACGATGCGAAGTTGACCGATTTTGATTACGACACGGATTACACCAAGAGCATTCAAAGTGCTTTGGATGAGGCACAGGCCGCCGTGGAGGAGAAACAAAAGGCGGAAGCCGATGCAGCAGCCCAAGAGGCGAAGCGCAAGGAGCAGGAAGCCAAAGCCCAGGCCAAGGCGGATGCGCGCGCAGCAAAGGATGCCGAGGCCAAGGCCAAGGCAGAGGCCAAGGCGAATGAAAAAGCGAAGCAACAGGAGGCACAGGCCAAGGTGCAACAACCGGTTCAACTTCCTCCTCCAGTTAGCCCTCCGCCACCTCCGGCCCCGGTTGCTGAGAGGAGGAAGCAGGAGAAGCCTGCGCCCGTTCGCAAGTTGATCAGGGATCCCGTTGTTGGCGCGGACGGCCGCATGCCCACCGAACCCCGCATCAACAGTGAGCCTTCACCGGTGCAGGCGGCACAGGCACGTGCTTTCGATGAACCCCGGCCAAAGTTTGAAGCATCCAAACCGGTTCGGGCACGCCACCAGGATGTGATCGTGGAACCCAACCAGGTGATCACGGTGGTGCGGATGGAGGAGAACAATGTGGTGACCGAGTACCGCAAAGTGATCAGGAAGTACAGTGGCACGTACTATTTCAAGGACGGGAAGAGCTGCAGCCAGCTAACCTATGAAAGTGAGGCGTTGGCAGAGGTGAATTAGACGGCGCCCCCGGTTACCAGGCCATTTCCAAACGAACGGACAGCGCTTTGCCCGGTGCTTGCTCGGAGCACAGGCCTATGACATTGGGAGCATGGATCCCAAGTCGGAACCGATCAAGCACCAGGGCGTCAATCCCGGCAGTTGCACGCCATGTGCCAAACCCTCCGTAGGTCAATCCCGCATGGCCTGCCAGGCGGCTGGAAAACGCAAAGTTCCGCTGGACCCCCACTAGAGGCAGATAACCTGGAAGATAGCGTTGGCCAGCACTGATCTCATAAGCGTACAATCCGGGTAAATGCCCTGCCCGCCGCAGCTTTCCGAGCATCAATCGGCCTTCCGCGGCAAAGGGAAGCAAGGTGTTGAAATTTCCTTTCCGGTAACCCAGCCCAAGGCTGTCCTGCAGCGAAGCCTGGTCAATCACCAAGTTGTCCAGGTCCAAGATGTCCTGCACTTCAATTCCCTCGTACCGGATGGTGGAATCTTTGCTGATGGACAAGGTTGAACCGTTCCAGCGAATGAAGCCAAGGTCCGTAACGCCCAAGCTTATCTTGGCTGAAGCGCCAAAAAGTTGTAGAGTCCTGCACCACGCCAGATTGATCGCCGCGCCAAGCCCGAGCGAGTAACTCATTGCGGCCGTATCGCTCCTGTGGTAAGTGCCGTGCAGGTCAAGGTCCAGGTACCTTCCGTCCAGCGCGGTGTACAGGTCTGCCTTGGACACGCTGGCCGCGTTGAAATTTTGGCCGTTCACCACGGAAAGTTCAACGTATGACCCGTTGTTCCGGTCTTCCACGCCCATGCTGAACGATTGGTAGGTGGTCGCAAACAATTTACCGGGGGCCAAGTGTGCCGTACTTCCTTCGAACGGGCCATTGCCGAAAAAAGCCACGGAATATGCATCCTTGGCGAAGCGCATGCCCATGGCGCCGGTATATGCCAGACTGATGCGGGGCATCCAGTTGGAGCGGCCGAATAAACTGTCGCCCCATGCATAAGTGGCCCGCCCCTGAAGCAGGTAGCCGCCACGGTTCGCCGCTCCCATGCGGTCAAAGGAACGGCTCCGGACCCCGGAGCTGATGGTACCCCCGCGATAGAGCCCCAGTACCAGGTCGTTGCCAAGCACATTGGAGTCGTAGCCGCCATACGCTTCAATGGTGAGCCGGTGCAACGCCAAGGGCGTGGAGCCGGAATCCTGTTGTGCGGCAGCCGCAAGGGGAAGGAAAAGGGCGAGGTACCAAATGCGGTTATTCATCCCCATTGACGGTATAATCGGCATCCACCGTCAATTGAAGCGCCAAGGCGTACCGGTCCAGCAACTGCACGTGCTGGCCTTGGTCCGCTGTATTGAACACAGCGGTGATGCGCACCTTGCCCGTCTGCTGCAACAGGTTCATCTGCCCTGGGTCAATTCCAAGGTCCAGCCGGCTGGATGTGCCGGAGGCCACCAAGCCGTCGGGGCCCAATTGTGCAGAGGCAACCGTTCCGCCCGGTGCAAGCACCGTCAATACTTGGCCCGCATCGTCCACCACGGCTACTTCCACCGTAGCGCTGAAGGGGAACTCGTTCTCGGCAAAAAGATGTAGCGTGCCGCTCTTCCATGCATGCGATCCCGCTGTGCCCGGCAAGTCCAGTTCAATTGTTTTACGAAGTGTGAGGTTGGTGGCTATCAGCCGCAGCGGGATGTCCACGTCCAGGTCGGCACTTAGTTTACTGTCATGGTACAGGAAGTCATGTCCGTTGCTGATGTCGCCAAGCGGATTGATCTGCACGTCCAAGGCATAATCCACCCGGTTGGGCAGGTTCTCCATGAACAAGTCAATGTTGCTGTTTCCTTGGTTGAGCTGGAAGGTGTTGAGCGCAGGCTGGAACCCGTTCCCCAGGTCCAAGGCGCGGTCAATGTTCACGGGGCCGGTGGTGATGGCATGGTTCAAGTCCACGCTGGTTCCGGTGGTGGTGTTCACTGACCGCAGGTAATGGATGGTGGCGCGGGCATCAACGCCGATCCCGTTATGGATCCTGATCACGGCGCTTACCTGGTCCAGGTCCAGCATGCCGCTGATGTTTTCAAAAAGGTCCAACGCTGATGATGACGGATCAATGGATATGGTGCGTGTCCCGAACGAACCCGTGGCGTACTGCGGGATAATGTCATGGTAGCTTACCACGGCGATCAAGCTGTCCATGTTGGTGATGGAGATCGCGTTTCCATCTGCCGAGTTGGCATAGCTCAGGTGTGTGGCAAGCGTATTTACCGCGTTGTGGTCCGGGCCGCGCATGTCAAACACATATCCGTCCAATGGCCTGCTGTTGTTGGTGAAGCTTGGGGCCTGCGGCGTACCGGGCGGAAGGTTCTGTGAAATGGAGAACGGAGCACCGTTCAGGGTAGCCCCCGGCAGCGAAAACAAGCCCACTATGTTTCCGTTCATCATGTTGGAGATGGCCACGTCCACTTGGCCGGTACGTACTTGGAGTTCAGTGAGGTCCAGTCCGTCCAGGTTGAAATGGGTCACGTCGTCACTGGTGTTGAAGGTGGCACCAGGTTGGAACTGCACGGGCCCCGGAAAGGGGATGGCGTAAGCGTACCGGAAGCTGGTGTCCGGGGCCGTAAGCACCGTATCCAATGACAGTGTAAAGAGCGATGCGCTGTACAGGATACTGACGTTGCCGGCCTGGTCGGTTGAAAGGATGCTGTCCGGGATCAGATTGCCGATGGTCAATTTTGTTTTGACCAATGGCACCACGAGGTTTACATCCCATTGCGGTTCTGGCCGCTCCTTGTTGCACGCGGCAGACAGCAAGGCCGTTGCAAGCAGCACCACGAAGGGCAGTTTATGGGAATGGTAACGCATTGCGGCCAAAATACAGAACGGCTTGCATTTTATGGATGCAGCGATGCGCAGTTGGTTAAATTTGCCGCATCAGGGAAAATCGCACGGAAGTGTTGCTGAAGCGTCGCATACTGTTTCCTTGGTTATTGAGCGCCATCGTGATGTTCGGCATTTCTGCGCTGTGGCACGGCCTGGCTCTTACGGACCTTAGCGAATTGAAGATCAACTTAAAAACCTACCTGTTGCTGAGCGGGTGTGCTTATTTGATCATTGCACTTGGCTTGGTTTTGTTTGTCCGGTTGTGCATCATCCGCGAATGGATTTCCCTGAAATGGGGCTTCCCTTGGAAGGGCATGGCCATTGGCGCCATGGCCGGCATTGTGGTTTACCTTGTAATACTCCTTTTGGGCTTGTCCTTTGCCAACCATGGTTTCCAGCACATGGTGGTGGACCTGCTGTGGCAGGTGGTGGAACAGGCCGTTGGTGGATTGATGGTGAGCTTGGGCATTATCTATGACCTGCACCGTTCCTTCATGGAAACGGAGCAGGCGCAATGATGCCCTGCAGGTGCTTCATGCGCCGTATTTAGCTCCCCAAACTTGGCGCAAATAAGCTGCGAACGCCTGCTCCCGTTTGTTGTCCGAGGGGTGGTAAAAGGGTGTTCCACCAAGGGTTTCCGGCAGGAATTCCTGATCGCTGTAGTGCCCCGGGGCATCGTGGCTGTATTGGTAATCCCTGCCATGGCCCAGTTCCTTCATCAACTTGGTGGGGGCATTGCGCAAGTGGATGGGCACGGGCAGGTCGCCGGTTTGCCTCACGGTTTCCTGCGCATCGCCAATGGCACGGTAACTGGAATTGCTCTTTGGTGCACACGCCAGGTAGATGGCGCACTGTGAAAGAACGATGCGGCTTTCCGGCCATCCGATCATGCCCACCGCCTGCATGGTGGTGGTGGCCAGCAACAAGGCGTTCGGGTCCGCATTGCCGATGTCCTCGCTGGCCAGGATCAACATCCGCCTGGCAATGAAAAGCGGATCTTCGCCACCTTCCACCATTCGGGCAAGCCAATACACCGCTGCATGTGGATCGCTGCCGCGCATGCTTTTGATGAAGGCGCTTACAATGTCGTAGTGCAAGTCTCCCTGTTTGTCATACTTGGCGGCGGTGGTCTGTACCACCTCGTGCACCAGGGCATCGGTGATCACCAGGAGGCCATTGCTTGCCTTGTCCGGTTCGGGTTTTGCGGCACGGACACAGAGTTCAAAGGTGTTCAGGAGCCGCCGCGCATCACCTCCGCTGGCCCGCAAAAGAGCGGTGGTTTCCTTCAGCTCGATCGGCAGGTTGCGCAATTCCGGGTCCTTCCGCATGGCACGTTCCAGCAAGCCCAACAGGTCTTCCTCCGCCAATGGCTTCAATACGTACACCTGTGCACGGGAGAGTAAGGCCCCGATCACCTCGAAGGAAGGATTTTCCGTGGTGGCGCCGATCAGCGTGATCACACCTTTTTCCACCGCGCCAAGCAATGAATCCTGCTGGGCCTTGCTGAAGCGGTGGATCTCATCAATGAACAGTATGGCGTTCCGGGAGAACAATCCGCTTCCGCCAGCCTTGGCGATCACTTCCCGAATATCCTTCACGCCGCTGCTGATGGCACTGAGGGTATGAAATGGCCGGTCCAAAGCCTTGGCCATGAGCTGGGCCATGGTGGTTTTGCCCACGCCCGGCGGACCCCACAGGATCATGCTGGGCAGCATGCCCGCAGCAATGGCCTTGCGAATGATGCCTTCCGGACCGACGAGGTGGTCCTGGCCCACCACTTCGTCCAGTGAGGCGGGGCGCATGCGCTCTGCGAGAGGGGCGGCTTCCATGGAGAGGAGGCGAATTTACCTTATACCATCTCGCAGTAAAGCATAGCCCGATCTACTTGCTCTTTTCCCGCACTACTTCACCGGGGCTCGCGTTCCGTAGCTCCGGCTACGCAACACGACCCCCGGCTCGTCCTGCGAGAAAATAGCGACGTATCTCTTGGACTATCCCTTACTGCGAAATGGTATTAGTGCAACGAGAAAGCCCCCGTGATGGCGGGGGCTTTCCTGTTGGTGTTGCGCGGTGCTCAAGGCCGGAACATGAGCTTGCCTGTGTAAGCTGCGCCGTTCAGTGTGATGCGGTAGAAGAAAAGCCCGCCGCTTTCTCCCTGCGGCTTGAACTCCAGGGCCACATGGTCGCCTTTCTCCACTTCGGCATCCATCAGGGTGGCCACTTGGTGGCCAAGCATGTCCATGACCACCACCGTGGCGCGTCCGGGTGCGTTGCAGGTGAAGCGGATCGTGCTTTCGTGGCGGAACGGATTGGGTGCTGCCTCCACTTGGCCAATCGGTTCCATGTGGCCGGCCTGGGCCTGCATCACTTTTGGCTCTTCACCGCCCGTGGCCGTTACATGGATCACCTGGGTCGCTATTGCAGTATTGCCGCATTCATCCATGGCAACGTAGGTGCGTGTAATGGTGTAACCGCTCCCGCAATCACCCTTGGTAACGTCCTCGGTCATGTTCACTGTAGCTTCCTGACCGCAATTATCCGTGGCCGTGCACTTTTCCGGTTCGGGGATGGAATTGCAATCCACGGTGATCTCGGATGATCCACAACTCAGAACAGGTGCCGTGGTGTCCTCGATGTAGATGGTCTGCATGCAGGTTTCCTCGTTGCCGTCCACGTCGCGGAAGGTCCAATGGCGCGTTACCGTGATGGGGCAGCTGCCGCTGAACTCGTCGTAATAGTTGAAGTAGTTCACCAGTGGGCAATCCGGGTTCTTGCGGATGATCGGCAAACCGATGTCCTCCGGGTCGATGGAACTGCCGCATTCCACCGTGGAAACGGCCGGACCACATGCAATGATGATCGGGGTGTCGCAGGTTTGCTTGCACTCGATCACGGTGATCACCTGGGTTTCCGTTGCCGTGTTGCCGCAGGCATCCGTGGCGGTGAAGGTGCGCTCAATGGTGTAAGTGCTGGCATCCGTCCCCGGGATGGTGGTCTCCGTCATCTGCACGGAAACGTCATTCTTGCAGTCGGAAGCCCAAACATCCTTTGGTGCGGGAGGCACTTGGTCACAGTACACGGTTACATCTGCCGGTACGTTCATCAGGATCGGTGCGGTGGTGTCCTCAATGTAGATGGTCTGGATGCAGGTTTCCTCGTTGCCGTCCTCGTCGCGGAAGGTCCAATGGCGCGTTACCGTGATGGGGCAGCTGCCGCTGAACTCGTCATAATAGTTGAGGAAGTTCACCACGGGGCAATCCGTGTTCTTGCGGATGATCGGCATGCCGATGTCCTCCGGTTCAATTGAGCCGCCACATTCCACGGTGGTAACCTCAGGTCCGCAAGACAGAATGATGGGGGTGTCACATCCACCGCATTCCTGTGGGATTGCTTGGGCAGTTGCAGTGCTGGTACAGCCATTGGCGCCTGTAACGGTCAGCGTATACCCACCGGAAACGCTCACAACCGGGTTCTGTTCCGTGGAGGTGAAACCGCCAGGACCGCTCCATGAGAACGTACCATTGCCGTATCCATGCAGCATCACCGATTGGGTGGTGCAATCGATAAGGCCACCCATGGCCTGTGCGCCCGGAGCGGTGATGTCCTGGTCAACCACGGCGGTGGCCGTTGCGCTGCACCCGTTGCTGCCCGTCACGGTGAGGGTGTAGGTGCCGGGCGTGCTCACGGTGGGGTCTTCTTCGGTGGAAGTGAATCCTCCGGGTCCGGTCCAGCTGAACGAACCCACGCCGCTGCCATTGAGGGTGACGGAGGTGTTGGTGCAGGTGAGGGTACCGCCCTGTGCGCCCGCATCAGGCACGTTGTTGTCCAAGGTCACCACTGCGGAAGCGGTGCTGGTGCAACCGTTGCTGCCGGTGACGGTCAGCACGTAGGTGCCCGGTGTGCAGGCTTGCGGGTTCTGGTCCGTGGAGGAGAAGCCGCCGGGGCCGCTCCAGCTAAAGGAACCGTTGCCCACGCCGGTGAGCGTCACGCATTGGTTGTTGCAGGTGATCACGCCGCCTGCGGCCTGTGCGCCCGGAGCGGTGATGTCCTGGTCAACCACGGCGGTGGCGGTTGCGCTGCAACCGTTGCTGCCAGTGACGGTCAGGGTGTAGGTGCCGGGCGTGCTCACGGTGGGGTCTTCCTCCGTGCTGGTAAAGCCTCCGGGTCCGGTCCAGCTGAACGACCCCACGCCACTGCCGTTGAGGGTGACGGAGGTGTTGGTGCAGGTGAGGGTACCGCCCTGTGCACCCGCATCAGGCACGTTGTTGTCCAAGGTCACCACTGCGGAAGCGGTGCTGGTGCAACCGTTGCTGCCGGTGACGGTGAGGGTGTAGGTGCCCGCAGTGCAAGCCATCGGGTTCTGGTCCGTGGAGGAGAAGCCTCCGGGTCCGCTCCAGCTAAAGGAACCGTTGCCCACGCCGGTGAGCGTCACGCATTGGTTGTTGCAGGTGATCACGCCGCCAGCGGCCTGTGCGCCCGGAGCGGTGATGTCCTGGTCAACCACGGCGGTGGCCGTAGCGCTGCAGCCGTTGCTGCCCGTTACGGTGAGGGTGTAGGTGCCGGGCGTGCTAACGGTGGGGTCTTCCTCCGTGCTGGTAAAGCCTCCGGGTCCGGTCCAGCTGAACGAACCCACGCCGCTGCCGTTGAGGGTGACGGAGGTGTTGGTGCAGGTCAAGGTACCGCCTACTGCGCCCGCATCAGGCACGTTGTTGTCCAAGGTCACCACTGCGGAAGCCGTGCTGGTGCAGCCGTTGCTGCCGGTGACGGTGAGGGTGTAGGTGCCCGCAGTGCAAGCCATCGGGTTCTGGTCCGTGGAGGAGAAGCCTCCGGGGCCGCTCCAACTGTAGGAACCGTTGCCCACGCCTTGCAGGGAAACGCACTGGTTGTTGCAGGTGATCACGCCGCCTGCGGCCTGTGCGCCCGGAGCGGTGATGTCCTGGTCAATCACGGCGGTGGCGGTTGCGCTGCAACCGTTGCTGCCCGTTACGGTGAGGGTGTAGGTGCCGGGCGTGCCCACGGTGGGGTCTTCCTCCGTGCTGGTAAAGCCTCCGGGTCCGGTCCAGCTGAACGA
>JAFDZY010000460.1 GCA_018266685.1 Bacteroidota bacterium
AACGATCTGGAAACCCCATTTGAGCAGGATGCGCTCGAAGGTCCGCGCATCCACGATCGGCAACTTGCTCATACCGCGATCGAGAACGACTGCAAGCCCACGAACTCCGGCAGCGCCTTGATCTCCTCCTCGCTCATTTCCTCGAAGCAGAGTTCCACCACCTCCTTCAGGTTCACTTGCAGTTCATCCAGGCTCTTCGCCTGTGAATGCGCGCCGGGGATGCTGGGTACCATGCCAATGTACAAGCCGGTCTCGGGATCACGCTCGATATGGGCGGTTAGTTGGATGCTGCGCATGGTGCATGCTTTGTCCAAAGATAGGCACAGTCCAGCGCATGCACGATTGCCAAGGCCTATGGCGAGCCTTACGTGAATTGGGGAATTGGGCCCCCTCATTGTCGCAAGTGTTCCGCGCGGGCGAGCTCGCGCGGAGGCAGGCGGGCCACTTGTGACTTGCATGCTCTTCAGGCGTGACCAAGGATAAGGATTGCCTGCCAGTCTGTGACTGGCCTGGTGTATGCTATGTTCGTAGGAAATGTCCCGTGCTTACAAGTTCCACAAACCGGACGGCTTGTACTTCATCACCTTCGGTACGGTGTCGTGGGTGGATGTCTTCACCCGCCGCGACTACAAGGACATCGTCGTCGAGAGCTTGAAGTTCTGCCAGAAGGAAAAGGGTCTGTTGCTCTTCGCGTGGGTGATCATGAGCAATCACGTCCACCTTATTGCCCGGGCTGCGGAAGGGGCCAAGTTGCAGGACATCATCCGCGACCTGAAGAAATACACGAGCAAGCAGATCATCAAGGCAATCGAGGCGCATCCCGGCGAGAGTCGCAGGGAATGGATGCTGAAGATTTTCCGGGAAGCAAGGGCAGCGAACAGCAATAACAAGGACTCCCAGTTCTGGCAGCAGCACAACAAACCGATCGAGCTGGCCACAAATGCGATGATCGAGCGGTATGTGAACTACCTGCACGAGAACCCGGTCGTTGCAGGGTATGTGGAGCACGCCATGGACTATGTGTACTGTTCGGCGCCGGAGATCGCGGGGAAACCAGGGCTGCTGAAGTTGGAAGAGTTGTAATGGCGCAGTCACAGACTGCGCGGGAAACTTGAGCGCGAGAAGGGGATGGTCACAAGTGGCCCCGCCTGTTCGGTGGGATCATGTGTTGGGCGGGAACACTTGCGACAATGGGGGGATGTTGTCGTTCCACGGGCTGGAAGCCTGTGCTACAACAGTGCTCTTCCTCCTTTAACTTAATGACATTGGCTGAGCGGTGGAATGCGGGAACATTTATGACAATGGGGGGCGTTCCAACGTTCACGGCCGATCAGTTTCTGTACTTTCGGCGCAATAAACGATCAACAAATGCGCCATATCCCTACACTTACCGCTTTACTCCTCAGCCTCGGAACCCTGCACGCGCAGTGGGTCCAACTTGGCGATAGTGCCAATTCCAGCATCAACGTGATGAAGGTGTATGACGGCCAGTTGTTCCTGGCCGGCAACATGACCCGCTTCAACGGCCTGACCACCTACTTCTCGATGAGCTACAACGGAACCTCCTTCAGCATGCACCCCACCATGCTCGGTGGGAGCGGCTTCAGCTGCTTGGAAGTGTACAACGACCAATTGTACGGCGGTGGCACCATGGTCCAGTCGGGCCAAGCCGGTACGGTGCAGTGGGCTGGCGGCACGTGGGCGCCCGGCCCAATAAGCACCAACAACACGATAAACGTGTTGTCCATGCTCAACTGGAACAACCTGCTCATTATCGGCGGCGGCTTCACGGTTCCCCAGGCCCACATCGTGCAATTCAATGGAACGACGGTACAGGCGATGGGTGCCGGGTTCGACAACTCCGTGCTGGCACTGGCAGCGTTCAATGGCTCGCTCTATGCGGCGGGCACCATGACCCATAGCGGTTCCACCAACATCGGTCACGTTGCCAAGTGGAACGGTACGGGTTGGGAGGATGTGGGCGGCGGCTTCAACAATTACTGCACGGCGATCGTTGCGCACGATGGCTTCCTTTATGCCGCAGGGGCCTTCACCACGGCGGGCGGTGTTGCTGCACGTGGCATTGCGCGTTGGAACGGCTTGGTTTGGCAACCGGTGGGCGGTAGCATCACCGCAGGTAGCGCCATATCCCTTGAATCCACTTCCTCCGGCCTTTTGGTGGGTGGCGTTGGCATGAGCGCCGGCACGGTTTCGGGCGCCAATGCGCTGCTATTCGATGGGTCGGCATGGAGCCAATTGCCGGGGATCCCGCCCATTGAGCGTGTCCTTGATTTCGAGGAATACCAGGGACGCATCTATGCTGTTGGCTATCGCCCGGGCAGCGCTGCTGCCGGGCACGTTTACCGCAGCAGCTCGCTGGGCTTCGCGGAACTGGATCCCTTCCCTGCCTTGCAGGCCTACCCCAATCCCTCCTCCGGGCAGCTTCAGCTCGCAGGGCTGACTTCCTTTCAAGGCCGGTTCGAAGTAATGGACGCCACCGGTCGAACATGCCTGAGCGGTGGCTTGGAGAACACCTTGGATGTGTCTGCGCTGCTGCCGGGCAGCTATGTGCTGCGCATCCTCACCCCGCAAGGCAGCACCGTGCGGCGCTTTATGCGTTCGAACTGATTCCCCCCTCATTGTCGCACGTGTTCTGCGCGGGCGGGCATGCGCGATGGCAAGCGGGCCACTTGTGAACATCCTGGCTCTTTGGCGGATCGATTCCGGTGATGCAGGCCAGTCTTTGATTGGCTCGGTGGGATCATGTGTTCGGTGGGAACACCTGCGACAAGCAGGAAAGAACAGGGCTGAAGCGATCTGCTTCAGCAAGGATCTGGAGGATCTGTTCCGTCGCTGCGCGCCCGGCCATGCGGGACGCAGCAGAGGGGTGCGTAGGAGAATCGGAGCATGTATTTGAATTGGCAGGGACGAGGTGCTGGCCATGGTCCAACCTCCGTTGGACAACGGTGTTCGGTGCCGTGCTCCAATTGTGCAACAGCTTGTTGCACAATTGGCTTGAAATTGCTGGAAAGCCGCGCCAATACAGGGTGTATTCGTTTAGGGCCACTGGAGGAAGTGTCCTGTTCGGAGTGTCGGTTATCTTGGTTGCCCGCTCAATGGGCCGCCCATGAAGAACTCCGCCAGAAAGAAGATCGCGAAAAAGTCGGCAGCGAAGAGGCCGGTGGCCAAGAAGACCGCCACCAATAGAAAGGCCGCAACCCACAGGAAACATACGGCCAAGAAGCCACCTGCGGTGAACGTTGCCGGGAAGAAGAAGTTGAACGTGGCCAAGCACCCGGTGCCCAAGCGGAAGAGGGTGGCGGTGGTTTTGCCAAAGAACTACCAGGCCGTGCTGGAGGCGGTGAAGGCCCGCATCCGTGAGGCGCAATTGGGTGCGGCGGTGGCCGTTAACCAGGAGCTGGTCCTGTTGTATTGGCGCATCGGCAAGGAGATCATTGGACGGCAGGAGAAGGAAGGTTGGGGGAGCAAGGTGGTGGAGCGCTTGGCCAAGGACCTGCAAAAGGAGTTTCCGGGCATGGGCGGCTTCAGTGAGCGCAACTTGAAGTACATGCGGACATTCGCCGAAGGCTACCCCGATCGTTCAATTGTGCAACAAGCTGTTGCACTAATTCCATGGGGCCACAATGTGCTGTTGCTCACCAAGGTGAAAAGTGCGGAACATCGCCAATGGTACGCGCAGGCCACCGTGGCCAACGGATGGAGCAGGGCCGTGCTGGACGTGCAGATCGCCACCCACGCGCACCGCAGGCAGGGCAAGGCCATCACCAACTTCAAGCGGACCATGCCCGCGGAGCGTTCGGACCTGGCCCAGCAAACGCTGAAGGATCCGTATGCATTTGAATTCCTTGGCATCGCGGATGGCATGCGCGAGCGCGACTTGGAGCAGGCACTGGTGGATCACATCCAGAAGGTACTGCTTGAACTTGGGAGCGGCTTTGCGTTCGTGGGCAGGCAAATGCCGCTGGAGGTGGGAGGCAAGGACTTCGCCTTCGACCTGTTGTTCTACCATCTGAAACTGCGCTGCTTCATTGTGGTGGACCTGAAGATGGAAGCCTTTGAACCGGAGCATGCCGGTAAGATGAACTTCTACCTGACAGCCGTGGACGAGCAATTGCGCCATCCGGATGACAAGCCATCCATCGGGTTGCTGCTGTGCAAGGACAACAACAAACTGGTTGCGGAATACGCCTTGCGCGATGTGGGCAAACCCATTGGCGTGGCCGAATGGCGGACGAAGCTCGTTTCCACGCTTCCGAAGGAATTCCGCGGGGCATTGCCGAGCGTGAAGGACATTGAACGGGAGCTGGGCGAATGAGCGACGGCCCTGGTTGCGTTGGGAAGGTGGCAGGTGGTTGCTGACGCGGGCGAAAGCATTGTGCCGGGCGGGGGAGAAATTGGAGATACTTTTGAATGCCCGCTACAGTGCCGTGCGCATTGTTCAAGGGCACTTCCAAGAAAACGATCCATCCCCATGAACAAGTCCCTGGCTTTTCCGGTGTTGGTGGTTTCCTTGCTGGGAGCGCAGGCCTCCGATGCCCAGAACTGGACCAGCATCACCACGCCCGTCACCACCAACCTGATCCTTTACGACATTGATTTTCCCGCTGCGCAGGATGACATCGGCTACGCGGGCGGGTCGAACGTCACCTACAACGGGCACGGCACGCTTCTCAAAACGATCGATCAAGGGGACAGTTGGAGCGTGGTGTGGAGCAGCACCGCAAGCGGCACCGGCATCACGGCGCTCTATTTCCTCAGTACCGATACAGGTTTTGCCGGGACCCAAGGAGGAAACCTGATGAAAACCACCGATGGCGGAGTGACCTGGACCTCCACGGATTTCGATCTGGTCAATGACCAGGGCGATGTGAACGACGTGCAGTTCCATGACAACGAACATGGTGTGCTGACGACCAACTACAACGGGACCTATTTCACAACCGATGGAGGAGCCACTTGGAATCCGGCGACCACCAACCCCGGCATGGGCCAATACGCCTTGTGCTATGTGGATGCCACAACGCTGTTTTCCTGCGGCAACGACCAATCCATTTACAAGTCGACCGATGGCGGGGCCACGTGGACGAGCTCATTCCAAGGTACACCCCAGACCGTGAGCCTCGGCATCGACTTCCTGGATGCCGACCACGGCATGGTCACCAGCGAAGAGGGCCAATACTTCAAGACAACGGATGGCGGGGCCACATGGACACCGGGCGCCATCCCGGGCCAATCCGGGCTGATGCGCGGAGTGGTGATGCTGGACCCCGACAACATCTTTGTCTGTGCCACGCCGGGCCAGGTGTTCCGAACCGTTGATGGGGGCACAACGTGGACGGATGACAGCGGCGTGAACCCGGATCCGTCCTACTACGCCATCACCTTCACGCCGGATGGCACCGGATGGGTGAGCGGCTCGGGCGCAACTGGAGGCACCATCCTGAAAAGAACCCCTATCGGTGTCCATGTCCCGGAACAGGGAGCAATCGATAGGACCTTCACCATCCATCCAAATCCCGTTTCATCCACCATGACGGTGGAGTTCCGGGCAGACCGAGGTGGACCGGTGGACCTTACGGTGGTGGATGGATCGGGCAAGGTGGTGCAGGCTGCCCGCATTCTGCCCGATCCTGGAGTTGGAACGCATGCCCAGGTCGATCTCTCGCAGGAACCAGCTGGCCTCTATACGGTGAACCTGATCCGCGAGGGAATTCTCATTGGATCCCGGAAGATCAGTCGGGTGGGCCGCCAATAAGGGAGGCTTTCCGGGTCATTGCTCAGTGCCTATATCAGGGCAACTGCGTTTGGCGTGCCCAAGAATGCTTTGCATTCAATATCGGCCGATTCCGCCACGGCGGAACAGTTCCTGCAGACCTACTTTCCGGATGGCTTCTCCACCGACCAGGTTCCTAGGCCGCTCCGTCGCCGTAGCGGCTATGACGCGTAGGTGATCCTCTACACAACCTGTTCCGCGTATCGTCCTCCGAAAATGCTTCATCCCGTTTGCGGGGGATAGCGGCACACCTCGTGTCCGACCTTGAATGCGTAAACGGTATAACGATCGGCAGCAAGCGGTTGGGCCGGGTTTCGCGATCGCGGAGCCCGTTCCAACCGCTTGCAAGGAAATCTGCAGGTCACTCCCGCGTAAAGCGGGCTTGCGCTTGCTTCTCCTTGCCTTCACACCGGATGATGTACAGGCCAGGCGCCAACGGGGAGACATCCACGCTTCCTTCCGGGGTCATGGCGCCTTGCATCCGCAGCACTTCGCGCCCGGAGAGGTCCACCACGCGCAAGTTCGCCACCGGGAATGGGGCGCGGTAGTTCACCATGGATGAAGCAGGCACCGGGAACAACTCCATTTCCGCTTCAGGCGCTGGTTCCCGGATTGCGGAATTGGGGTCCACGATGATGAACTGCCACATCATTTGGTCGATGTGCATCAGGTTGTGGCAGTGGTACATCAACGGCCAATCCCCGGTGGTGTATTCGGCAAAGCGCATGATGGTGCGCACGGTGTCGCCAACGTCCACGTTCACCACGGACTTGGGGCCGCTTTCCCAGGCCGGTGGCGGCACGCCGTTTCGGTCCAGCACGTAGAAGGATCCGCCGTGCATGGTCATGGGGTGGGCCATGTTGGAATGGTTGATCCAGGTCCAGATCTCGGTGCTGCCCAGCAGAATGGTGTCGTTGATCACGTCCATGTTCCAGGTGGTGCCATTGATCTTGAAGTTGCCCATGCCGTTCACCATGCCCATGCCGGTGATCTCCTTTACACGGGTGCGCGTGGCGGAACTTTCAGGATAGGGTTGCACGTTGGCAAGTGTTGCGGGAATGGAAGTGATCGGATCCGCGGTGGGGGCAACAACACGGATGCGCAGGAGCGGAAAGTCGATCCCATTGAGGCTGCTGCTTTCCCATAGCAGGTTGTTCGAGCCGGGAACGGTTTGGGGAAGTTCACTGCCAAAGCTCATCAGCAACAGGCTGTCGCCTTCCAAGCCGGTAAGGTCCAGCAAGATCTCGGCGCGCTCACCGCTTCCCAATGTCAACCGCGTCATTTCCACCGGTGCGGAAAGCAATCCACCCTCACTGCCGATGACATGGAAGGGAACATTGCCTTCGAAGCCAAAGGGGTAATAACGCGCGGTGGAAGCATTCGCCAAGCGCAGGCGGACCACTTGGGCCGGGCATTCCAAATATGGCCGGGGCGTGCCGTTCACCAGGATGGAATCGCCATAAGGCGCGAAGAGGAGCTGGCCGGAGGGCGTGAAGCGCTTGTCCTGTACCACCACGGGGAAGTCGTCCACGCCCCAGGTGCGGGGCAAAGGAAGTTGCGCTTCCTCATCATCCCGCACGATGAGCAGCCCTGCGGCACCCTTGTTCACCTGTGCGCCAATGGTGCCCATGGTGTGTGGGTGGTAGGTATACATGCCGGCCTTGTCCAGCACCTTGTATTTCACGTCCCATGTATCACCGGGCTGCAGCAGCAGGGGCGGGCTACCGTCGAATTCAGGCGGTACTTCCAGGCCGTTCCAATGCATGCCGCTGGGCTCCGCCAACTGGTTCACCACGTGGAAGCGCGCGGTATCGCCCTTGTGCAGCACCAAGGCGGGGCCGAGGAACGGGGCGCTGATGCCGTAGGTGTTGGTGATCACCCCGGGGTAGAACTCACGCGTACCTTCATCCAGCACTAGCTGGAACGTGTCCTGTTCCAGCAGTGGCGGGATGGCCAAGGGTTGTTGGGCACAAAGCGGTGTTCCCGCAAGGAGAAAGCAGCCCATGAGGTTCGCGCAGGAATGATGCATAGGACGGGATTTGTGCGTCAAGCTTTGCATATCTGCGGAACCTCGCGCTGACGGAAATCATCCTGTGCGGGGCTGGTTGCCCGCCATGCACTTCATTTCCCCGGCAGGGACCGAACGCACACGCGTACCTTGGCGACCGTCGGCAGTCCGACCAGATTTTTGAATGCAACCCGTGATCACCCTTCCCGAATTGCGCACTGTTGGGGTAACCCGCTACATCACGCCGTTGCGCGAGGGTGGCTCCTTGCCGGCCTTGGCGGAGGCGGACGACGGGTTCAAGTACGTATTGAAGTTCCGGGGCACGGGCCATGGCCCCAAGGCGCTGATCTCGGAGTTGATCGGGGGCGAAGTGGCGCGCGCCTTGGGATTGCGCGTTCCGGAGCTGGTGTTCGCGGAACTCGATGAAGCATTTGGCCGCACCGAGGGGGACGAGGAGATCCAGGACCTGCTGAAGGCCAGCCGTGGTGTGAACCTCGGATTGCACTTCCTGCAAGGTTCCATCACCTTTGATCCGGCCGTGATGGCCGTGGAACCGGAATTGGCATCACGGATCGTTTGGTTGGATGCGTTCCTGACCAACATCGACCGAACGGTGAAGAACACCAACATGCTGGTATGGCAGAAGGATCTTTGGTTGATCGACCACGGCTCCTGCCTGTACTTCCAGCACAGTTGGGACCACTGGGAGCAGCATGCCAAGGGGCCATTCCCCTTGATCAAGGACCATGTGCTGCTGCCACGGGCATCCGAACTTGCCGAAGTGGATGCAACATGCAGAAAGTGCTTGACTTCCGAACTGCTCACAAGCATCGTGGATCTTTTGCCGGATACGTGGTTGCAGTGGGAAGGCATGGAAGAAGGGCCGGCGGAACTACGCGCCGTTTATCTGAACTTCCTCAGCATCCGCCTGGCGCATTCCCACGTCTTCCTGAACGAAGCACAACATGCACGGCAAGCACTTGTATGAGTACGCAGTGATCCGCCTGGTGCCCGTGCTGGAGCGCGAGGAGTTCATCAACGTGGGCATCCTGCTGTTCAGCAAACGGCAGGGGTTCATTGGTGTGCGCACCGGCCTGAACGAGGCGAGGTTGAATGCCTTCCGCAGTGATCTTGACCTGGAGCAGGTGCGTGCCAATCTACGCATTGTTGAGCAGATCGCGAATGGCGTTCCGGAAGCAGGACCCATCGCCTTGCTGCCGGCGGATGAACGGTTCCGGTGGCTCACCGCCGTCCGCAGCACAGCCCTGCAAACATCGCGGCCGCATGCGGGCTTATGTACTGACCTGGTGGCGGCCACGGAACACCTGTACCAACAGCTGGTGCTTTGATCGGGGTCGTGTCGGCAATTGGCGCATGGCCGCCGTTCAGCGCATCAGTGTAATGAAGCCGTTGCGCTTCATATCGGACGTGGGGTTGCACGGATCGATCATGGTCATGCGGTACACGTACACGCCCATGGGCAGGCCGCTTCCATCCCATTTTTCGTCGGGATTGTCGGTGCCCCATACATCATGCCCCCAACGGTCGTACACCTGTACCTGGTAGTGCAGGTCGGGGATGTCCAGCAGGCCGGGCCAGGTGTCGTTGATGCCGTCGTTGTTCGGCGTGAAGGCGTTGGGCAGGAAGGCTGTCGGCGCGGTGCGCACATCAATGTGGACGGAGGCTGTGTCGTCGCAATGGTCCGGTCGGGTGGAATAGAAGGTGAAGTCGTATTCGTTGTAGTAGTGCAAGTCCAGCTTATAGGCGCCGCGGCATTGGTTGAGGAGCAGCCGATCATTGGCGAAGAAAGCGCAAGAGTCGGCATTGCTGTTGAACTTCACTTCGATGCCCGGGGTGCAGGGCAGCTGCTCCACGGTGAAATCCGCAGGGAGCCTGGGAATCACATATACGCTGTCCACCAGCGGGGCGCTTCCGCAATCCAGGGAGTCATAGCCTTGCAGGGTTATGGCCTGCCAACCCGATTGATCAAAGGAAATGGTGGGGAACTCTTCATCGCTGGCGCCGTTGGTTCCCCAGTGCCACGCCAGGGAGTCTGCGGTGGAGCTGATGAGGATGCCGGTTCCCGGGGAGCGCTGGCACAGCGTGTCCGGCACAGTGAACGCCACATTGGGCGGTTGCAGCATGGTGAGCGTGATGTCCGCATCGGACGTGCAGTTGATGGAGGTGTCGATGGCGGTAACGTGGATGTTGCCCACCAAGCCGATCGGGGCTTGGAAGGAAGGTGTGGTGTCGCCGGTGCTCCAGATCCAAACATCGGGTTGGAAGCCCCACCAGTTGTCTGCGGAAAGGGTAGGCGGGTCGGCTGGGCAATAGGTGGAGTGCCCGCCAATGGTAACGGCCGGATAGCCCAGTTCGGCAAAGATCCAGGATGGGCAAACACCACCGTTCACCACCACAGTGTATTGCCCGGGCCCCAGCCCGGTGCGCGTGGCATCGGTGATGGTGGGGTCGTCCACCCATTCCCACGTGTAAGGGCCAGGGTTCACGGTGAAGGTGAGCGTGCCGTCGTCCATGCCGGCGCAGGTGATGTTGGTGGAAGTGATGGTGCCCAGGGGCGGCACAACGGGCGGGGCCACCACGGTGTCGATAATGCTGAAGCAGCCGCTGGTGTCGAACACCGTAATGGTGTACGGCCCCGCCGCCAGCCCGGTGGCCATGGAATCCTGCAAGGTGGGGTCCTGGGCCCACAGATAGGTGTATTGTCCGGGGCTGTTGGGCACCACGGCAATGGAGCCGTCCAGGTCGTCCGGGCAAGTGGGGGAGGTGATCACCAAGGAGACATTGCACGGCACCTGCGCTTGTGCCAAGCATCCCAGACCGGCGAGGAAAATGATCAGCAGGAGGCGCATAAAGGGTGCAAAGGTCGGGAATTGGGAACAACCTGCCGGACGGCGCAGCAGGGCAGACGCATCAAATTGACCAAGCCAGGAAGCATCACGTATAGAAATGTACACCAGGCTTGAAAAACCACTGGTGCTGAACTTGGTTGGCCCTTCGGCTCCTCGGATGTTTTACATCCTTGCGGAGTGCCGCTTCGCTTATGCTCAGGGCAGTTCATGGTTATCATCCAGTCACTAACGATACATTGCCCTGAGCGGAGCCGAAGGGCTAACCTCAAATCCTTGATTTTCATGTTGATGAATTGATTGCTTGAATTTAGATGCGTT
>JAFDZY010000461.1 GCA_018266685.1 Bacteroidota bacterium
CTGACGGCGGATGCGGGTGAATGAATGTCCGCAATGGTGCCGCTGCCGCTTACCAGTGTCCATGTGCCCTGAGCAGGGAATGTGACGCTGCTCCCCGCGAACGTGGTGGCGGTGTTCGGAGTGCAAAGCTCCTGGTCGGGGCCTGCGTTGGCCACGGGGTTCGCAGCGTCGAATACGAAGATGGACACGAGGTCGTTCGGCGGGTTCACCGGACAGGCACCGTTGCTCACCGCCCAGCGGAAGACGTTCTCGCCAACCGCCAAATTGGTGATCGCAGTGGCCGGGTTGTGGATGTCCGCAATGGTGCCGGAACCGCTCACCAAGGTCCATGTGCCCTGTGCAGGGAACGGTGCGGTGCTCGCGGCCATCACTGTGTTCAACGTAGGTGTGCACAAGTTCTGGTCGGGGCCTGCATTGGAGCCGCTCACCGAGTTGTCAAACACGGTAATGGCCACTTCATCCTGCGTGGTGCCGTTTGCGCAGGGGCCATTGCTTACTGTCCAGCGGAAGACATTTACACCGATGGACAAGCCCGTTACCGCGCTGGTGGGTGATGCGGGATCTACCACAACACCAGTGCCGCTTACCAATGTCCAGGTGCCGGTTGCCGGATAGGTCACATTGCTTCCGGCCATGGTGGTGGAGCTGGCCGGGCTGCACAGTTCCTGGTCCGGGCCTGCGTTCGCCACCGGATTGGCGGCATCAAATACACGGATGCGCACTTGGTCCGAAGAGTTGCCGCACGCCCCGTTGTTGATGGTCCAGGTGAGCATGTTGTCCCCCACTTGCAGACCGCTTACCGTGGCGTTCGCGGCGTGGATGTTGGAGAAGGTGATTCCCGGTCCCGCAGTCCATGTGCCCTGGCCCGGGCTCACGGCCAAGTTCGCTGCCAAGGTTGCCGTGGAGGCGGGCGTGCACAGGTCTTGGTCGGGACCGGCGTTGGCCGTTTGTGCAACGCCGCTGAACACGCTGATGGTTACCTCATCGAAGGTGATGCCGCTCGCGCAGGCGCCGTTGTTCACCGTCCAGCGGAACACGTTGTTGCCGATGCCCAGGCCGTTCACTTGGCTGTTGGGGTTGTTCGGCGAAACGATGTTGCCCGTTCCGCTGATCAATGTCCAAGTACCGGTGGCGGGAGGAATTACACTGCTGCCGGCCAAAGTGGTGGCCGTAATGGGCGTGCATAGTTGCTGGTCCGGGCCGGCATTGGCCACGGGGTTCGCATCATCAAACACGGTGATGGAAACGGGATCGGAGCTGGTGCCGCATGCTCCATTGTCCAGCGACCACACAAGGATGTTCACGCCAAGCGAGAGGCCGGAAACACTTGTGGTAGGTGAGCCGGGATTGCCGAAAGTGGCCGTGCCTTGCTGCACGCTCCATGAGCCGGTGGCCGGTGCAACGGCGGCATTGGCTGCCATTACCGTAGTGGCCGCATTGTCGCATAGTTGCTGGTCAGGGCCGGCATTGGCCTGCTGTGCGTTGCCATTAAATACGGACACGGTCACTTCATCCGACGTGGGGGCTGCACAAGGGCCGTTCTGCACGCTCCAGCGGAATACGTTCGCGCCCAGTGACAAGCCGGATACCAGCGTGCCAGGGTCGGACGCATTGGCAAAGACGCCCGTGCCGCTCACCACGGTCCATTGCCCGGTACCGGGTGTAATCACTGCGCTACCCGCCAGGGTCGCACTGTTGATGGGCGTGCAAACGCTTTGGTCCGGGCCGGCATTGGCCGTAAGCATGGCCGCGTTGTATACCGAGATGGTGGTTTGCGCACTGTTCGCGGGGAAGTTGCACGGGCCGTTGGAAACCGTCCACTGGAATGTGTTCACGCCGTAGCCCATGTCCGTAATGGTGGTGGAGGGGCTGTTTGGCGAGGTGATGGTTCCGCTGCCGCTCACCAAGGTCCATACGCCGGTTGCCGGCGCCAATGGCGTGGAACCGGTCACCGTAACCACGTTCGCCGAAGTGGGCACGCAGATGCTCTGCGCAGCGCTTGCCGTTACCGGCGGCTGATTGTTCGGGAAAACCGTGATGGACACTTCGTCCGAGGTGTTGCCGTTTGCGCACGGTCCGTTGGAGACGCTCCAGCGGAAAACGTTCACACCCACGCCCAAGCCATTCACCGCCGTGGTCGGGCTGTTCGGCGTAACAATATTGCCGCTGCCGCTAACCACTGTCCAAGTACCCGAGGCAGGCAAGGTGATGGTGCTTCCGGTGAGCACCGTTGCATTGACGTTGGAGCACAATTGCTGGTCAGGTCCGGCATTGGCCACCGGGTTGTTTCCATCAAACACCCGGATGCGTACATCGTCCGTGGTAAGCGGGTTGGCACAGGCACCGTTGCTAACCGTCCACCGGAAAATGTTGTCGCCCACGGCCAATCCCGTGATCTGTGTGTTGGGATTGTTCGGCGATACGATGGTGCCTGATCCGCTGACCAGTGTCCAGGTGCCGGTGGCCGGCGCAATGATCGCGCTGCCGGACAGGTTGGCGCTGAGCGTGGGCGTGCAGAGGTCTTGGTCCGGGCCGGCGTTGGCCACCGGGTTTGCGGCGTTGAAGACCGTTACGGAAACTTCATCCTGGGTTACGGGGTTGGAGCACGGCCCGTTGGTGATGGTCCAACGGAACGTGTTCACGCCCACGCCCAGCCCGGAAACCGTTGTGGCCGGGTTTGCTGCATTCGCAAATGTGCCGGTGCCAGCTACCACGGTCCATTGTCCCGTGGCAGGGAACACCGGGCTGTTTCCCGCCAGGATCGCAGAAGTTGCAGGGGTGCAAAGCTGCTGGTCCGGTCCTGCATTTGCCGCAGGTGCATTGGCATCGTAAATGAAGATGGATACCAGGTCGTTCGGCGGGTTCACCGGGCAAGGGCCGTTGGCAATGGCCCAGCGGAAGACGTTCTCGCCTACCGACAAGCCGGAAATGCCCGTGGTGGCGCTATGGATGTCCGCGATCACGCCCGTGCCGCTCACCAATGTCCACGTGCCTTGGGCCGGTGCCGTTGGCGCATTGGCCGCCATGGTGGCGGTGTTGGTGGGCAGGCAGTAGGATTGGTCCGGGCCCGCATTGGAACCGCTTACGGACTGGTCGTAGGCCGTTACGGTTACTTGGTCGCTTGTGATGCCATTGGCACAAGGGCCGTTGTTCACCGTCCACTGGAACACGTTTGCGCCGATGCCCAGGCCGCTCACGGTGGTGGAGGGTGAATTCGGTGAGGCAATGGTTCCTGTTCCGCTTACCAAGGTCCACACGCCGGTGGCCGGGGCAGTGGGTGTGCTGCCTGCAAGCGTCGCGCTGCTTGGTGTACATACCGACTGATCAGGTCCTGCATTGGCATTCGGGCTGCTGGCGGAATACACGGTCACGGTAACCTCGTCGGCCGTGGAGGCTGGTGTACAAGGGCCGTTGCTGATGGTCCAACGGAAGACGTGGACACCCACGGCCAGGCCGGTTACCGTGGTATTGCGGTTTGCCGGGTCCGTGATGGTGCCCCCTCCGCTTACGGTGGTCCATGCACCTGTTGCGGGTGCGGGCGCGGCATTGCCGTTCAATGTAACGCTGCTCGCGGGTGAGCAGATGTTGATGTCCGGTCCTGCATTGGCGGCCGGTTGGTTGTTGTCGTATATGGTGATGACCACCTCATCCTGCGTGGGTGCACCGCACGGACCGTTGTTGATGGTCCACCGGAACCTGTTTGCGCCGATGCCCAAGCCGGTGATGGCTGTGATCGGTGAATTGGGCGTGGTGATCGCCCCGGAACCGCTCACAAGCGTCCACGTGCCCACCGCCGGTGCAGCAGCCGTGTTCGCGGCCATGATGGCGGTGTTTGCGGGCAGGCATTGCTGCAGGTCCGGACCCGCATTGGCGGCTGCCTGTGCAGGGTTGTAGCTCGTGATCGTCACCTGGTCGCTGCGAGTGCCGCAGGTCTGGTAGTTCGCCGTCCACTGGAATACATTGCTGCCCGGAGACAGGCCCGATACGGTGCTGGTAGGTGAGTGGTCGTTGGCGAAGGTTCCTGTGCCGCTCACCACCGTCCATGTGCCCTGTACGCTCGGATAAGGCAAGGTACCCGCCATGGTGGCGGTAGTACCGCAAACGCTTTGGTCAGGACCTGCGCTTACGTCCGTGGCCGGGGGTGTCACCAAGATCGAGAAGCCAAAGTCGTTCACCGCCTTCAAGGGGCAGCCATTGTCCTCCACATGCACCGTGAACGTGTTGTTGCCAAGGTCGGCGATGGTGGGCGTCCAGGTAAAGGTGCCTGAAGGGAACGGTGATCCCGCCGTGGTGAAGGTGGCGCCGGGAATGCCGTTGTTCCATGACATGGTCACGGTTTGGCCCGCATTCGGGTCGTTCGAGTTCACCGTGAAGGATACCGGCGTGCCGGCACAGACCTGCATGGAGTACACGGCTGTTCCATTGATCCCCGATGCCGTGGGCGCAGAATTGCCGGAACAAGCACGCACCACGAACTGTATGTCACGCGTCACTTCCCCCACCAGCACCCCGTTGCGGTATTCCCTTACCCGGTAGGAAACCACCGCCACTTGCAGCACACTGGGGGTAACGGTCATGGTGCCCGTCTGCGGATTGAGCACCACGGCGTTTGCCCCGCCGGAATTGCGGATGGGCTGTTGCGCGGAATAGTTGGCGTTGTACGGAATGTTGGCGCCACCTGCCGTGCGTGCGGCGATCAGGGCATACACCAGTGAATCCCCGTCCGCATCCACCGCGCCCGGATTGTAGCTGATGGGTTCACCCAGGCAATAGAACGCGGCAGGCGAGTTGGTGAAGCTGGGAGAACTGTTGCACAAGCCCGTGCTGTTGTTCAGCTTGGCGTCCAAGTAAAGTTCCCGGTTGCCGGGGTTGTTCAAGGAGGTGATGGAGTTGTTCCGGCAGCAGAGCGACCAGGAGAAAACCCAGTCCGTGCCGCCGCATCCGGCGTAACTGCTCAAATCGACGATCTTGGTATAGGTGTACTTCTCCACACCGTACGTACCCGAAGCACTGACACAACGGTCAGTTTCCGATGGGCAGATCGGCGTGATGATCTGCACCGTGGGGTTGTTGCCGAAGCATTGGGTAAAGCTGGCCCCGCAGGTGGCGGAAGCAACCGTGAACTCAAGTCCGTTGTTGCAATTGGTGGGAGCAGCAACACCGTTGCAATCGCGGTAGAAGTTCAGGGTAACCAAATACTGGTTGTTGCCCAGGCAGGTATAGGTGAGCTCGCCGCCCATGGCATGGGTGGCATAGGCTTCACCCTGCCACACCAACAGGCTTGCCGCAGCAAGGGCAAACTTGATCACCAATGTCCGGAGCTTACCCCCTGGTTTCCGAACGTGGTCTTGAACTGTTCCCTGGAAGCGTATCTGTTGGGCCATGTACCGATGGTGTAAAGCGGATCACGGCCCCAAGTGCATCTGCAAGGCACCGCTCTCGCCAACGGCCACCGCCTGTGCGATGCTGCCGGTGTGCGGTTGGCCTTTGCCTTCCGAGGATCGCCGGAATCCAAGCCAAACATAGACGGGTGCCGGGCAGCCGCTTGCCGCAAGTGGGGCGCACTTGTCAACATGGGCATGTTGGGCCATGGCGCAATCGGGCCCCATAAAACGCTTGTCAGGAAAACGAGGATGCTAAAAAATGAGCGCTCTCTAGCCGCTCACAACCCCGCCAGCACCGCTCCGGGATCCTTTCCGCCCAGCACCAGCTTCGCGGGATCCTCCAACATTTCCTTCACCTTGAACAGGAAGCCCACGCTTTCCTTGCCGTCGATGATGCGGTGGTCATAGCTCAGTGCCACGTACATCACCGGGCGCACCACCACCTGGCCATTCACCGCCACTGGGCGTTCCACAATGTTGTGCATGCCGAGGATGGCGCTTTGCGGCGGATTGATGATGGGCGTGCTGAGCATGCTGCCGAACACACCGCCGTTGGTGATGGTGAAGGTGCCGCCGCTCATGTCCGCAAGGCTCAGCTTGCCGTCGCGTGCTTTCACCGCCAAGTCCTTGATGGCGCTTTCGATCTCAGCCATGCTCATCCGCTCCGCATTGCGAACCACCGGCACCATCAGGCCCTTGGGCGAGCTTACCGCAATGCCGATGTCGGCGTAATCGAAGTTCACGATGTTCTCCCCGTCCAGTTGCGCATTCACGTTGGGGAACAACCGCAGCGCCTCGGTGACCGCCTTGGTGAAGAAGGACATGAACCCGAGGCCCACGCCGTATTTCTCCTTGAACTTGTCCTTGTACTGGTTGCGCACAGCCATCACCGCGCTCATGTCCACCTCGTTGAACGTGGTGAGCATGGCCGTTTCGTTCTTCACGCTCACCAAGCGCTCCGCCACTTTCTTGCGCAGGGTGCTCATCTTGGTGCGGGTACTGTTGCGTCCACCGCCCCAACCATTCATCATTGATGCTGCGACAAGGCCTCCGGCCAAATAGGCTTCCACATCGCTCTTGCTGATGCGGCCGTTCGGGCCGGTGCCCTTCACTTGTTCGCCGCTGATGCCCTTCTCCGCCATCACCGCCTTGGCCACGGGCGTGGCATGTACGGCGGC
>JAFDZY010000462.1 GCA_018266685.1 Bacteroidota bacterium
CTCCCCGCGTGGGCCAATGCGACCTACTGGATGAACTCGGCGCGCCTCAGGGTCGTTCAACCGCGCGGTTCGCAGCAGCCGGCTCGCCAGTCAACGCGAACCGTTTACTTCACAAGCTCTGAGCCCTCTTCTTGGAAGACAAACAGGAACGGTGCATGAAGCACTGGGGGAACATCCGGGCCATGTAGCCCGAAGCCCGCGCGCCCTGGCGCGCGGGTTGTCCGGTAGGGGCCGGCGCGGTAGCGCTTGCCCCGGCCTTGCCGGGGCAACCCCGTAGCCCGGACAAGGCATGGCTCGGCGCGCGGACAGTGCAGTCTAGAGCTTGCCCAGGGCCAGCAGCAGGACGAAGACCAGTGCGGCACCGATGAGGCCGCCTGCAGCGGCCTCGACCAGCCGTTGCCATGCTGGCACCGGATGGAACTCGCGGGCCAGCGCCCGCAGGCGCTGGCCAAGCCGATCCGCTTCATCGAGCGCGCTGGTGCGCCACGCCTGCCGCGCGGCTTCCTGCATCGCTGCTGCGGCTTCATCGCGGGTTTGTGTGATGACTTCATGCGCGTGCCGCTCCACGGCTTCGCGTACCTGGGCCGTGGCCGACTCGCTGAACTGGGTTACCGCGAGCTTGAATTGATCGGCTGCGGACAGCAGCGCGTCCGTGCTGGCCTTGGCGCTGGCTTCATGCTCCTGCACCGTCCTGGCCGTGTTCTCCAGGCGCAGGACGAGGCCGTCAATCTCGCCCAGCAATTCAGCCGCGATTGCTTCGCGGACTGTATTGCTTTTCATTTTGTGATCGCCTTGAAAACACGCTGCATGTTTTCATCGGCGGTGACGGACAGGCGCTTGAGCGCGACCATTTGAACGCAGTGTTCCTTGTCTTCCTGGCTGGTGGCTTCACGCAGTTTCTGGCGATAATCCACCGGGTCATTCACCAGATCGCCCAGCGATTTATTCAGGGTTTTCAATCGCTCGAAAACCTCATTACTGCGAATCGTGGCATCGTCGGTGACGATGCACGATTTCTCGCTTGCGGCCAGGCCGTACAGACTTGGAAATTCATCGGAAGGGGATTCATCCACATCGAGCTTGTTAAATACCACGCGGATTTTCTTGGCAGGAATACCGATGGTGCGCAGGGCGCGGATGGTATTCACCGTGTCCTCTTGCACCTTCTTTTCCTTGACCACGGGCACGATGAAATAATCCATTTCTTCGTGCGAACCTGCATATTGCTGCATCATTTTCATGAAGTCTTCGACGTTGGACGCGCCAACGTCAATGATCGCTTCATCCAGCAACATAATGGCGTCGATCATCGAGCCAAATTTCTTGCCGCGCAGTTTTTCGACTTCGACGCCGGAAGCGTCGGCACCAGAGTTGATGGATTCGACGGAGTAAATCCGGGCATTCGGCATGCGCGGCTTCAGCAGATGCGCGGCAATCGTGGTTTTGCCCACGTTGCCCGAGAAATTCAATACGGCAATCTTCATGATGATCCCTTCTTTTGCTGACTTTTATGGAACTTCGCCAATGCTTCTAAATTCGGCGTGCTTTTGATTATAGAGTCAATAGCGCTTGGGTCAGAAGATTGGACGGGGGAGGGCGGTTCTTCCGATGGAATCACCGTAGAAGGCGGGGAAGAAACGACGCCCGCAGATGAAAGAGAATTCATGGAATCCTTATTCCGGCGTAAGCGCTCGCGCCGCAGATATTCCTTGAATGTTCCGGCTGAAAGAACGATTCCATGCTCTTTCAGCACCTTGATGATTTCACTCTGAGGTGCGCCGGACTGGATGGCGTACTCGATCTTCTCGAAGTTCGCGCGGAAGGCTGCAGCCTTGTTCTCAAGGCTGAACTTCCTGGCGAGGGCATCGAGGGCCGCTCCGGGGTCACTGGGCTTCGCTTTGGTCATGTATGGAGGATACCTTAGATTGTTATCCAATTGTTGTCTAGTGTTGTCCATTTGATGCCAATGGGTTTTCATATGGTTTTCGCGTCCGCGAAAATTGATGTTAATTAGTTGCCATCATTGCTATGCAATGTTGTCAAAGTGATACCGTATGGTTTTCATTATGTTGTCAACATGGCAAGAATCCGCAAAGGGGACAGGCATGGGGAGAGGCGATTGATTAGTGAGGGCAGGATACGCGCAAGCGCCGGGTTTTGTGCCACAATGTGGCATCGCTTCCGCTCTTGGTACGCCTCTGACCCATGCCTGCCCCCTCTGAAGAGCAAGACCAGCCGGGTAGGGCGGCTGCATCCGACCTCTACCCGATCCTGAAAACCCGTGTGTCGCCAGCCGAGCACGCGGAGTTCTGCGCGTCCGCGGCATCGGATGGCAAGAAGCCCGGCAGGCTCCTGCGCGCGTTGATCCATGCCCACCTTTCCGGCGAGCCTGTCAAACTGCGCCGGAGACATTCAGCGGCCATCCCGGTTCAGCCTGGCGCAGCCGAGCTGGAGCGCTTCGAGATTCGCATTCCTTCGTTTCTCAAAACCGAAGTCCGAAAGCGCGCTGCGGCTGAAAATATGTCTTCGTCCGAATGGGTGGCGGCCTTGATTCAATCCGTGGTCATGGTTGAGCCCGTATTGACGGAAAAGGAAGTCGAGGCGGTAAGCTACGCCAATCGTGAGCTTGCAGCCGTAGGCCGCAATCTCAACCAGATTGCACGCAGCATGAACCGCGCAGAGTTAATCGGCGTCAATTTTTCCAAGGATGAAATATTGACGCTCCAAGGCATTGAAGTTCTTAAAAAGCGCATCGGTAATTTGCGCGACCGTATATTATCGCTGGTCACGGCAAGAAATCGGGCCTGGGGGGTTAATGATGACCCAGCTTCTTGATCTGCTTTTTCAGGAGAGTGGTGACCCCGGCCAGGTGAAGCCGGTCAAGAACAATGCCAGGCCGCTCAAGGTCAAGAAAGGGCAGGGCGGTAAATCCAAGAAATCCTCGCGCGACAAGGCGAGCCGTGTTGTAGCTGGCTCCACTGAGGTGATGGTGAAGATTACCGGGTATGGCAAAGGCGGCGCACATGCCAAAGCCCACCTGATGTATATCACCCGCCATGCCATGTCTGAGAAAGAAAAGATTGCCATCGAGAATGAGAAAGGCCAACTCTTTGACAATATCGAGGACGTAAGGCAGCTCTATCAGGATTGGTGCCGGGATATTGACGCCAATACCAAACCGGGTAAATCGAAGAATCAGCGCGACACCATGCACATGATTCTGTCGATGCCTGGGAAAAATGATCCGCTGGCCCTGCGCGATGCAGTGCGCGCATTTGCTGCTAATGCCTTTGGTGCAAATCACGAATATGTGTTTGCGCTGCATACGGACACCGATAATGACCATTGCCATTTATCGGTGAAATGCCGTGGCCTGAATGGGCGGCAGTTGCATGTTCCGAAGGGCCAGGTGCAGCGCTGGCGCGAGGACTTTGCTGAACGGCTGCGCGAGCGGGGCATAGATGCCGAGGCCACGGCGCGCAACGTGCGCGGCGTTGTCCGGAAGGCGGAGAACCAGGTGCTTCGGCACATTGACGACCCGGAGCCGGTAGGCCGCGCGCCGCGCCAGTCCCGAGTGATGCAGTCCAGGCTGGCCGAGGCCAGTCAGGCGATCCGGGCCGAGGCGGGCGGCCAGGAGCCCGATGGAAAGCCCTGGGAGGGCGTTGTTCGCTCTACACAGGGCCGTAGCAAGGCCGCATGGCTGCGGGCCGCTGATGACCTCGAAAAGCGCCCTACGACGCTGAAAACCAAGAACGGAAAGGAACTGTCCTATGAGCGAATCGACTACACCGGCATCGACCGCCAAAGAGCCCGAGACGGACAGCGGCGAGGCGCAGCCGTCGCCGGAATCGACCCAGGACATGGGCAGGCCGGCGCAACCGGCGTACATCAGCCCGGTCATCGAGGCGTTGGCGGACGAAGACCGTCCCAGTCCATCCCCGGCTTGCGAGACTTGCCCGCTGGCAATGTGGCACGCGGGCAAGGACAAGGACACGCTGCGGGCTTTTTGCAGCCGGATGCACGCCATCGTTTGGACGCCGGAGGAACCCTCTCCGATTCTTCGGTGCGACGGGCGCGAACTGGCCCTGATGCAGATGTAGGCCGAATGAGTCTGGCCGAGCGCAATCAGCGCCTGGCCACGCAGATCCGCCGGTTCGTGTCCAAGATGCCGGAGCCGGTGACCTCGCAGGAGAGCTTGCGCCGCAAGCTGCGCGAACTGGTCAAGTCCGTGCAGCAGCCGACGCCATCACCTGGCGGGCTCCAGCCTGGCCAGGTGCCATCCAACGGGCCGCGACGTGATCCAGGCCGCGAGCGTTGACCCACCCACCACCAAGGAGAGCAAGATCCCCCCGAGACTTCCCCAGCAGCGCCGCCAGGTCCTGGCAGCGCTGCTCATGGCCTGGGCCTTGGTGGCCAGCCCTGCGGCCTGGGCCGAGTTCAGCGGCCAGGTCGTTGCCGTCCTCGATGGTGACACCATCGACGTGCTCGTAGATCGTCAGCCGGTGCGCGTGCGCCTGGCGCAGATCGACGCGCCGGAGAAGCGCCAGGCGTTCGGCACGCGGGCGCGGCAGGCGCTGGCCGCGATGGTGTTCCGGCAGCCCGTGACAGTGGACGAAGCGGGCCAAGACCGCTACGGGCGCGTGCTGGGGACGGTGTACACAGCGGGGGTGAATGTCAATGCGGCAATGGTCAGTCAGGGCATGGCCTGGGTGTACCGGCAGTATGTGAAAGACAAGACGTTGTATCCTTTGGAAGCCGACGCCCGCCGCCAACGGCTGGGACTATGGGCCGATGCGGAACCTATTGCGCCTTGGGAATACAGAAAAATGAGGAAATGGCAGTAAGCCATTGACCTTCATTTTTTGTTGATACAAGAAAGATTATGTCAAATATGATGAGCCAAGTGAAACCAAGAAAGTGGGTTGCGTTGATTCAGCACAAGAATCTTGAAGTGCAACTTATTTCAACTGATATTCCGGGCATCTACAGCACAGACTCAATCAATATTACGATGAATGGGGTTGTGGTAACCACCTACAATCATATTCGTGAAGATATGGAAGAGAAACGACTATATATCTATGACATTGCGGCGCGCAAGGATGTTCGGGATTTGGGCCATTTTGAAGATAGAAACTAGCGTTCAGCTTCTCGGCTTGGGCTAGTAGATGTAGTCACTTCAGCCTGAACCTGGGTCTTTTCATCAACGCCTTTTTCAATGGCGCGGCCCATGTTCTCACGCACCCGGTTCATGACAATGGCCAGCTCGCGCGCATTGAGGTCTTGGACCTGAATCTGCGCTTGAACCGCGTCCAGTTGCTTGAACGAACTGGCCAGCTCAGGATGGCGCTTTAATGCCTCTTCTCGGGGCAGCTCCGTGAACGCCTTGCCGCGTGCCTCGCGCTCGATGCGCAACACCGTTTCCTCGCTGGCCAGCTTGCCTTTATCGAAGGCATAGGTGAAGGTCGTGTAGCCGCTGCGGAATCCACGATCCAGGCTCAATACCTTGTCATGGATCGTGAAAGTATCCTGCGTGGCCTGCAGCGCATGGTGATCGGTTTGGGCCAGCACCAGGCCGTGGTAGCTGCGGCCATGTGCTGCTGCAGCTTCGGCAATCGGGGTCTTGGGGTTTGTGGCCTGGGCCGTGGCCGCCAGCTTGTTCAGAGAGTCTTGCCGGGCCTGAAATGGCTCCGCAAAGTGGGTTTGAACCCACTGCGGCGCATTGGGCTCAATCACGATGGTAGGGCCGTCCTTGGTGACAACGCGGACTGGCTCCACGCCCGAGTTATCGAACACCACCGCCGTGTCGGAGTGCTCCACGGCGGACGGCAGAAGCTGCATGGCCCCCGCGTACCGCTTCCTGATCGAGTCGGGTTCAACGGCGTGCCCGCCCAGGGAAACCCGGTTGCTGACTCGCGCCACGTTCAACTCGGGGTTGTCCGTTGTGACGAAGATCAAGGCGACTTGATAGCCATGCTCGCGGGCTTGCGTGAGCAGCGCCACCTTTTCCGGGGTGGACATGACGGACTCGAAAGCGAACGACTGGCCGCCCTGCAGGGCTTCGAGTCGCTGGGCCTCAGCGATACCAGCAGCCTTGATATTCCGGGTGCGGTAATCGGGAATCTGCGCTTCCAAGCCTTTGGCGATTTCATCGGCATTGATATATTTGCCGTTGAAACCCAGTTCAGGGTCTTTCAAGACCTGGGCGTTGATGGTGGATTTACCGGAGCCGTTCGGCCCGGCGAAAACCAACATGAGCGGCTGGGGGTTATCGCCGGAATTCTCTTCTTCGCCCTGGCTCATCCGAAGCGCTTTTTTTTAGGCTCGTCGGTGCTGGAGGAAGTGCTGCCGAAAGTGCCCGCCTGGCGCTGCTGGGGCACGGGGTTGGCTGCGTAGCCTTCGACCTGCAGGCCCGCCGCCCGCGCCGTGGCGACGGCTTCGGCAACACCCTTGCGGGCGGCGCTATCGAGGCGGCCACCAAGAGCGTAGGAGCGGAACTTTTGCAGGTTCATGGAGCAATTGTACGACTGGCCCCCTGCTCGCGTATCCCTTGTTGCAACCATGCATTTCAGGGAATTTTCAACGAAGAAAGGGGGCGGGAGCCGCTATGGCGGTGAAGCGGTGGGCAAGTCCTTGGCTTGTCCACGGCTCAGGTCGTTAGACCCGACCGGGGGAAAGGCTTTTCCCCCGCTGCGCGTAGCGCTTACTGGCCGTCTTGGATTGCAAACTGGGCACGGTCTTTGTTCGCAATCCAGGCCGGAGGTTTGCCGCGTCCCGACCACGTTTGGCCGGTTTCCGGGTTGCGGTACTTCGGCTTGACGTGGATTTTGGCTTGATGGGGTGCGCGGCCACGCCCTTCCACCAGGTCTTCACACGTCAGGCCATACATATCCATGAGTTCGATAATTTTGGCCTTCGCGCCACTCAATTCCTGTTCTCTCGCAGCCTCGATTTGCTTTTCAAGCTCTTCGCGCTGCTTTAGAAGTTCGCTGTAGGTCGCCATATGGGTTGATCCGGTGGTTCGTTGTTGGAGAATATCGCGCCCGAGCGCGAAAATGTCCACGTTGCTGGATTGAGGACGAAGCGGATTTTACGTGTGCTGCTGGTCGCAACGAAGTCCGTTGCCACACGATCCAGCCGGTAATAGTTGTCCACTTTGTCCGCAGGGATGGGTTCTCCAGAGGACGTGCTGAACTGAAATTCCTGGCCTGGTTCGGCACGAAACACCGTTCGTTCAGCGTACACGCGGGCATCAGCAGTGCCCACGTTGCCCGAAGCCAGGTAGTGAGGCCCGGTGCGCGTCCCTTCGGAAAAGTCTCCCCCAGCGCAGCCCGCCAATACGGCCAGGGCCAGCGCAGCGCATGCAATCTTCATCGTCTTCATCGCTCAATCTCCTTTTCCTTGCGCCTCTCTTCGCGCTGTTCATCGACGCGGCGAGCCTGTTCAAACTCGCTCTTCGGCTCCTTGACATTGACCGCGGGCACATGCCCTTTTTCAATGGAGTTCACCGCATTGCTGCGAATGCGCTCCATCACCACGCGCTGTTCTTCAGGGGAAAAGTCCCCTCCCCCGACCTTCCGCCGCGCCGCTTCCATGCCGGCGTAGGCGCCGGCCAGTTCGGGGTGCTTGTGCATGGCGGCCTCGGGCGATTCGCGCTGGAAGGCATCGGACATTTCCTGGCCGTGCGTGCGCTGTTTGCCTTCGGATATGGAGTTGCCTTCCATTTCGCGCCCGCGAAATTCCGCGCGCTGCCGTATGGCCTCAAGCCGGGCCTTGTCGGCGTCGTTGGGATCATAGCCGCGAACATGCATACCGCGCGCTGCGGCCTCCATCCAAACCTCGCGCTTGAAGTTCTCCGAGCCGGTCACGCGGATCTCGTTCCAACCGCGCGCCTGGGCGATTCGTACCATGCTGTCCGCCACGGCTGGACTGCTGCTCTGCGTCTCCAGCTTGTTGCCACGGTCGCGGAAGGCCACCGCTTCAGGGTTGCGCTGGAAATGGTAGGCATCGCCTACCTTGATGTACTTGTTGACCACCTCAGGGGGGACGATGGGAACCAGGCGATCATCTTCCGCCGTGGAGAAAGGCTCATCCGACTGGACTTCGTTGTCGCCGCCGTCGGGTGAACCGCCCTGCCCTGTCTCCTTCACCTTATCCTTGGTGATGGCGTTCTGCGCTGCGGCCTGCTCTTTGATGGCCCGGGCTGCAGCCTGGGTTTCCTCTTCCCGTTTGTTCGCCACGGCGCTCAATGCCGCAGGGTCGATGGGGGAAGGTGCAAGCCCTGCAGCCTGGGCCTCGGCTTCCTTGCGGGCATCCTTCTCGCTGACGCGGCGTGCGTTCTCTTCGGGGGAAAGGCCATACTCGTTTGCCAGGTTGGAACCCTTGAGGGTGCCCTTGTCGGCATGCGCCTTGGCTATCGCCATCGCATTGCGCTCGCCGATTGCGTTCTCCAAGTCAATCGCATCCAAGTCACGGAGCTTCGCCACGGTCTTGTTGTCCATCATAAATGTCACATTCACGCGCGGCAAACCGTCTTTTTCTGTGCGTTCATAGCGCAGGGACGTAGCTACTTTTCCGTCAATCTGCGTGACACCTACCGATGGGCCGCGTTCGTAGAGGAACGAATCCACCTCTTTATCCAGGTCGGTGCGCTGATTGTTGGCATCAGAAGTATTGGTATCTGCCATGTCAAATATCCTTTGAAATCACTTGCAAGTCACGTCGCCATAATAGACGTGACAGTTATAGGATTTGCCACGATATTGCGCCCGGAAAGTGGTATTCAGCGCGTGTTTCTCGATATTCGAGACTTTGACCTGGCCTGGTGCGGCCTTGAAATATTCGGTGGCCTTCTTGTTCACCGTTTCTTCGTTATTGGATAGGTTCATCGTGCCTGAAATCATCGGGGCGCATCCGGCAAGGGCGATGGCGGCCAAAGAAGCTAGAGCAGCAACATTCATCATGCTTCCTCCATAGGGCGGGGTTTATTGGGCTGACTCACGGATTTTTACCGGCTTGCAGTTGGGCAGTATCGCTTGCCAAACTTGCTGCGCCAGGACATACCCGGCGTCCGTATCGGTTGAATAGTGGAGGCCAGCAATTTCCCGGTTTATCGCAACACTTGCGGCCAATTTCTGGAAAGCCTGGGCCTTGGCTGGCATGGCTTCGCTAAACACCAGCGCCGTGATGAACATTTGGGTGGAGTGGCCGCTAGGGTATGCCTTGTGCCAAGGCACAGAGACTACGGTAGTCAAGCTGGGATCGATTACGTTTGCGCGAGTCCGGTTGAACTTGGCCTTCAAATCCAGAACGATGACGCCTGCGGCAGACTGGGCGGACTTCACGGCAGCATCCAGGGCCGGATGGTCTTTTGGCTTGATTCCAGCCAGCGTCCAGAACTTGAAGGTGGGATCGTCCGCTTCTTCCTTGATGGCTGCCACAGCGGCTTTCGTGCGTAACCCTGACATGACCTGCAGCCGCTGCACGTCGAGAAGGTAATCCTTGGGGGGCGGTGGAATCTGCGGCTCAAAATCGGCGCTCACGCATGGGTTACTCACTGCCTGGGCTTGGGTGATGCTGAACATGATCCCTGCCAGAATCGCATACTTCGATGTTATTTTCATGGCTGAATATCCTTTCGTATGTCAAGTGAGATGCTATACGTGAAAGCCAACCTCTTTGCTGATGGCATCGGCGTATTTGATAAGGTCTTCTTCCGAACGATTTTCCTTGGATGGCGCGGCTACCTTGCTTAAATCAAGGGAGAAATTAATTTCTTCGATTCTAGGATAGTCCTTAGGAGTAAATGGACGGGTTATTGTTTCCGTTCGTGCGGTACTTGGAATGCCCTCGATGCTGCCCTCAGTCGCCGCGATTTCGTCTTGGTAAAGCTCAATATCGAGCTGCGGAACAGGGGCGGATAGTTCGCCCCGTTGAACGGCCTCGTTTTGCTCATCTTCTGTTGGAAGCCGACTGCCCAGGCTTGTCAGATAGGGTGAAACTTCCTTGAGGCGATCCATGAATTTCGCGTCCGCGAAATACCGTACCTTTTTGGCTTTGATCGGCAGCACGTTTTCGAGGGCCACCAATTCCGCGTCCTGACCCAGTGACGTAATCTCTTGGGGCAAAAGCAGTGCGCGCCGCTGGTCACTCACGCTTTCCGATGGATTTTGTTTCCTGAAAATCCCCACGTTCTTGGACTTGGAGGCGGACTTGACGGTGGTGTAACCCAGCCATTCGGAAATATCCCGTGCCGTATCGGTTTCCGAAGGCTTGGGCGGGAAAACGATGTTCATGGCGTGGTTCACCTTGAATGTTTCCGCCGCGTCTCTACCGTAGGTGCTGACAAGCTGGGCCGGGCTTTGGATGATGGGCAGCATCCGCAGCTTGTAGCCCGCGATGAAGCTGATGCCCTTGCTCAGAATGTCCACCTTGCCCATCGCGGTGAACTCGTCCATGAGCAGCAGGCAGGTGTATTGCAGCCTCTTGTTTTGGGAGGGCAGCTCGCGCGTGTTCAGGTCGATCAACTGCTGGAAGAACAGATTGATGAGCGGAGCCATCCGGCTCAGGTTGTCGGGCGTGATGCCTATGTAGATCGACAGCTTCTTGCTGCGCACTTCGCGCAGGTCAAAGTCATTCGCGCTGGTGGCGGCGTCGATGGCTGGATTCATCCACAGCTCCAGCCGTGACCGGAAACTGGTCATGATGCCGCTGCGCGTGTTCTCGCTCGCTATCGACGTGTAGCTGTTCAGGCCACGGACACAAGCACCGGAGAGGGGCGAGCTGCCCTCTTGGCGCTGCTTCACGATGCGCTCGAAATAGGCTTTGCCGTCGCCGTCCGTCAGCGTTTCTCGCAGCACCTGGCCAAGCGTTACGGGCTTGCCGGGTGACTCCAGCAGGTACAAGACCACGCCCATGAACAGGCTGCGCGGCGTTGCCGTCCAGATCGGGTCAGTCCCTTCCAGATCGGGGAAGACCATGTTGGCGATCTTCTGTATGTCGTCGATGCGCTTGCCTGGCTCACTGCTGATGTAGCCCAGGGGGTTATAGCGGTGCGAGCGGTTGTCTTCGGAGCCGGGGTTGAAGAGAAAGCACTGTTGGCCGTACTTGCGTCGGTATGCGCTGGTGATCTTCCAAAGTTCCAGCTTCACATCCAGGGCGACCACGCTTTGCCGCCAGGTCAGCAGGTTGGGAATCACCACCGAAACGCCCTTGCCCGAGCGGGTGGGTGCCGATAGCAGGACGTGCTGGGGGCCGTTGAACATCAGGTACTGGCCGCCGTGCTGGCCCACGATCAGGCCGTCTCCGTTCAGCAGGCCCGCCTTGCGGATCTCGCTGCGCGAGGCAAAGCGGGCATCACCGTGCAGGCTGCGTGCCCTGGGCCGGAGGAACAGGGCCACTGGGGCCAGCAGCACGATGGTGCTGATGACGCCGCTGGCCCACAGCCACAGCCCTACCCTCTTGTGTTCGCCGTAGTAGATGGCGTACTGGGCGAAGGTCAGGGGCGTGACCGTGCTGTAGCTCCTGCCAATGCCAGCCAGGACGATGGCTCCGGCCAGGTACAGCCAGGCCAGCAGCCCGAAGGCCGCCAGGCCCACCCACAGCGTGGGCCTAAGCCATGTGCTGGCGCTTGAATTCAGGGTCATAGAAAATCTCCCGTACCTTCCAGCGATCCATGTAGACCACCACGTCAATCGTGGTGTAGAGCCGCCGCTTTATGTCCTGGGTTTCCAGGTGCGAGCCCGTCTTGGAATCCTTGATGAAGGCCGTCAGTTGCTCGAAGCACTCCCACGCGCCGTTGGCGTGCATGGTGCTGATGCTTCCGGGGTGGCCGGTGTTGATCGACTTCACGAACTCCCAGGCTTCATCGCCGCGCAGCTCTGCCAGCAGGATGCGGTCAGGCTTCATGCGCAGGCATGACGCCAGCGCCTGTTTGGCGGTGACCTTGGAGCCGCCCTCGTCTTCCCGCGCGTACAGCAGGTGAACCTTGTTGGGCACGTCGTGCATGAAAAGCTCATGCACGTCCTCGATGGTCACCAGGCGCTCTTCCTTGGGGATGATGCGGATGAGGCTGCGCGTCAACGTGGTCTTGCCCGAGCCGGTCTTGCCGACGATGAGCATGTTTCGATGGTGCAGAACGGCCTTGTGCAAGAACTCGCGCACCTGGCCGCTTTCCTTCAGCTCCAGCAGTTCGACCTCGAAAGGGCGCAGTCCCTGCCCGGCTGCGGCCACGTGCTCGAACGCCCCGCCCTGCTCCAGCTCCTCCAGGCTCTTGTCCGTCATGCTGGGCTTGCGGATCGTGAAGGAGACGGTTTCCGCCAGGCAGGCCGGGGGAATCAGTACCTGCACGCGCTCGCCATCGGGCAGCGCCGCCGCCAGGCTCGGGCGGTCGATGCTGATGTCCTTGTTGTTGAACGTGGCGATCAACTGCGCAATGTGCATGCAGGCTTGGTACGTCAGTTCGGGGGCATCGTGCTTGCGCCAACCGTAGGGGCCTTCCGTCCAGATTTCTCCGGGCCGGTTGACCGCAACTTCAGTTATGTCGCCCTGCAGCAAGGTGCTGAGCGGCGCGATGAACGTATCGAGCATCGCGCGGCTCTCAAGACGCTTGCCGGTGTCAAAGCCTTGCATCTTGAGTGCCTTTCAGTTCTTGGTGCGCAGCCCATAGACTTCGCTGAAATCGAGGTCACGGGCCACCATGACCTGAACATGCACACCCTGGTTCACGATCAGCGTGGACGGGATGCTGGCCTGTTCGCGCAGGATGGAACTCACCACCTCGTTGCCGCTGTTCAGCGTGCCGGTGTAGATGTTGGTGTTCCCGCCGCCGCCCGATTGGGTGCGGTTGTTCGCCACGATGTTGACCGTATCCTTCAGGAAGCTGGTCAGGATGGCCGCGCCGAAGCGCTCCCAAAAGTGGTTGTCCACGTAGCCGCCGATGCCGCCGCGGCCGAGGCTGTCGATGCCGGGCGAATTCAGGTTCACGACCACGCCCGAAGGGGTCTTGGCGCGCGTCCAGAGCAGGAACATCCGCGCCTGGCCGCGCGCGATCTGGCCCGCGTACTCGCCAACGAGCTGCGTCCCGCGATCGAGCAGCAGCACGCGGCCATTGTCCGAGTACACATCCCGCGTAAGGCGGCACGTGGTCATGGCCGGAACGCTGGTGTTGATGGCCGTTTCGAGTGCGCAGTCCAGCGTGGCCCCCTTGGCGATCAGGTAGTCACGGTGCGGCAGCACTGTTGCGGATACCGCTTCGGTGATGGTGGGCTTCAGGCGCTGGCCGAGCGAGCCTGCGCCCGCGCCGCCTGCCTGCACCACGTTACCGCCGTCGCCAGTGCCGGGGCCGCCGATAGGCTGGCCATCGGGGCCGATGAAGCCCTGGGAGGGCCGTCCCTGCGCCATCAAGAAGGCTACCCGGTCAGCTTCGGTCATCTGCCCAGGAGCGCGCGCGCCGCCGCTGCCTGAGCCGGAGCCGCTGCTTCCGCCGCCGCCCTGCATGACGAGGTTGCCCTTCATCTTGCGCAGCATGGGGTCGTCGTCTTCGCTGACTTCCTTGGGCGGTTCTGGCTTGAGCAAGCTGGACGCCGGTGGTTCAGGCGGTGCCGGTACCACCAGGGGCGGCAGCCGGTTGCTGACAGACTGCGCGGCCTCTTTCACCTGGGGGCCGGTGTTCCGGGTCATGATGACGAGGACGGCGATCAGCAAGGCGCCGAGGATGACGTAGCCGCTGGCCGTCACCAGCTTGTTGGAGCGCCGGCGACGGTTCAGCGCGGGAAGATCGTCTTCTTCGTTGAATTCGGGTTCTTCCCGCTGAGTTTCGCCCCCGCGAAACTCGTCATCGTTGCCGCGCCATTTATCCCTGCGCTGCGCATCGCCGGGCTGGTTGTTGTTGTCTTGGCTCATTTAGTTGACCTCCTTCACGACACGTTCAACGTCAGGCGCGACCGTGCCTGTCAGGTTGTCCACCCCGCCCTTGCGGTTGAATGACTTGTTGATGACGCTGGCGACCGAATTTCCCTTGCGGAAGATGTAGCTGGGTGCCATGCGATGCACGGAAATGGTGTTGCCGCTCATGACGTGCGTATTCACCAAAGACTCTTGGCCCTTGTCATCCACCTCGTAGATGGCGGGCATTTCTGCATTGGCCCTGAAGATGAAGTACACGAACCGGCCATCGTCATAAGCGCCGCTGGGACTGACCTCGCTGTCCCCAGCGACCCAGTAATCCGTGTTGTGGCCCATTTGGCCGGGCGCGCGCTGCAGGCGGTTGCTAATGTCGGCGCGCTGGGCCTTGTCCTTTTCGGCCTTGGCCCGCGCAGCGGCTGCGGCCTGTTCATCGTCCACGTAGCGGAAGGACAGGGAATAGGTCAGATCACGGTTGGCCCAGGCATTGCCTTTGGTGCCCTTGTCTGGAACAACCATCACCACGAACTGGTAGGTTCGCTTCGTGGTAATGACCGTGATATTGGTATCGCCCTCTTTCGCCACGGGCTTGATGAACAGGTTATTGCCGCGCGGAATGACCTTCCAGGCCAGATCATCGCCCACGGCCACGTCCTTGATTTGTTCGGACTCGCTGAACTGGACATGGGTGGAGACGCCGTAGTAGGTGTTCAGGCGTACAACCCCCTTGGGGTTGTAGGTCACGGTGCGTATGCGGGCATCGGAGACACCCGGCTCTGGCAGTGTTTCGGCCTGGGCCGCAAGGAACATGGCCGCCGTGAGGCTGGCGATCAAGAGCTTCTTCATGGTTTCACCCCTTGGTCGGCAGAGGCATTGGATGCACCAGGCGCAGGCATAGGTGCTGATGCGGGTTCACTGTTGGGCATGGGTGGAGCCGTCGCTCCAGGTGCTTCCGGTGCAGAAAGCGCCGGAGGTGCGGCCAATGTGGGTTGCTGCGGCTGGTAGTCTTTGCGCTCGCCCAGCACAGCGGTCAGGGATTCGGGGTCAGTGCGGTAGTCCGTGACTTGGAAGCCCAATGGGTTGATGGCCCGGTCCTTGTCCGTCATGGGCGCACCGATGTAGCGGAAGGTCACCGTGGCGGCCCAGTGGGAGATTTCCGGCTTGTCGGAGCCACGGATGATTTCCCGCACATAGCGCACCAGGGCCACATTCGGTTTGATGAATGTGGTGGTCTTAACGGATATGCCGACCTTGGCGTATTTGTTGTAGACCACCAGCGGGGAGAGAGCATTCTTTGGATTGAAGAAAGCAAAGTACCGCTCTTGTTCAACGGTATTGCTCATCAGACCCACGGCGTAGTAATGTTCGGCGGACAGCTCGCGGCTGTAGCCTTCGCGGTACCTCACATAGATTTGCGAGAAATACTTGTTCACGGCCTCGTTGTAGTTGGTGTCGCCACCCTGCAAGGCTCGCTGTACGTCCACCACGCCAGTGCTGTTGTCCACGCGAATAACGTAGGGTTCGACAGACTTCAAGGGGGTCAGGGCAAAGACTGCTCCCACCGCAAGGAGGGACGTGGCCATGCTGACCCCAGCGACCCGCCAGGCCAAGCGCTTGGACTTGTGCGCTTCCATTACCTTGTCGGTTTCCCAGGAACGCACCTCTTCGGTGTAGCGATCAATATCGCTTTTGCCTTTCTTTTTACCGAGCATTGGGATACCTCACATAAGCAAAGTCGCGGTTGTTCACGGGGTCATTGCGATAAATGATTTCAAAGCTCCCGCGCCCCGCTTTGCCGAGTTCATAAAGTGCCTTGTCCAATGTGACTTGTCTCAAGTCAACATTGACCAGATTGGCGCTTTGCTTCGTGCCCTCGGGGGGCATGACCATCAATTGAGTCTGAATTTCCTTCAGGGCAAACAAGGCCATTTCAGGGTCGCCCTTGTATTTGAAGTCAAAGACTCGTGGAATGAGCGTAGAGGGAGGGCTGAAGTCGGGTTGATTGATGGGGCGATATTCCCCCACCACGCCAGGCGGCGGTTTCGGGGTGTTAACGCAGCCGGCAATAATCAATGCGACTGGAATCATTGCTAATAGCTTCATGATGCCCTTTCTGAAATTTGGAGAATTTTTATAATACAGCATAATGAGAGAAATACGGGTTTTGGCGTGAGTATGGCCTTCCGCCCAGTTCGGGCGGTTTTCGCGTCCGCGAAAAATTTATTGTTTTGAGACGGTGTTGTTATTGTCTCGCCCAGTTACCTTTCGGGTAACTGAGCGACTTGCATTCACAGCCGCATTTCCAGCTCGCCCAGCAAGCGATGGGTTGTTTCTGGCCCACTTTGCATTCATGGCTGCTGAACGTCGGCGACCTCTCCAATCAGATAGAGAGCGACCAGAACCAATTCGGTAAGCCTGGTTGATCGAACCCATTGTTGCGCCGCGCATTTTTGAGTATGCCCATCCAAAAGAACCCATTGTTGAAATGGCAATCCCTCCGGCAAGTCCTGAAGCCATCGCCATTACTTGAAGCAACATGACAAAGCAGATTGCGCAAAGAATGATAAGAACAAAGCCGTCAAAAAATGATGGGTTGGCTGAACCGGCAGCTTCAGTACCGGCTTTCATTACAGATGATTCTATGTATGTGCCAACAATTTTAAGTATGGCGGCTGCCAAGACAATGACTATTCCAAAATTCAGACATTGGCTCAACCATGCTTCAAAATACTTGCGCGTACTTTCAAACATGGTTATGAGAATAAATATCGGGCCAATTGCCAGAAGAATTGCAATCGCAATCTTGGCGAGAACAAACAAGAATGCAGCATAGCCAGTCATCAATGCTGCGACAATGCGAATTAGCCAGGCCATGAGCCATTGTCCGAGATTGGGTATGCCAACAACGCTTTTGTTCTGATCCGCGGCCTTTTCCCATTCTGTTGAATAAGCCCACATTTTTTCAAACAGCGTATCGAGAAAACTCACCTTGTCTTCAGATTTTGCCCCGGCGACCACGGATGCCATGGCGTCAGGTGCATTCCATAGAAAATCAACTATATAGCTAGCATAGCGCCCGGTTGATAAGGCAATCCCCACGATTATGGCTAGTTTAACCAATCGAGTAATGCCATCAGTTATGGGTTCGGTAATGACGCCTCGCATCATAGACCATCCCCAAAACATAATATAGATCATCAGCAAGGTTGTCGAAACAGCCGTGATTGATCCTATGACGGAACCAGATGTAGAAGAAATGAACCCCGCTAATGGGTCAGTCACATTCTTCATGAGATCGGTATAAAAGGTTTGCATGATCGCTCCCTTTACTTTTTTTGTTTTTTCCCAAAGATTTCCTCGGCAGAGCGTGGTGCGCCTAGTGCGCCTGGCTTGTTGAGGGATTCAATGTAATTCCTGGATTTCAACTCGTTTGTCGCATCAAGACAGTACGGATGCATTTTGTACTTGTCCTGGCAATTGGTGTTGATATAAGTTTTCAGTTCCAAATCCGTAGAGGCTTTGGAATTGATGACGGGTGGGGCGCTTTCTCCGCAAGCGGTAATAAGTACAGCACTGAGAAGAGTGAAGAGAAAACGAAGCATACGATTCCTTGTTATTGAGCTTGATTGCCAAAAAGCTCTTGTGCAGACCGTGGAGAACCAAGCGCACCAGGCTTGGAAAGTGAATCCATGTAATTGCGTGAGGCTTGTTCAGTCATCTTCCGCTGCTGAATATCTTGCAGATTCTTGAACATGGCGAGTTTCACGGACTCGTTCTGCATCATCACCTGCTCGGCTTGGATTCGACCTTGCAGATCGGCAATGTCCTTGGCATCTGGCGCTGCGTTCACCTTGTCGAGCAAGACTTGTATGTCCTTGAAGCGGCGGCTGGCCTGGCGGTAGCTTTCAAGGGCCATAGCCTCGTCAATGGCGACCTGATCGCGGCGGTTCTTGTAGAGCTTCAGTCCGCCGATGGGGTCATCAATCGCCGCCCTCAACTGAATCCAGTTGCCGAAGCCCTTGCTCAAAATGTCTTGGTATTCATCGGGCAAGTAATGGCGAAGCGCCGGATTGTTGACCAGACTTGCCATGCCGCGAATGCCGTTCAAACTGTTGTAAGTCTTCACAAGCTGCTGATACTCTTGAACCATTTGAATGTATTGCGCGGCCCAGGAAATTACCTGGGTATGTTCCGTTGCAATATCCAATGCGCCACCGATAAAAGCATGCGAGGAAGTGCTGAATGAGACAGTGCCAGCAGCAATTGCAAGCGACAAAGCAGTTTGCTTGTATTTGAAATTTTTCATGATGCGAGCAGGCTCCTACGGCGTTGGTGGAATTCAGGCAACCAGTTGTTGGGATCTTCCCCAAGCTCAGCCACCAGCGATTCCGCCAGTAGCGAGGTGGCCGTGTTGCCCGAGAGGACGGCCAATTCATCGTCAAAACCGCGCAAGTCCAATTCGGCTACTACCGAGTTGGAACCTTGCTTAATCAAGAAGCGCCGGGATTTTTCCGGCAAGTTCTTGATGAGTTCGTATTCCCGTTCCGACAGCTTGAAATGCTTGATATAGTCCTCTTTGTCGGCCTCGGGGTTGGGCAGGAAAATCTTTGTCGCCGTTTGCTCGATGATGGCAAAGGCAATGGGCGACTTGATAACCTGCTTGGGTGCTTGCGTGAAGCACACCAGGAAGCCATCCTGCTTTCGGATGGTGACCAGCTTGTTTTTCACGAAGTCCTCGAATTCCGGGTCATCCAGTAGTTTCCAGAATTCGTCCATGAAAATAATGACCCGGCGACCGTCAAACAGAGCCTGTATACGGTGCATCAGGTACATGATGACCGGGGTTCTGATTTCGTCGTTCTCCAGGAACTCGGTCACGTCGAACCCCACAATGGGGTTTTCCTTGACGTTGAGGGTGTCTTCTTCGTTATCGAAGACCCAGCCCAAGGGCCCATAACCGTGGCACCAGCGCTTGAGGCGCGCATGGATGCCATTTGGTTCGGTGGGATTCAGGAATTGCAGGATGGCGCTCAGGCGGCGCTGGTGCTGGGGCACCTTGCCGGACATGACGCCATTGATGGCCTGGGCAATGTCAGCTTCATCGCGGGGCGTGAGGGGCAGACCTTCACGCTTCACCAGGTAGCGGATCAGGCTGTCCAGAAAGCTGATGTTGTTGGGCGTGGGCTCAAGTCGGCATGGATTGAAGCCTGTCGCAAAGCCATTCTTCAGCGGGTAGTAGCGCCCGCCCATGCCACGAACGGCGACGGCTGCGCCTAGATCCTTGTCGAATACCACCGTGGTCAAGCGCTGCTGAGGTGGCTTGTTGAACTTCTGCGCCTGGGCCAGCAGGAAGCCTTCGAGCACCGTCTTACCCGTCCCCGACTTCCCGAGAACAATGGTGTTGGCCAGCTCCTTGTGGTTGGGGTCGAGCTTGGCCGCCTTCTTCGCGTCCGCGCCCTCTTCGCCCTTGTGGAAGCTGAAGTAGAACGGTGCGCCCGAAGTTGTCTTGAACATGGTCACCGCTGGCCCCCACTGGTTGCCCTGCAGGCGGCCAATCGGGAAGTTGTGCAGGCTGGAGAACCCGGCGAAATTCAGGCTGTTGATATCCCCGGCACGCACCCGGTACTCGAAGTTGCCCGGCATCAGCGAGAAGTACGCCGCGGCCATTGCGAGGTCTTCGCGCGACCACTTGATGCCGGCATCACTCAGGATGGTGCCCGCCAGGGATATGTGGTCTTTCAGCTCGTCCTCGGACTTGGCCCGGATGAAGAGGCACAGCGAATGCGTGCCCATGACAAAGCGATTGCTGGTCAGATCGTCCAGCGCGTCATCAATGGCATCCACCTGGCTCTTGGCAACGTCACCGGCATTGATAAGCCGGTTCTTCTGGCGCCCCATGCGGCCGCGAGCCGATGGCTTGGACAGGAAGGTAAAAGACTGGCCTAGGGTGTACTCAAAAGGCACGGAGAGCAGATCATTCAACAGGCCGGGCAGTGTCTGCGCGGGGTACTCCTGGAACGCCAGCGTGGCCCCGTAGTAGGTTTGCGTGGGCGTGCGCAGGCTCATCAGCCCGCCTTTGCCGAAGAATGGCCGCGCGGTAGGGAGAATGTCGCGCAAGCTGGCGCGCGGCAGCGGGAAGCGCTGCCACTCGCCGTTGAGCAGGTAGCCCAGGAACTCGCAGGTCTGCGAGAAGAGATTCCCCCTGAATTCATAGCAGCCGAGCAAGGTGGGCTCGTAGCGATCCAGCCCGGCCATGCACTTGGAAACGAGGTCTTCCATTTGTTCAATGGATTCATGCTGCTGTTCCTCGACTTCCTTGCGGCTCAGGCGCGAGAAAATCTCCACCAGCCGCACCGTCTTCAAGGGCTGGGGGCGGTAGATGATCGTCAGGTACAGCTCATTCACAATGAGCTTGGTTTCGTCCAAGCGCGCGCGGTACTTGTCGTTCAAGTCGCTGATGAATCCTTCGGGGAAGTCCCCCTCGGGGTACTGGGACACCTCCCGTCGCGCGATATGGCTCCAGAGAGCGACATGGGGGGAACTGATGTTGCGGATCATGCCGTTCAACTGGCTATGCCAGCCGTTCAAGTCCTCGTTGTCCGCGCTCTGGTGTGCCGCGCCATTCACGCGGATCGAGGCCATCATGTCCCCGTTCACCAGTTTGATGATGGAATCGGTGACGTGACCTGAGTAGGGAAGGAAGGCGTTGACGCCGATTTCCTTCTTGATCGCACCCGCGAATTTCAGTTCTTGCATTGCACTCTCCGTACTTACTTTTTCGCGTCCGCGAAATTCCCTGGCTTCTTTTGTCGGGGCAGTGCCAGATGGGAATTGGGTGAAAAGCTGGTCGATTTCCAGAAAAACCGATTCAGACAGCGACCATTGGTGATGGCGTACTTGGCCAGGGAATCGAATCTTCCGGGGTCGTGGGAGGAAATCAAATAGAGGATGAAATGAATGGGGGGGAACAGCGCAAACCAAAGAGGATTGCCGATGGCAAGAAAAATGATGTTCACCACCATCAGTTCAAGGATAAATGCCGTGAAGTGAACCCCCAGCATGGTTGCCGGGCGAGTCAGACCCACAAACAATTCATCAACTTCAAGATCGCGCGGAGCATCATCAGACATAATTTGATTCCCTGAGAGTTATTGGAAGGGGCAGCACTCACTGCCCCTATTGACGATTAACCCTTTGCTGCCGCGCTGAAGAAGTCAACAATCGCCGCCGCCCCGAAAATCAATGTCAAGCCGACAATAATGTAAATGGCCCATTGCCACGACATACGGCCTGCCAATGCCGCAACGCCCAGCGCAATCACTGCGATGATGGCCAGCAAGCGGGCCAGGCCGCTATTGAACATATCCAGGACTTTTTGTGCGATGCTGTCCCAGGGTTCGGCCATCGCCACCTCGGGCATAAAGAGCATCAGGCCAATCAGGCCCATGACGATGAGCGTCAGGGTTCTTTCGCTGACCTCACGCTTTTCAATTGCGTTCGCTGCGTAGGCTGCTTTCAGTTGGGTGAACATTCTCGGGTTTCCTTTCAGTGGGATGGTTAAGGGGAATGGATATGGATTCAATTGACAGTGTGAAGTTAATCCCTTTTATGGATTTTTTCAAGTGGTTTTGCATTCTGTCTAAACTGGCCCATTCGCGCCGCTTTCCGCGAACCGTGACCACGGCGTATTCATGCAAATCCCACGTCAGAGATACTGATACCTCGTATCGGCCATTTTCATTTTCAGTGAGTATGATTTTCTTGACGCGATCCGCGCGGATGAAAGAGAGCAATTGCGTGTCGGTGATGGTTTCAGCTACTTGGTACACAGGCAGATGTATTCATGGTTTGTCGCTTCGGCGTGTCCCTTGAGTTTGTTGTGGTGGGTTGAAATCCGGTTTGTTGCGCTTATTGGGGAAACTGGCGCGGCATCCATCGCGGTAGCCGCTGCATCCCCAAAAGTCGTAGCCGTCCTTCCCTTTCTTGGTGCGTCGGACTAGAGCTTTGCCGCAGCTTGGGCAGTTATGGGCGGATGAAGGGGGCGGTTTCGGCTCTCCGGGCTGGCCGTTGTCATCGGGCCGCGTCTCGGAGCAGTCGGGGTAGCCGCTGCACCCCCAAAAGAAGTCGGATTTCCCCTTGATGCGGCGCATGGCTTTGCCGCACGCGGGGCATGGAAAGCGCGACGCTTCGCTCGCCGTCGCTGATTCGAGTGCCGCCAGCTCGTCCAGCAGGCGCTGGTGGCTGGCCGTCACGGTGGGAAGGTAGGTCGCCGTGCCAGCGGCGATCTTGTCCAGCTCCGCTTCGACCTCGCGCGTGAAATCGACCTGGATGAAGGCGAAGCCTTTTCTCAGTTGATCCACGATGAAATAGGCTGTCTCCGAGGGATGGAGAAAGCGCTGTTTCTCGCCCACGTAGCCGCGCCGCTCGATGTTGCCCATGATGGCCGCGTAGGTGGCGGGACGCCCGATGCCTTCGGCCTCCAGTTTCTCGATCAGGGACGCCTTGGTGTAGCGCTTGGGCGCGCGGGTGCGCAGCCGCAGCAGCTCGCCGCTGTCGGCAGTCAGCGCCTGGCCTGCCGACAAGTGCGGCACCGGGTTGGCCAGCGGCCCCCTGCCCTCGCCTTCCTCGTCCTCGCTGGCTTCACCCGCCAGGAGCGTGAGCCAGCCTGGCTCACGCACGGTCGCGCCCTGGGCCTTGAAGCGCACGGCCCGGCCTTCGGCCTCGCCCGTGAGGATGGCCGTGCGCGTGTCGTACACGGCATCGGCCAACTGGCTGGCGATCGCGCGCTGGCGGATCAGGTGGTACACCGCCTTCTCTTCCTCGGTGTCCCCGGCGTCTTCCGCATCCCAATGCGTGGGCGTGATCGCCGGGTGGCCCGCCTGCGCAGCCTCGGACGCCTTGAACTTGCGCAGCTTGGGAGCCATCGACCAGCCCTTGGCCGCTGCCAACGCCTGGATCTCCGGGTAGCTCTCTTCGCTGATGTTGGGGTTGTCCGTGCGGTGGTAGGTGATATGCCCGCCTTCGTACAGCTTCTGCGCTACGCGCATCGTCTGCTCGGGATCGAGGTGCAGATGCACGCTGGCGGCTTGCTGCAGGCCGCTGGTGGCCAGCGGCGCCGGCGGGCTGCGCCGGCGCTGGCCTTCTTCGCAGCCTTGCACCGTGACCTGGCGCACATCGGCCACGGCCTGGGCGAATGCCTCGTCCTGAAAATACGGGTGGTCTTCGCTGGCCCAGTCGGGGACGGTCAGCCAGTCCGCCGTCCAGGTTTTCGCGTCCGCGAAACTCAGACGGACGCCGAAGTGATCGGTGGGTTTGAAGGCCGCAATCTCGCGCTCGCGGTCTACGACCAGGGCCACAGCCGGGCTTTGCACGCGGCCTGCCGACAGCGTGGTGCCGCCCAGCTTGGACAGGGCTGGGCTAACCATGTAGCCCACCAACCTGTCCAGCACGCGGCGCGCTTCCTGCGCGCCGACCAGCTTGTAGTCGATGCCCGTGGGCGCAGCCACGGCCTTGCGCACCACGGATTCCGTGATTTCCGTGAACCGCACCCGGTTCACGTCCCGGCCCAGCTTGAGGGTGCGGGCCAGGTGCCACGCGATGGCTTCGCCTTCGCGGTCAGGATCGGTGCCGATGTAGACGGTATCGGCACGCTGGCAGAGGCCGCCCAGGCGGCCAATGATCGACGCGCCCCGCTCGGAGAGCTTATAGGCGGGCTTGAAGGAAGGCGGTTGCACGCCTATGTCGCGCTCCGGCAGATCGCACACATGGCCCAGGCTTGCCGCCACCTTCCAGCCGGGGCCGAGAATGCCCTGCAGCTTTTCTACCTTGCCTTGGGATTCAATCAGCAGCAGCTTCATGGTGCGCTCCCGTCAGTACACCAGCGCCGATTCGGCTTCGTCGTCGCCGCCCGCGGGGCGTCCGCCGAAGACCAGGCTGGGATCGGTGACTGGGCCTTGGCCCTGAGCGGGCTTGGCCTGGGCTGTTGCCCCGCCCTGCCCTTGCGGATGGCGGCTGGCGGTCAACACCACCGGGCCTTGCACCTGGCTGGCGTCGGCTAGCGGTTTGGGCATCGGAGTGGCTGCGCCAGCCGTTGCAGCCGCCGTAGCGCCTGCGCTCTGAATCTTTGGCACCACGTAGCCGGGCTTGTCGATGGCCGCGCTGCTGGCCTGTACCTTCAGCACGTAGCCATTGCTTTGGCCTGCCGTGAAGTTGCCGGTGTTGTAGGCGCTCAATGCCATCTTGAGCGTGCCTTGCGCATCCGCGCCCTGCTTCGCCGCGCGCTGGTAGTTGCCGGTCAGGATGCTGGCGGCTGCGGCCAGGTTCTTGCACGGATCGAACACGTCTTCGACCGTGAGGCCGAGCGTCTGCAGGTTGGCCGAGTTGACCTGGCCCAAACCCATGTCGATGTTCCGGCCCTGCTCGATGAGGCGCTTCGCCAAGGCGATGGCCTCTTCTTTCGTCAACGGCTGGCGCGACAAAACCTGATTGGTTTTATTAATCCCTATTGAGTTTGGATTGAATCCGCTTTCAGTGCGGACGATGGCCGCCAGCGTTTGCGGATGAACGCTGGGGGCACATTGCTGGGCTAATGCAAGGAAATCCATAGCCGTCCCTTATGCTTTTCTGAATATGAGGGTAAACCTTAATGGAAAAATGCAAAGTAGATAATTTTGCATAAGCCCACTTTACATTCTAGAAATAACCCATAAGAGTTTAAATTGTGAAAAGTTATTGCATTCGTATCCTCAACTGGTATAAGTTTCTAGTCCGTGCATCGTGCTGGGGTCGCATCCGTCCCGGTCATGATTTCTTCTCTGCACACCCTTCGCTATGCCGCCTTCCTTGAACTTCTCAGGCAGGCGCGGATGGACGTGGGCATGACGCAGGCCGACGTGGCGAAGCGCCTGGGGGTGGCGCAGAGCTATGTGAGCAAGTGCGAGCAGGGCGAACGGCGCATGGACGTGTCCGAGGTCTACGCCTGGTTGGAAGCGGTGGACAGGGACTGGCTTGAGTTCATGGTGACGCTGGGGCACCAGATGCATCGGCATGGGATGCAGACCTTTCCCGATAGCCAGCTCGAAGACTGACCGGACTTCCTGGGGCCTTGCCAGCCCTTCGGGCCGTCAACCGGACGCCCGCGTTCCCTTTGGTCACTTTGCGCCGCTCGCCACTTCGGCTCGATCCCTGCGGGATTGCCCTGGCGGGCACGGCTCCAGGCCGCCTGGCCCGCTCAACGGGGGACGTACCTTC
>JAFDZY010000463.1 GCA_018266685.1 Bacteroidota bacterium
CTCTACGCGCAGAACAATGGCTGTTATGTCTTCCTGAATGACGGCAGCGGCGGCTTTGGCCCGCGTGTATCGATCCCGGTTGGCGGCTTGGTCCTCAATTCGATGTTGGGCTTGGCTGATGTGAATGCTGACGGTATTGAGGACATCCTTTTTGGCGGCGCCTGGTACCCTGGGCTTGGGGGAGGTGCCTTCGGCCCGGGGCAGTTTGTAAGTAACGGCCGGGGAATAAAGATGGTGGCCGACTTGGATGGTGATGGTGATCTTGACATGCTGGTGGCAAGTGCCACCACCGCGCAGTTATGGATCAATGATGGTACGGGCAATTTCACCGATGGGCAGGTCATCGGCACCACGGGCAACACCATCTCCTTGTACCCGCACCTCAAGGACGTGAGCGGCGATGGTTTGCCGGACCTTGTCATTGGTGGCGGGTGTACGCAGCATGGATGGTACCAAAACCTCGGTGGTGGCAACTTCGGGCCGGTGAACGCCGTTGCCCTGTTCGTCAATAGTGGAGTGACCCATTGCGGGGACGTGGACGGCGATGGGGACAATGACATCCTGACCAAGATCGGCACGGCCACCATCTGGCTGGCCAATGACGGCACCGGCAATTTCACCGTGGCGGACACGCTGGCCGTGGGAACCTTCAGCTCACCGGGGGATGTAGCAGGGGATGTGGATGGCGATGGCGACCTGGACCTGGCCGTGGAAACCGGCAGCAGTTGCGACGTGCGCTGGTGGTGGAACACGGGCAACGGTTATTCCTGGACCGATGCCAGCGTGGAAACCCTGAGCGCCTATTCGCTTAAGCACACGCGCTACGCGTTGGGGGACATTGATGGCGATGGGGCACTTGACCTGGTGGCCACCAATGGTCAGGGGATCTTGATGTGGTACCGCAATGAGGGCGGCAGCTGGGGGCCTCGTCACAATGTGGGCGCCTTTCTCGGAGGAGGGAACGACCTGAGCGTGGCCGACATCGACCAGGACGGCGATCCCGACCTGGTGGCATCTGCGCTCTACGGCAGGCACATCACCTGGTACCCCAATAACGGGGATGGCACCTTTGGAACCCAGCGGGTAGTGGCCGAAAACCTGGGGGACAATTACCAGGCCCATGCCATTGACCTGAACGGGGACGGCTTTCCGGACGTGCTCTCCAGCAGGCCGGAAGCCGCGATCCTTTGGAACATCGGCGGCGGCAATAGTTGGGTGGCCGACAGCCTGCCAGGGCAGGGCATCTCGCGCTGCGAAGCCGACCTGGACGGTGACCTGGACCCCGACCTGGTGGGGCTGAACGCCTGGTACGAGAATGATGGCACCGGCCACTTTACCCGGCATGCGGAACCGCTGCTGATAGCAGGCAACGTGCAGATAGCGGACATGAACGCGGACGGAATACCCGATATCGTGATCGGCGGAAGCGGTTGGCGCGTACTGCTGAACGACGGCAGCATGGGCCTCAGCGTGTTGGATGGTGCGGGAAATATGGCCGTGTACGACTTGGCGGACGTGGACGGTGATGGTGCCGCCGATGCGTACGCGGAGGATTATGGCCGAAAGGTGTACCTGATGCGGAATGATGGCACGGGCGTGCTCACTCCCTCCTTGCAGGCCAGCATTGGCGGCAATGGCACACCGCGCCACTTGCTTGCCACCGACATCAATGGCGATGGATTTCCCGATGCCGTATGGGCCATGAGCGACGGCTATACCCACAATACCTACTACAACCTGAACCTGGGCAATGGCCAACTGGGACCCACAGGCGTGGTGGTGCTGGGCAATGGCAGTGCGGGCGACATGCTGCTGGCCGACCTGAACGCGGACGTGGTGCCGGACCTGGTGTCCCTGGCGCAAAACCAGATCACGTGGCAGCAGAACCACTTCTACAATGCCTTCCGCCTGCGTGGTCACCTCTTCTACGACTTCGATTTGGATGCCACAATGGACAGCCTGGACCTTCCCGTGCGCTACAAGCTCGTCCGCACCGATGCCAATGAGGTGTTGGTGTGGACCAACAGTGCCGGCGAGTTCGACCTGCCTGCGGACACCGGCACTTGGCACGTTTGGCACACGCCACCCCCCAGTTATCAGGTAACCAACGACCCGGACACCTTGGTAGCCACGCTGACCCCGCAGGCCCCAATTGCCACAGGGCTGGACATCGGCCTGGCACCTGCCACGAACGATACCGCACTGGGTTTTTGGGTCACCTACCAGGCCATGCGGTGCAACACCGCACAGGTCGTACAACTGCGCTTGGCAAACAACGGCACAGCCATCGCCACAGGCGTGGTCGTGAGCTTCAAACTGCTGGGCGACCTCACCTATTCTTCGGTCTCACCCGCCCCGGATTCCATCGTGGGGCCGACCTTCTTCTGGAATTTGGACAGCCTGAACTGGTTCCAGGAGTTCGTGGCACAGATCACGGTGGATGTAGGCGCCGCCGGCACTACGGTCGGTTGGCATGCCACCATGGTGGCCGCGAACCTGCCCGATACCATAGTTGCCGGTTTCGGTCCGCAGATGGTGAGCTGCGCTTGGGACCCCAACGACAAGCTAGTGACCCCACAGGGCTATGGCAGCGCCGGTGCCGTGCCGGTGAACATCCCCTGGCTGGACTACACCGTGCGCTTCCAGAACACGGGTACCGACACCGCCTTTAACGTGAGCGTGCTGGACACCTTGGATGTGGACCTGAACCCGCTCACCATGGAGGTGCTGGACGCCTCGCACCCGCTTACACGCATTGAGGTGGGCACGGACCGCGTAGCACGCTTCCAGTTCCAGCACATCCTGCTGCCCGACAGCGGCACCAACGAGACCGCGAGCCATGGTTTCGTGCGCTTCCGCATCCGGCCCATGGCCGGTTCTCCGCACGGCACACAGATCACCAACAGTGCGGGCATCGTGTTCGACTGGAACGCACCGGTGATCACCAACACCGTGCTGAACACCTTGGTGGACTGCAGCCTGCACCAGGCACTGATCACCGACCAGGGCAGCTACTTGGAGGCCAGCGCGGGCGAGCTCTACCAATGGTTCCTGAACGGCGACACCGTGCCGGGCGCCACGGGAGCCACCATCACCGACCTGCATACCGGCAGCTACACCGTGCAGGTGACCAGTGCCTTCGGATGCGTGGCGCTGTCAGGTCCCGTGGAAGTTATCACAACGGGCATCACGGGGGCAGCGGTGGATGGTGTGCAGCTCTTCCCGAACCCTGCCCACAACAGGCTGGTGGTCACCTCTTCACACGGCTGGGCTTCAGCCATGCACATCCGCATATTGGATGCCAGCGGCCGCGTGTTGCGTGATCAGGCACAAGTGGGCCTGGCCGCAGGTGGTACGATGGAACTGAACGTGGCCGACCTGGCCGCAGGCAGCTATGTGCTGCAGCTTTGCGGGGTTCAGCGCGTGGAAACCTTGCGGTTCAGCAAGGATTGAACACTGCCAGCCGCACATGCGGCAGTGCTTTTGCCTGCCTCAGCGCGCCACGTTGAGGGCTGCGCAATAGGAACCCGACGGTGTTGATCCCCGGAGGAGGTAGCGGCCGGGTGCAATATCGCCCAC
>JAFDZY010000464.1 GCA_018266685.1 Bacteroidota bacterium
CGTGCGCTGAGCACGAATTCCGTGGGGCTGGTGCGTTCTTCCAGCATGTGCTCGTCGTCATGCTCGTCCTCAATGTCGCCCACAATGCCTTCCACCACGTCCTCCGTGGTGAGCATGCCGGCGGTTCCGCCAAATTCATCCACCACCACGGCAACATGGTTGCGTTCCTTGGTGAACAGGCGCAAGGCCTCGTCGGCGGGCATCGTTCCGGGAATGAAGTTCACCGAGCGGAGCATGGCCCGGATGCTGCGCGGATGCTTGAACATTTCATAACTGTGCACGTAGCCGATGATGTTGTCGATGCCGTCCTTGTGGACAAGCAGTTTGGTAAGGCCGGTGGACAGGAAGCGCGACCGGAGCTCCGCCACCGGCTCGTCCACGCCGATGGCCTCAATGTCCGCGCGGGGCACCATGATGTCGCGCACCTTGGTATTGCTCAATTCCAGCGTGTTCCTGAAGTACTCCACCTCGGCTTCCACTTCAGCGTCGGAGGAAGCGGTTTCGCTCACTTCCTGCAGGAATGCATCCAGGTCAATGCGGCCAAAGCCGGCCTTGCCCATGTTCGGCCTCACACCGAAAAGCCGCAGCAAACCCTCGCTGATGGTGGTAAGCAGCACAGTGGGCAGCCACAACAGCAGGTAGATGGCGCCCAAGGGCAGCGCAAACAGGCTCAGCACACCGTTGGGGTCGGCCCGGAACAAGGCTTTGGGCAGAAACTCGCTCACTACCAAGATCAGCAAGGTGCTCAGCACAGTCTGCATCACCAGCACGAAGCCTTCATGCGGATAGAGGGCGTGTAGGCCGGGCTCCAGCAGGCGCGCCATCACCGTGCCGTATGCCACCAGCGCAATGGTGCTGCCCACGAGCAGTGCACTGATCACCCGGGCCGGCCTGTGGAGCAGGGAAGCGGTGATCCGGGCCCAAATGGCTCCTTGCTTCCGCTGCACCTCGATGTACAGCTTGTTGCTGCTCACCAGCGCTATTTCCAGCCCTGAGCACAAGGCTGAGGCGGCCATGGCCACCAACAGTATGGTAATATCAGCGGCGTTCATCGGGCCATGCCGGAATATTGGGGCATGCAGCAGGAGGGTTCACCGTTCATTGGGGGCCTTTTCCACGCTGCTGCTGCTCCCAGCGTTCCATTCTGCCGCGCATGAAGCGGCGGTAACCGTACATCGCGCCGCACACCAGGGGAAAAAGAAGCCAGGTGCTTCCGGTGGCCCAGCCCTGCGCCAGCAGCACATACACCGCCCATCCGGCGGTAAGCACCGCCAGCACCAACCAGAACATCTCCATGAACCGTGCTATTTTTTCCATTACGGGGACTGGTTCTTTGGTGCCAAGGTATCGTTCCGGTCAATGAAGAGGGTTCCGGTGATCTTCCGGACGGTGTACCAATGGAAATCCTGGGCGGCATCCAGGCCTTGGCCGTAGATGATGTCGCGCGAGCGGGTCACCTTCACGGGGCGGTCGGTGAACACCCGGCCGCTGTCCTGTGCCCAGGTCAACTGTTCGGTCTCCAATTTTTCGCCCTTGGCGTTGGTGAAAACCACGTTCTCCTCCACTTCCATCCTGTTCTTTGCAGAAAGGATCTTGCCTCGCCTGGCGGTGAGCCTTCCGTTTGCACGTCCCTGATCATCAAAAAAGGTGAGCTCCACTCCTCCCTCCATCATGGTCCGGGGCTGGTCGCCGCCATATTCGGCGATCGTTGCCGCGCGCACACGGTTCCTCACCACGCCACTGTCCGAATAGAGGTATTCGGCATTGGTGGTGATACGGTCAGGGCCGTTCGGGGACACTTCCATGGCCCGCACCCGGTCCAGGTCGTTCTTGCAGGAAGCGAGCAGTGCGATCACCACCAGCGCCCCGAACGGTATTCGCCAAGGCCGGTGGCCGGGAAGTGCCGAAAAAGGTGATCGGTGGGACATGGGGAACTGCGCGGTGCCCGCAGGCCGGCAGGTCACTGGATCTTGGGTGCCGTAAACCAACGTTCACCGCGCCATGGCGTGAAGGTAAGGCCCAACCAGAGCATGGCATAGCGCTCTTTGATCAAGCCTTCATCCGTGGTGCCCCGCTGGCCGAATTCAGCACCAATGTTCAGCCAGCTGTTGGTTTGCGCGGCGTTCAACGGCAACGAAAGGCCGATGGTGGCCGCACTGGTGGCCAGCGATCTTCCCTTCACCTCTTGCGGGGCTTGTGCCTGGCGCACGCCGAAGCGGTACACGGCACGGTTGTACAAGGGCCCTTCCGTGGACGGCTGGAAGCGGACGGCAGCACCGAACGTTGTGGCGCTGCGAAGCGGGCTTGCCAGTGCGTAGCCCGGCACGTCCACTTTGCTGGCGGACCAATCCCGGCTCTTGGCCTCTGCGGTGAAGGCCCAATGGGCATTGCTCACGCCGATCCCGAAGCCAAGCCCAAGGGGGAATTCCACCGTACCCTGGGTTTCCTGTCCAGTGGGCACGGTATCGCGTATGGTTTCAATGCCTGAGTTGGTGGTGTAAGTGGTGACCAGCTGGTTGTAGCGCGCCAGGAGGAGCGTAGGCACCTGCACGGAAGCCCCGGCGCTCCACCGCCAATTGTCGGCATCCTTCGTCTTCTTGCGTGTCAGGTCACCTTGCCACAGCACGCTGGCATCAGCGCCGGGTGCGCGCAGCACCAGGGACGAGAAGGCGCGCACATTGGAATAGCCCAGGCTGCCGGGATAGACTGCTTCGCGTGTTTCCTCCATGCTTCCGAAGAAGAAGTTGAAGTTGGCACCAATGAGCAAGCGGGACCCCGTGTTCCCGAGGGAATCGGCGGCATGTTGGAGGAGGGTGCGCCCCAACCCCGCGAAAACGCGGTTGATGCCGCCGCTCCCCGTATAGTTGTACGTGATGGTTCCATCCTGTGCCGGAACGGGCTTGCTGATGGAATACCCCACGTCGGAAAACGGCGCCAGCCCAAGAGCAAGCCCCCATTTGCCCCGGCCGAAAGGCACGCCGATGTTGAACCCCGTGAAGTTGGCGTCCTTGAGGGTGGTGGCGGCCGTGGCCGAACTGGAGCGCGCGGAGCGGAATGCAGCCCCCGCCTCAAACACGGGGCGGGCGAGTGCTGCGTAGCTCGCCGGGTTGCCCATGAGCACCGCATAAGGCTCCGTGAGGGCAATGCCGTTGCCGGCCATCAGGGCCTGTGCAGCCTGGCCCGCAGGCAGCAGATCGCCGAAGCCGTAAGCGCTGTAAGGGGAATCACTGGTGGCCTGTGCGCGGGCCGCGATGCTTTGTCCCAAGTATAGGAGCAGTGCCGCGTTGCGGATCGTAATGCAGTAGCGCATGGAGGCCGATGAGGGTCAGCGAAGGGTGCGCAAAGATGCCGCTTTTCAGGGCGCGCACGAAGCGAGGGGCATCACCGCCGGTGACCACAACGGCCAAGTCCCGGTATTGTTGCCTGAAAAACCCAATATGGCCGCGGATTTCATGGAGCATGCCATGGAACGTTCCGGCCGCGAGGCAGGTAAGCGTGTCGTGGCCCGGCACCACGGGGTTGTCCGGCGGATCCACTTCGGGCAGTAGCGCGCTGAAGGCATGCATGGCTCGGGCCCGCATGTGCAGGCCCGGTGCGATGATACCTCCCCTGTGAACGGCCAGTTCATCCACGATATCATAAGTGGCGCAACTCCCAAGGTCAATGGCCAGCACCGGCCGGCCGGGAAACGCCAAAGAGGCGCCCACGGCGTTGGCCAAGCGGTCTACACCAAGTGTCTCCGGGGTAGTATAAGTGCTGCCCAAGGGAGACGGGCCACCACCTTTCAGCACCACCACGGGTGCAAGCCGTTCCAGTTCCCCGACCAAACGTGCGTCTTGCCGCGACACGGAACCCAAGGCAATGCGCTTAACGCCCGCGCCCGCAAGGAAGCGGTGCACGGCATCCAGGTCCCCGTGCGGGGCCACGGCGTGCCGGTGCAGCCTGCCGTTGCAGAACAAGCCCAGTTTCATCCGGGAATTGCCAACATCCACCACGAGTTCTTTGCCGGGTTGCTCCATAATTTGCCTGAAGGTCTATATTTGCCGCCCCTCAGCGCGGAGGCAGTGCACCGCAAAGATGGGAATGAAGCTCTTGGTGCCTTAGCTCAGCTGGTAGAGCAACGGATTGAAAATCCGTGTGTCCCCAGTTCGATTCTGGGAGGCACCACCAACGCGAGGCCCTTGGATCTCCAAGGGCTTCGCCCGTTTTACTCCCCCTGGGAGCGGATCACGGATTGTCGCGCAGCCATTGGCGCACCCAAGCCAAATGTGCTTTTTTCTTATCGCCCCGTATTCTCCGGTTGGTCTCGGTGAAATAGGTGTGCCTGGCCAGGAATTTTTCTTGCAATTCGTTCCATTCCCGCCTGTTCGTCAAGGCACCATGCGCCTTCATTTCCTGGAAAAGCAGATCGCCAATGGTGTGGAAATCGTCCCTTCCCAAGTAGTCCAAGTCCGCGTCGCAGAGCACTTCGCTCAACTTGTCGAACGGGTGCTGGGGGATCTTGGTGGCCATGATCAGGGCGCAAACGGTGCCGATCTGCTCTTTGGAATAGCCGAACCGGGGCAAATGGGCCCTGGCGAAAATGCAGCTTCCCTGCTCATGGTCCCCCGGCATGTCCATGAATCCCGAATCATGGAACAAGGCGGCCGTCTTCAACAGGTCCAGTTCTTCCCCGGAAATCCCTTCTTCTTCCGCGATGGTAATGGTGCTCGCATACACGTCCAACGTATGCCAAAGGGAATGATACGTCCTGTCCACGGGCAAACGCTCCCGCATTTCCGCGAGAACAAATGCTCTTGCCGCTTGGGAATCCATCGAATAAGCCGCGTGCAAGGTAGTGCGGTGGATCGAAATAAATGGCACC
>JAFDZY010000465.1 GCA_018266685.1 Bacteroidota bacterium
ACCACGGCGCTCGGCCCGGTCCACGCACCGCCCGCATCGGGCGTTCCGCCAAGCTGCGCGAAGAGATCGATCGGCGCACCGCTGCTGCACAACGTGATGCTGCCCGGCGTTCCCGCATCGGGCGCAGCCACCGCGCTTACGCTCACCACGGCGTCATCGGCCGGGCAGGGCGAAGTGCCGTTCACGGTGTACGTGTAGTCACCCGCGATCATCGTGGCGGGATCGAACAGGCCGCCCACCACGGCGCTTGGCCCGCTCCACGCGCCGCCTGCGTCGGGACTACCGCCCAGCGCGGCAAAGAGCGATGTGGCGGGGCTGCTGATGCAAAGCGTGAGAGCGCCATCTGATCCAGCATTTGGAAGCGCATTCACGCTGACAACCACTGTTGCGCCCGCGTCCATGCAAGGCGCGGTTCCTCCTACGGTGTAGATGTACGCTCCTGCCGCCATGGTTGTGGGATCGAACATCCCTCCGGCCACGGCACTCGGCCCAGCCCACGTTCCGCCTACATCGGGTGTACCGCCCAATTGCCCGAAAAGATCGATCGGCGTGCCATTGCTGCACAACGTGATCGCGCCATCAGTTCCCGCATCCGGCGGCGTGTTGATCGTTACGGCAACATTGGCGCTGGCATCTGCGCACGGCGCAACACCGGCCACCGTGTACGTGTACGTTCCCGCCGTCATCGTCGCGGGATCGAACTGGCCTCCGGTCATTGCACTTGGACCGCTCCACGCGCCGCCTGCATCAGGCGTTCCACCGAGCTGTGCAAACAGGTCCACGGGCGCGCCATTGCTGCACAGTGTGAGCGCACCGTCGCTTCCCGCATTGGGCGGCGTGTTGATCGTTACGGCAACATTGGCGCTGGCATCCGCGCACGGCGCAACACCGGCCACCGTGTACGTGTACGTTCCCGCCGTCATCGTGGCGGGATCGAACTGGCCGCCGGTCACTGCACTTGGCCCGCTCCATGCGCCGCCTGCTTCAGGTGTTCCGCCGAGCTGCGCAAACAGGTCCACGGGCGTGCCATCGCTGCACAGCGTGATCGCACCGTCGCTTCCGGCATTGGGCGGCGTGTTGATTGTTACGGCAACATTGGCGCTGGCATCCATGCACGGCGCAACACCGGCCACCGTGTACGTGTACGTTCCCGCCGTCATCGTTGCGGGATCGAACTGGCCGCCGGTTACTGCACTTGGCCCGCTCCAAGCGCCGCCCGCAACCGGCGTTCCGCCGAGCTGCGCAAACAGGTCCACGGGCGCGCCATTGCTGCACAGCTTGATCGCACCGTCGCTTCCGGCATTGGGCGGCGTGTTGATCGTAACGGCAACATTGGCGCTGGCATCCGCGCACGGCGCAACACCGACCACCGTGTACGTGTACGTTCCCGCCAACATCGTCGCGGGATCGAACTGGCCGCCGGCCACGGCACTTGGCCCGCTCCATGCGCCGCCCGCATCGGGCGTTCCGCCGAGTTGCCCAAACAGGTCCACGGGCACGCCATCGCTGCACAACGTGATCGCGCCATCAGTTCCCGCATCCGGCGGCGTGTTGATGATGACGGTCACGGTTGCCGTTGCATCCGCGCACGGCGCAGTGCCCGCTACGGTATAGGTATACGCCCCGGCGCTCATCGAAGCGGGATCGAACATCCCTCCGGCCACGGCACTTGGCCCAGCCCACGTTCCGCCCGCATCGGGCGTTCCGCCGAGCTGCGCGAAGAGATCGATCGGCGTGCCATTGCTGCACAACGTGATCGCGCCATCAGTTCCTGCAATGGGCGGCGCGACAACCGTAACATCCACAGTAGAGGTCACAACGGATGTGCCGCATGGCCCGGTCACTGTTTCTGCATAGCTGTACAGGCCGCCGGGATCAGTGCCTGGAATAAATGTTCCGCCATGTGCCATGCCATCGGGTGCGCTCCACGTGCCACCCGGTTGATGCGTGCCACCCAGCGCGGCATACAGGTCCACCGTCGCTCCATTGCCGCAAACGGAAATGCTGGAAGTTGTGCCAGGGCCTACCGGGTTGTCCACGGTGATGATCAAGCAATCCGTTACGGCGCAATCCGGACTTCCTTGTACGTATGCCGTAACGCAGTATTGCGTGGTGGCCGTGGGTGACGCCGTAGGGTTGGGGATGTTTGGGTCCGACAGTCCGGCGGCGGGGCTCCAGCTGTACACCACGGCACCACCCGGGCAGTCCGCCACACCGCTCCATACCTGGCCATTGGGCGGGTTGTTGCCCGTGTAGGCCACGCCTCCGGAAGCATCGAGCAGGGTAAAGGATTGCTCATTGGCCCACAACGCACCGCCACGATTGTAATCCAGGGTGATCAAAGCACCGTCAGGCACGGAGATGGTGGTGGAACCGCTGGATCCGTTGAGCAGGGTCCAACTGGTGGCCACGCCATCCACGGTGATGGTCACGTAACCGTTCGCGTTCCATCCGTCCCCGAAAGAGTCGTACAGCCAAAGCACGTAGTCGCAATTTTCGGCGTCCGTAATGTTGCCCACGGTGGCTGAGAGTTGCACGGCACTGCCGCAACTGGTGGCATCCGGACCGGCATCCACCTGCAGGTCCGGGACGATGGTCACATTCACGGTGGTGTCGTAAGTGCAGCCAAAGTCATCGGTTACCGTGTATGTGAAGAGGTGGTCGCCTGGGGCAAGGCCGCTGGTGCAGATCTGGTCACAGTTTGCTGAGGTGGAGGTGATGTTTGGCCCGGACCAGAACGAGCTATCGCATCCCGCACCATATACCGGCGTGAATTGCACCAGGCCCGGATAGATCGAGGGGTCGAACGACAAGCCCCAGTCGCAAATAAACCCATTGTCAATGCCCCACATGTCGCACACCTGGAAGGTCCATGTACCGTTGAGCTGCGAACCTACAAGGCCGGAAAGCGGCTGCACGCTTTCGTAGGTGCCGCTGGGCAGTGTTCCCCCCGCGTTGGCTGCCCACGTACCGTTGGTGGCGCTTGGGCTCCAGCAATAGTTCCAGCACGTTCCTTGGATGTTGGGCGTGGCATCATTGTCCACCGGGATCCCCAGGTAGGTGCCTCCTCCTCCTTGCTGGTGCAGCACCACGGTTTGCCCGGTAGGGCTGATGATCTGGATGATCAGGTCGCCCATGAACGAGTGCTCCATGTTCACGCAGATGTCCAGCAGCTGGTTCACGTTGGTCAGCGTCTGGCCCGGCGCGAATTGCGAGAACGTCAGGGTGGTACTGAAACAGTCCCCCACGTTGTCCGGCAGGAATACGCCTCCACCAAGGTCCGGGTCAGGTGTTTCATTCCAAGTGGTTGGGTTTACAACTCCGTTCAGGCACAAGGATTCCGCCGAGCATCCGTTGGCACCCGTGGTGCCGTTGAAGTTGGGTGCTGTACCCACCAAGGTCAGCAGGTCCACCCGGTTGGTACTGGCGCATCCGTTGTTGTCCTCCAAGTACAATTGGGCGGTGTAGGCGCCGGGTTGCGCATAAGTATGGCTCACCGAGGCTGGCGCATTGTTCACCACCGTACCGTCGCCAAAATCCCACGTCCTGTTGGCAATGTTGAACCCGGTTGCAGCGTAGGACCCGCTTCCGTCAAAGCTCACGGCTTCGCCGGGGCAGATCTTCAAGGGCGAAACGGGACCATTGTTGGCCAATGCGGTTGGCCGGGTGCACGGTTGGTAGCAGGTGATTGTGGCCGCGAATACACCGGTGCCTGCATTGTTTGACTGGAAGACTACCGTGAGGCAACCCGTGCTGTTGCCAGCGCTCGCCGAAACAACTTGGCCTTGCAGCGACGTGCCGGTCCATGTTCCCAACAACGGTGCTGCCGTGCTGTTGCCGTCGTAAATGCTCATCGCATCGATCGGTGCTGCACCCGCCGTGCTCAGGTTGAAGGTGATGAAGTTCAACGAGATCGCACCACCTGCCGCGTCGGGACAAATGGTGTAGGTGTAATTCTCGTTGTTGGAATAGCCGCTTGCTCCTTGGCCGCCGCTGTCCAGAAAGGCACCCGTGCAGGTGCTCGTGCCGCCGTTGTTGATCGAAAAGGCCTGCCCGGATGCGGTTCCATGTATCAGCATTGCTGCCATGCACAGCGCAACATTGATCCCATTGGACAGGCATCGCGCAATGCCGGCGGGCTTGAAAAAGGCAGCGTAGTGTTCTCCCATGCCGGGCATGGCGCGTGTGTTTCGCACCATCGGCATGGAATGTAGCCGCTGTATCACACTTTGGTTCCACGGTTGCGGCGTGGCATAGATGAACAAGCTCTTTCAAGCGACGGATCGCCGAAATAATAATTCACTTGCGATCGGGAATTGTCTTTTGGAGCCGAAAGGCAACCCTTTTGCAATTGACCGTACCCGCACAGGTCAACGCACCACGGTCACATGCCCGATCAGGTCGTGGTTCACATCGGTGTACACGGATTGCGCCCGCAGCATCCAGGTGTACACGCCGTTCTTCACCACCTTGCCGTTCAACTTTCCGTCCCAACCTTGGTTCCGGTCCGTGGTGTCAAAGATCTTCTCACCCCAGCGGTCAAAGACCATGAAGTGGAATTCGTTGTCGGCGATGTCGTTGCCCACCACCTGCAGCACGTCGTTGATCCC
>JAFDZY010000466.1 GCA_018266685.1 Bacteroidota bacterium
CCGACCGCCGAGCAACGCAGCATGGGCGGACGAGCGCGCCCGCCCGAAGGGTGGCGGCTGTGCCGCCATGGCGCCGGAACGGGGTGCGGTGTGGTACCCGAGAGCTCATCATCAACAAGGAGCTGGGCCTGGCCAAGAACGAGAACCCCTTGCAAGGCAGCTTCATCATCGAAGAGCTCACAGACCTGGTGGAAGAGGCCGTGCTGCTGGAATTCGACCGCATCACCGAACGCGGCGGCGTGCTCGGCGCCATGGAGACCATGTACCAGCGCAGCCGCATCCAAGAGGAAAGCCTCTACTACGAAACACTGAAGCACACCGGCGAATACCCCATTATCGGGGTGAACACCTTCCTGAGCAGCAAAGGTTCACCGACGATCCTGCCGAAGGAAGTGATCCGCGCCACGGAAGCGGAGAAGGAAGCACAGATCACCACCGTGGAGAACCTGAAGCACGCCTACCCGGACGAAGCCGCGAAGGCCATCAAGGACCTGCAGCAGGCGGCGATCAAGAACGAGAATATGTTCGCGGTCTTGATGGAAGCGACCAAATACTGTTCGCTTGGCCAACTGACAGCCGCTATGTTTGAAGTCGGTGGACAGTACCGTCGCAATATGTGATGAGGAGCATGCTGAGCGAAGCGAAGTCCCGCCGCAGTGACCGTAGCCGAGGAACGAGGCGTACGGACACGCGAGCGGGATTCGCCGTGCTGATGGAGGCGACGAAGTATTGCTCGCTGGGGCAGTTGACGGCGGCGATGTTTGAAGTTGGTGGGCAGTACCGCAGAAACATGTGATGGGTTTGGCATGCCCCTGCGCAAAGCCTTCGGGCCCGGCTTTCCGCTGCAAGTCCTCGGCTGGTTGCTTCGTCGTTCCTCCTCGCAATGCCAGCCTCCGGGCTTTCCGCTGCAATCCGTCACGCAAAATGCGGCTCAGTTCAACTCTTGGATAACACCCTTTGCGTTTCGACAGGCGCTCAGGAATCCGTCGTACCAAACTGCAAGAGGGAACTTTGGGTTGTGTGATATTTCAAACTCTTGGTTGGCCTTCAGGTCCGAAATTATCGGCGCTGATTTACCCGACTTCGTCCCCATACTACTCGCATCAACTGTCAAAGTCCCAGACATCTCGTACGACCAAGTATCCTGTCGGAACTGTAAAGGCTCATCCTTGTCATCTGAATAGGTCAGAATGACCACCTTCTTCGTCGAACCGAGAGAACCTCGAATCGTCTCAAGTTGAGCGTTCAAATGACGATCTGCAAAGCCATAACCACAGAGGAGGTAGCAGTCAGCGTCCGCCATAATCCTCTCGAGTTCGCAGTAGTACGTCCTGAAAGGTGCCCTGAGAATTTGATTGGTCTTGTCATACCCCGCAACAATGGCTGAAGTCAAGACTGACAATCCCTCCATCGTTTTCACAGAGTTCCGGCCGGACGTGTTCTGTTCAAATTTCGCGCTCAGATCATCTTGCCATTTGATTTCGTGCAAAGCACTTACAGTTCCGCCAAGCATGTTGAAATGAACGCTTCCATGCAGGTGATAGCAGAAGTCCCAACTTCTATTCGTCACCAAATTAGAAACGAAGGTTCCCGTGGTATCGAAGCCCGTTGTTAAACCAGAACAGGCCTGAAGAAGGACATCATCATAGTTGACTGTGAGGATGGCTATCTCGAACTCCTTGCGAAGATCGGCCATGAAGTCTGTGAGAGTCTTCAACTCGGGTGCCTTACGTGAGGCAAGGAGACTACATCTGTTCCGGACCTCTGTCAGGAGCTTGTCAATGAGTGTTGACTGCAACAAGGAAAGGTCGTCACCACTTGGTGCACGGGAAGTGCCGAAGATGGTAATCTCAGGTAGTGCATTAACCTCGATCAATGCACCTAACCCGTTACTGTGGTCAACGCCATCGCTGAGCAACGTGCTCAAAACGCTCAGCGTGTACAGAACCTCTTCAAAGTTGGTCCTCCGCTTTCCTTTCAAGTGGTTGTTGATCGCATCCCGGACAAACACATACAGATTACTGGTAGGTGATGCCGCGAGCGGCATGAGTCCTTGCGTCCACGTTTCAAAAAGCTGATCGACCTGTGCGACTGAGGGCATTCCAAACTCCATTGAGGCTCCTGCTCCAGATACGATGAGCAATTTCTTCTTTGTTGCCATGGCGAGGTGGTGTTACATGAAGTATCGGAACTGGTATGCCGATTTGCCCAACATAGGCATCCTCTTGACAACGCGCGCAAGAACTTTAGCGTAGCCAAGGGTCATCGGAAGTGGGTCATATAGGGCGTCGTTGTTCCAATCCATCTTGCTCAGCGCGAGAATAGCCCTAGCGGTGTCGTCCCACGGTCCGTGCCCTGCATGCCGCACAAGGCGAAGTGGTTTTGGCGTACTTCGGCTGCCTTGAAAGAAAGAGCCTCGGTCACTCACACCTCGAACGTCACCATGTGTCCAGAGCAGAGCTTCTTTTGGTCCAAGCCCGATAAGAGTTCCCCTTGCAACAGGCCACAAGGCAGCGGTTCCCTTGCCGCCATCTGAACTGCCGTCAATTCGAACACCTCTCCATGAAACCTCCTCGACGATTTGAATGAGGTCTACGGTTTCACAGAGATGTAGAGCTTCCATACATCCGTCAATCTCGTCCGGCTTGAACTCAGTGGTCTTATGCACCATCACCCTACGTGGGTAGCGACCCGCATGCTGTCGTCGGTATAAATCAATAGACCGCGTCATGACGCGGAACATCTCCGTTCTCGACAAGAACGGATTGTCGCGCTGTACTTCTACTTCATGCGCGTCATAAGCAACAAACTCCAAGCCTGCACCATCCTCATCAAAGACCTGGCTACAGCAGGTAACGAAGCGAGGACGGTTCGACTCGATCGGTCTAACTGCATAAGAAATGCCGATGTAGGCCGTTTCAGGATCAGTCCCTGCAAGCTTCCAAGGGATGCCCCCGGCTTTGGCATATAGGGCAAGGCCAACGCGCCACATAACACTTGCGCGATCACGATAAGCCAGCGCCTTGTCTTCACGAACCAACTGTATTGGCAGATGACGCGCTGCGGCAACGGCTTTAAGGTGGTCATGCAAATCGAAATCCTCGTTGGGCCCACCAACGTATCCTCTCTCCCAGCGCTTAGGGATGTAGATGTAGAGCACATCAAACTCCGTTCGTTTAGCGTCGAAGTTGTGAATGGCACGAACCAGCTGCTCGGCAAGGACAACATGCGGAGTTGAGGATGCAGCAAAGTCCGACTCCAGCTTAGTGTCAAGCTCGACGTGGCAATCGCCACCTGCAGCTTGCATGTGAACGCCAAAGACTCCATGAAAGCCCGGCCAAGCCTGGAGGTAGTCTGGCCGCTCAAAGGGCTTTATCGCGGTCTTGAGCTCTTTCATGAACCCGTAGAGCTTCTGGCTTTCGCCTTGTGGTGCCAAGGTTGCAACGCGAATGGGACCAGGAACAATGCCACTTGAGTACGGACCATATCGCAACAGCCCGCGGAGGGGATGCACATCACGATCAGACTCACGGTCAGGATGGAATGAAAGTTCCGGCTCAGGTAGCCAGACATGAGGTGCTATCTGCGTGTTCATGCGCTTGCTCGTCGTGAGTATGCAGTCGTCGAATCCAGCCTGAAGACAGCGTCTATGCCATCTGCGATACCGAGTGACCGCAGTTCGGCGCCATCAGCGGCGAGGAGCGTAGACCAAAACTGGATAAGGTCGTTCAGCGGCCGGTTGTACCGCTTGATGACCCGCTCGCGTCCGAAATCAGCAGCAACTGCTCTGTTGCTTGCCGTTAGTCCATGGAATACAAGCCTCGGCTCGAAGAGAAGCCAGAGCCTGTCGCTTGCCCAATCCAGTCTTGTTCCAACGCCTTCTTGCCATGTCAACTCTGCATGTTCAGGTACCGTGCCTTTTAGCCCATTTACACATTTGCTTAGCCCCTTCCACTTCTCATGCTCAAGATCCCCAGGCGTTAGCAGATCGGTACTTCGTCTGCGCAACAAGGTCATCCCGTGTTGGCGCATAAGCGCCTGAGTTAGCGCATCGCGCAGAAGACCACGCTCACCCGAATCATAGCGAAGTCGTTTTGGCTCAATGGAGTGAAGGTCAAACTCCTGAATGTCATATTGGTCCAGCGCGGCACGAACGTCCGCGTCGCTACCAAAAGCAAGCACCCCTGCTCTCACACGCGCTGTCAATACGTTCACACCAGCATCCGCCACGGCTTCTCGTACCTTCTTGTACCCTCCAATATCACAAACTATCCGACGGCAAGTCGCAGGAGTCGTCACCATCGGCAAGGCATTGAGTCGGACTATGGGCCAGCCCCGATTACCACCTGGCACTGGTGCTGGACTCCATCGCTTTCGTTCGTTGGCGAACGTCTCCAACGCGTTGACATCCAAATCCTCCATCGGCCTTGCCACATCACGAAGAACCTCGTCGAAATTGTCGACCTGGACGACTGCGGCTTCCACACCGCTCAGTGCGGCGTGCCTTAGCAACTCAGCTACACGAGGTAGTGGTGGGCCGTCACCGCGATGCAACCAGAACAATCCGGCGGGAAATGCACCCGGTTGTTTCAGGGCTTCCTCCAGCGCGCTCATGACGGATTCGTCGCGGCCGCTATAGCCAATGGCAATCAAGCCAAAGCGCCGACAGCAATCAACGAGGGACTGCCTGAATCGGACATCCTGCTCCTGAAGTTCGTTTGCTGTATTCTTCAATCGCCGTGACCGGAAGTCACCGTGGATCTTCACCTCAAGTGGCCATCGTTCTTCCCCGATAAGTTGGGCGGCAATGTCTGTGCCTTCAAGGCCAACTGATGTAAGCGCGCCTGTTGTTTCAAAGACCTTGGCACAAGCATCGGCAACCAGGTGATCAAAGTTGGTAGTCCATACGAGCTTGGTCCGTCCGGCCTTCATGAGGGTCGCCAACACAAGGTGGCCATAGGATGGGCGCGCTCCGGATGTTTTCGCTGCGATGTATGCTCGACGATCAGCTTCAGCCGGATACACCGCTTCAAAGAGTGCTGCGTACTCTTCAATGGAATTCAAGCCGGGCAGGTTGCCAGCCGAATCGATGTGGCCTTGAAGCTGCGCACGCACGGATGGATTCGAGAGGTCTGATACCGACTTAGGAGAGACCTTGCGTTGATGAACGAACAACCGTTGCTTGAATTCCCATACCATGTCCCACGCTGTGGGGATGCCAGCAGCAGCAGACGCACCCGCACCGAGAAGCCACATCAGATTCGGTGCCCTCAAGCCAAAGCGGCGTGTAAAATCGTCGAGGCTGATCTGCGGGATGGACTGTGGCTCCATTGGTATGGGAAAGAGATGGTCGTCCAACAGATGGTTGACGATATGCAAATCTACAAGTAGATTTGTCAACCGTCTGCTTCACACTTTTCAACACCTACCAACATGCCCGCACCAAGCACCTTCGGCGAGCGCCTTCAACTGGCGCGCAAAATGGCTGGGCTTTCCTACCAAGGGCTGGCCGATAAGCTGCAAGGCCTCGTGACCAAACAGGCGTTGCACAAGTATGAACAAGGCACGATGATGCCCGACAGCGAGAAGCTGATTGCCTTGTCGCACGCGTTGAACGTGACCGTGAACTTCTTCTTTCGTTCGTTGCCAGTGAAGCTGGAAGGCATTGAATTTCGCAGACAGGCGAGCTTGCCGGTCAAGGAACGCGAGGCCATCATAAGTACCATCGCCGATTCCATGGGCCGCTATTTGGAAGTGGAACGGTTGATGGGAGTGGAGAAGCGCTTCAGCAACCCTATCGGCAAAGAGGAAGTGACCGAGCCGGAGCAAGCCGATGCGTTGGCCGATGAAGTACGCCGCAAATGGAAGCTCGGCGTGGACGCGATCCCGAGCGTTTACGAGACTTTGGAGCAGAACGCGATCAAGGTGATCGAATGTCACGGTTCGGTGAAGTTCGATGGTTTGCATACGCGTGTGTTGGGTCACATGGTGATCGTGGTGAACGACGAGAAGGATGTGGTGCGCAAGCGCTTCACCGCTGCACATGAGCTGGGCCATGCATTGCTGAACATTCCCGAGGACCTGGACCCTAAGGTGAAGGAACGGATCTGTCATCGCTTCGCCGGTTCGTTCCTCTTCCCGCGCGAGCAGTTCATGGATCGCGTTGGGCCCAAACGCGCGAGGTTCATGCTGGACGAGCTGGTGGAGTGGAAGCAGTCCTGGGGTATCTCGATCAAGGCGATGATCATGCGTTCCCTTGACCTTGGGGTCATTTCACCCGCGACCATGAAGCGCATGTTGATCAACTACAACCGCGCAGGCTACCACAAGGACGAACCCGGAGAGTATAAGGTCGCTGAGCGGACGGTTCGATTCGAGCAGTTGGTGATGCACGGGCTGGCGCAGGATATCCTGTCCCTCGGGCAAGCTGCGGACTTCCTCAATATGCGGATGGGCGAGTTCCGTAAGAAGTATTCGGCCGTTGTATGAAGCTCGTCGTCACGGATACAAGTGTGTTCATCGACTTGATGGAAGTGGGGGTCTTGACCCCTTTTTTCGCATTGGCTTTCGAAGTGCATACCACCATGTTCGTGGTGGATGAGTTGAACGCTGAACAGCAATCGCTTCTGTTGCCCTTCATCGGAAGAGAGGCATTGATCGTGGATCAATTCGACGGAGACACGCTCACCTTGGTGGAAGCGATGGAGACACGGGCAGGGCTATCATTCACGGACCGGTCCGTCCTTCATTTGGCTTTGCTGTTGAAGGCGACCTTGCTTTCGGGCGATGGTGGCATCCGCAAAGAATGCGTTTCGCGGCAAATCCAATTCCACGGTTCCATTTGGGTGATCGAACAACTTTGGAAACGTGGTCTGCTGGGTCCGGTCCCGGCGATCACATGTTTGGAATACCTGAAGGAACATAACCTGCGCTTGCCTAAAGCGGAGATCATTGCACTGATCGAAAGGATACGAAAAGGATAGGTTTGGAGTAGGCCCACACAGCACTATCTCGCCCGAACGCAGTTGACGAAAAGTGCGTCGGTCGCGGGGAGCAGGAGCAAAGTTGAAGTGTTGATCGACCATGGCAAGGACGGCTGCACGTATGCCCTCACCCCAGCCCTTCCATCCCCTTCAGCAAAGGCACCAGCTGCAGCGCGAGCGGCGTGAGCGTGTACTCCACGTGCAACGGCTTCAGGCGGATCACCACGCGGTCCAGCAGGCCATCTTCCTCCAGCTCGCGCAGGGCCGAGGTGATGGACTGTTTGTTGCTGCCTTCCAGCTTGCGCAGCAGCTGGCTGAAGCGCACGGGGCCCTGCGAGGCGAGCAGGATGATCCCCGGTTTCCACTTGCCCGAAACGCTTTGCAGCAGGGCTTCCGCCGGGCAGTCCGCAGTGCGTAGGGGAGTGGTCAGCTTTTTCTGACTTA
>JAFDZY010000467.1 GCA_018266685.1 Bacteroidota bacterium
ATCCGAAGTACTTCTACCATGTCCTTCGTTCGCTCGAACTTCCGAACCTCGGATACAGCCGACACTACAAGGAATTGAAAGGACTCCAGATCCCCCTCCCCCCGCTCTCCGAGCAGGAAGCCTTGGTGGCGGAGGTGGAGGGCTACCAGCGGGTGATCGACGGCGCCCGGCAGGTGGTCGCACATTACAAACCGCGCATCACCATCGATCCGGAATGGGAGATGGTGGAGTTGGGGGAGGTGTGTGAACTCCTCAACGGTTATGCCTTCAAGAGTTCAGAGTATCAAGACCATGGTATTCGAGTGATCCGCATCGCCAACGTGCAAAGCGGTGCCATCGTGGATACCGACCCGAAGTACATGCCTGAGGAAAGTGCCAGAGAACTTGGCCGATTCCTCTTGAAGGAGAATGACATTCTCATGTCACTCACCGGAAACGTTGGGCGCATCGGGCGCATTCCACGTGAACTCCTTCCTGCCTACGTGAACCAGCGTGTTGCGAAGCTTGAGGTGAGTGGCACCGATAGACTTGATCCAGGGTTCCTGTACGCAGTCCTCAGCGACCCCACGTTTGAGGCGGATGCGATGAAGAACGCCACCGGTGTTGCACAAGGAAACCTCAGTTCCAAGTGGGTTGAAGCATACCAGATCCCCCTCCCCCCCCTCTCCGAGCAGGAGCGCATTGTAGCGGAGCTGGAAGAAGAGCGGCGCATGGTGGAGGCGGCGAAGGCGCTGGTGGCGCGCATGGAGGCGCGGGTAAAGGAGCGGGTGGAGCGGGTGTGGGGAGGCGGATCAGATGGTCAGACAATCAGAAGATCAGATGATCTGAAGAACGGATCCGAGCCGAAGCCGGTCAGTCCCCCTTACCCTGATCGGGATGAAGAAGTGTCCATGGCGGCGGAGCCTTCGCCGGTTGCCGAGCGGCGTGGCCCCGGCAGGCCACCGAAGCACGCACCGGCCACCGGCCAAGGAAGCGCGGAGGCCGCCATCCACAACTGGTTGCAGGCGCATCCCGGCTTGCACGCCCGAAGCGCCATACTGGCCGGCACCGGTGTGGCGGCCACGGCCTGGAACGCGGCGATCAAGCAGCTGCTGGAGGCGGGCCAGGTGGAGCGGCAGGGCGAGAAGAAGGGGGCGCGGTACAGGGGGGTGAATGAAGTTATCCAGCCGTAAACCGTATCCTTGTAACCCACTTGCTAAATTCACATATAAGTGAATACCTTTGTCCCCCGGTTGGTGTACGACTTCGCCCTGGTGAAGTACTACACCGTGCAACTGGCCGGGAGACCACGGACGGAGTTCGCCGACTTTCTGGACCGTATGCGAAGCGACCCACGCCATACCCGAGACCTTGGTGAGCTGATGGCCCAGATCCAGCAGATGGGCCACAAGTACGAAGCGCATCTACGCTATTTCCGCGACGAGCGGGACCTCGTTCACCGGGGTGATGCCATGGCGATCCCCACGCAGGCATTCTCCCGTTCGCGGATGCGGTTGTACTGCCAGGTGCTATCGCCCAAGGTAGTGGTGCTCTTCAACGGCGACGTGAAGACCAAAGGCATCAACGCCGCGCAGGACTGCCCCAAGGTCTTCCCGCACTTCGCATCGGCCAACCGCCTCACCGTGGCCATCCACCGGGCTTTTGAGGAAGATCGCCTTGGATGGAACAGCGCTTGTGATGCGCTGGTATTCGACCCCAACACACCCATTCCCCTATGAGCACCAACGAAGAGCTGTACCAGCAGGCCATGGAAAGCACCACCCCGGACCACCTGGAGTTCGCGGACCTGCGCTTGGCGATCACCGACCGGGTTTACGGCATCATGGAGCGCGAAGGGATCAACCAGAAGGAACTGGCCCAGCGCCTGGGCAAGCAGGAGAGCGAGGTGAGCCGCTGGCTGAACGGCCTGCATAACCTGACGCTGCGCAACATTGCGCGGCTCAATGTGGCCTTGGGCCACAAGGTGGTGGTGGTGCCACCTGCGGACATGCACCGCACCTTCTTTGTGCTGGATGCCGGCACCAACGACCTCTATCGCCGTGGGCCGAAGACCACCAAGCCCGTGCGTTTGGAACTGGTGCCCGAAGAAGCCAAGGCCGCATGAGCAAGCAGAAGAGCGCCGTGGACCCCACGCGCATCAAGATCCTGAAGCTGGCCATCGCCCAAGCGAGCATCGAGGCCAACGATGCCTACCTGGCCGACCCGCGCGACCCGGTACACAGCACTACGGCCTTCGCCACCAACATCGCGTTCGACCCGTCGCAGAAGCTCTGCCGTGCCCGCTTGACCATCAACCTGCAAGGCGTGGACAAGCAGAAGCAGGTGCTCGGCCTGAAGGCATCGTATGATCTACTGTGCGACATGAAAGTGGAGAACCTGCAGGACCTCATCCAAGATGACAACGGCAACCTGATCGTGGATGGCCAGCTCGCGGCCACGCTGATGGGCATATTTTACAGCACGGCCCGTGGCATCATCCTGGAGCGCACGGCGGGCACATTTTTCGGTGGCGTCATCCTGCCGGTGATCGATCCGAAACAACTGGTGCTGCACATTCCGCAGGTTCCGGAACCATTGGGATGAACGCAACCTCCGC
>JAFDZY010000468.1 GCA_018266685.1 Bacteroidota bacterium
ATTGCTCGAACTGTGCCCAACAAGGCCTGGATGTAGCGGAGGTCTGTGCCTTTCTCCAGGAGGTGGGTGGCGAGAATATTGCACAAGGTATGCACGGAAACGGGTTTTGCAATACCCGCCCGTTCCTTGGCCCGATGAAAGATGGCCTGTACATGTATGCTCCCCCGAGATCAGGTGCGTGGACCAGAAGGATCATAGCGGCCATGCCATTCCGCGCAACACGGCGATCACCACCGCATAGCGCGCGGCCTTGCCGATGAACATCAGCAGCAGCACCGGCCAAAGGCGGGCGCGGAACAAGCCCAAGGCGATGGCGATGGGGTCGCCGACAACCGGCAGCCAGCACAGCAGCGCGCACCAACTGCCATGGCGCCGCACCAGCACATGCCATCGTTCAGCCTTTCCGGGGTCCACCCGCAACCGGCGCATCAGCCTGCCTTCGGGGATCCAACGCCCAAGGCCGTAGTTCGTTATGCCGCCCAGCGTATTGCCGATGCTGGCCGTAAGCAGCAAGGGCAGCGTGCCCCAGGGGCCCAAGGCCATGGCGGCAAGTAGCGCCTCCGAGCTGAACGGCAGGATGGTCGCAGCCAGGAAGCTGGCCAGGAAGAGTGCCGGCAGGCCGGCATTGGCCCAACCCGTGAAAAGCTCCATGGGGCGCGAAGTTCAGCGGATCGGCACGAGATCGGCAACAAGTGCGTTAAATACCTAGGAAGATGCGCAGCATAACCCTTCCCTTCGCTTGCTTGCTGGCTGGCTTGCCCGCTTTTGCGCAGCTCAAGGGCTACCAAGGCAATGTGGGCGGCACCATCGGCATCAGCGTGCCCAAGGGCGAATTTGCCGATACCTGGGGCCGCAACATGTTCACTTGGGGCGGCCATGTTACCCTGCCATCGCGGCTTTTGCCCTTCCAATGGGGCTTTGCCTTCGATTACGGCGTGATGGGCGTGAAAAACTTCACGGTACCCGTTTCCACCCCGGAGCTTTCCGCCACGGAAGGCGACCTCGCCGTACGCGCCAAAGTGCTCAGCTACCAACCCTTGCTGCGCTTCAGCCCGCTCAAAGGCAAAGTCCGGCCTTATGTGGACGGCATGGCCGGTTTCCGCCAATTCACCACCAAGAGCACCGTGACCGTGGACGGTTTGCAGGAACCGATCCTGCGCGAACGCAATGCGAATGATTTTGCCCTGAGCGCCGGATGGGCCGGCGGATTGATGGTGGAGCTTGGCGGCATCGGGTACATCGAGGGCCGGGTGGAGCGCATGTACAGCGGCAAGGCCAGCTACGTGGACCCCGCGTCCATTGCGGTGGACAACGCGGGCAACCTGGACTACCAAGTGCTGGAAAGCAATACGGACGGGGTAAACGTGCTGCTCGGGATCGGCCTCTGGTTCTGATCTCCACGTACGCCCATCGGGTGCTTGAAGGCAAGCATGAAACCAGTGATCCAGCGCGATCGCACCCTGGCACGCTCACGCCCCTTCGCGCCAACCAGGCTTTCCCGTTTGCGGAAAGTGTTGGTAACAAGGTGAAAAGCCATTTGGGGGAAGGCCGGGTTATTCGCCGGATCACCGGTAAACTTGCGCAACCCTTTGCCCGGCATGGCAGAAAGCACCAAGCGCATCGAAAGCGCCCTGATCTCCGTATTCCACAAGGACGGCCTGGAGCCGATCGTGCGCGAGCTGCACCGGCTCGGCGTTCAACTGTACAGCACTGGCGGCACCCGCGCCTTCATTGAAGAACTCGGCATTCCCGTTACTCCCGTGGAGCACCTCACGGATTTCCCAAGCATCCTCGGCGGCCGCGTGAAAACCCTGCATCCGAAAGTGTTCGGCGGGATCTTGGCGCGCAGGGGCCTGAGTGCCGATGTGGCCCAGATGGAAGAACACGCCATTCCGCCCATCGACCTGGTGATCGTGGACCTGTACCCCTTCGAGGCCACGGTGGCCGCCGGCGGAAGCGAACAAGAGATCATCGAAAAGATCGACATTGGCGGCATCTCCCTGATCCGCGCTGCCGCGAAGAACCATGCCGACGTGCTGATCGTGCCCGCCCAATGCCACTACGCCGAAGTGCTGGATTTGCTGCAAGGCCAGCAAGGAGCCACCACGGTTGCACAGCGCAAGCGCTTCGCCACCTTCGCCTTTGCCGAAAGCGCCCACTATGACAGCGCCATCCACGCCTGGTTCAGCGGGGAAAAAACACAGCCCTCCCATCACCTGCGCTATGGCGAAAACCCGCACCAGCAGGCCGAGTTCATCGGCGACCTGGACGTCCTCTTCGAGCGGCTCAATGGCAAAGAACTCAGCTACAACAACCTGCTGGACCTGGATGCGGCGCTGGAATTGATCGATGACCTCGCCGGCTTGGGCGGAACGCCCTTTGCGGTGGTCAAGCACAACAACGCCTGCGGCGCTGCGGTGCGCCCCACGCTGAAGGAAGCCTGGGAAGCCGCGCTCGCAGGGGATCCCGTCAGTGCCTTCGGCGGCATCCTGGCCACCACGGCCAAGGTGGACAAGGCCACTGCGGAAGCCATCGATGCCATCTTCTTCGAGATCATCATGGCACCGGACTACGAACCGGCCGCGTTGGAAGTGCTCCGCAAGAAGAAGAACAGGATCATCCTGCGACGCAAGCCCGCCGAAAGGCCCGCCCAAAAGCGGCGCACCGCCCTGAACGGCACCTTGGTGCAATCCCCGGACAACATCACCGACCGTGCCGCAGGCATGAAGGTGGTGACGATAAAAGCCCCGGAAAAGGCCCAGTTGCAAGACCTGGAATTCGCCAACATCCTAGTGAAGCATACCAAGAGCAACGCCATTGTGCTGGCCAAGGGCCTCCAATTGCTGGGCAGCGGCACAGGGCAAACCAGCCGGGTGGATGCGTTGGAGCATGCCATCGAAAAGGCAGCCAAGTTCAAATTCGACCTGCACGGCGCCGTAATGGCCAGCGATGCCTTTTTCCCCTTCCCCGACTGCGTGACCATTGCGGCGAACGCAGGGATCACCGCCGTCGTACAACCCGGCGGCAGCATCCGCGACCAGGAAAGCACCGACGCTTGCAACAACCTCGGCATTGCTTTATGCGTGACCGGAAACCGACACTTCAAACACTGACAACCGCATGGGCTGGTTCAACAGCTTTTTCACCCAGGAGATCGCCATCGACCTCGGCACGGCCAACACCTTGATCATCCACAACGACAA
>JAFDZY010000046.1 GCA_018266685.1 Bacteroidota bacterium
AGCAGGACCTCGCGGACAGCGACCTGCCCATCAAGGTGGATGTAGTGGACCTCGCGGCCGTGTCTCCGGCTTTCAGGGCCTGGTGGAGGCGCGGTGCGTGCTGCTACGGGGGGCAGAGGCGGCAACGGCTCCACGTAACCAGCCCGCATGTGGGGCATGGGCAGCGCGCAAATGCCCTTGACCGGTACTTGGAGCCGGGCATGGCTGCAGGTCCGGACGAATTGTTGATCGATGCCCGTGCCACACCGTGCATCCACCGCTACCCGATCTCTACCTTGCCATCCATTTATGCCGCATGGCCAAGAAGAAGGAATCCCCCGAAGAACCCATCGAAAAGCAGCTCTGGAAAACCGCCGACAAGCTGCGCAAGAACATCGATGCTGCCGAGTACAAGCACATCGTGCTCGGCCTCGTTTTCCTCAAGTACATCAGCGATGCCTTCGTGGAGCTGTACGACAGGCTGAAGGCCGAGGAAGCCGAAGGCGCCGACCCCGAGGACAAGGACGAGTACAAGGCCGAGAACGTCTTCTTCGTGCCGCCCGGCGCGCGGTGGAGCTTTCTGCAAAGCCACGCCAAGCAGCCCAGCATCGGTAAAACGGTGGACGAGGCCATGGACGCCATCGAGCGGGAGAACGACTCGCTGAAGGGCGTGCTGCCCAAGGTGTACGCCCGGCAGAACCTGGACCCCACCAGCCTCGGCGGCCTCATCGACCTCATCGGCAACATCGCCCTGGGCGATGCCAAGAGCCGCAGCGCTGATGTGCTGGGCCATGTGTTCGAGTACTTCCTCGGCGAGTTCGCGCTGGCCGAGGGCAAGAAGGGCGGCCAGTTCTACACCCCGCGCAGCGTGGTGGAACTGCTGGTGAAGATGCTGGAGCCGTACAAGGGCCGCGTGTTCGACCCCTGCTGCGGCAGCGGTGGCATGTTCGTGCAATCCGAAAAATTCGTCACCGAGCACCAGGGCAAGGTCAACGACATCAGCATCTACGGGCAGGAGAGCAACCAGACCACCTGGCGGCTGGCCAAGATGAACCTCGCCATCCGCGGGCTGGACAGCTCGCAGGTGAAGTGGAACAGCGAGGGCTCCTTCCTCAACGATGCCCACAAGGACCTGAAGGCCGACTACATCATCGCCAACCCGCCCTTCAACGTGAGCGACTGGAGCGGCGACCTGCTGCGCAAGGACGGCCGCTGGCAATACGGCGTGCCCCCGGAGGGCAACGCCAACTTCGCGTGGATGCAGCACTTCATCCACCACCTCAGCCCCAGCGGACAGGCGGGCGTGGTGCTGAGCAAGGGCGCCCTCACCAGCAAGAGCAGCGGCGAAGGCGAGATCCGCAAGGCCATGGTGGAGGCGGGCCTCATCGATTGCATCGTGAACCTGCCCGCCAAGCTCTTCCTCAACACCCAGATCCCCGCCAGCCTCTGGTTCATGAGCCGCAACCGCGCCAACGGCAAGTTCCGCGACCGGCGCGATGCCATCCTCTTCATCGATGCGCGGCACATGGGCCACTTGGTGAACCGCCGCACGCGCGAGTTCAGCGAGGCTGACATCAACACCGTTGCGGACACCTACCACAACTGGCGCAACCCCAAGGGCACCTATGCCGATGTGCCTGGCTTCTGCTGTGCGGCACCCATTACACGCGTGAAGGAGTTGGACTACGTGCTCACCCCCGGCCGCTACGTGGGCCTGGCCGAGGAAGAGGACGACTTCGTGTTCGCCGAGCGCTTCGCGGCGCTGCAAGCCGAGTTCGCCGCGCAGCTGAAGGAAGAGGCCGAGTTGAACGCGGCTATCTTGGCGAACCTGAAGAAGGTGGAAATGCCATCAAACGGATAGGGATCCAATATGACAACTGAATACGCCGAACATATCCTTGGCTTGGAAAAATTCATCACCCAAGATGGAGGTATCGTGCGTACGGTACGATTGACCTTGGACACACCGCTGAACATTCACTGGAAACTGAAAGTTCCTGCCGAAATGGAACTTGACCTCCGGGTAGAAATTCAGGAAAGCCCGAAGAAGGCGTTGAAGATCGGCTTGCATCACCAGGATGATACCACCCAGCATGGCCTGCTCCGGGTGGACTACCACTCCCGGCACCGGAACCCGGTGGACCTCACCGATGCCGTGCCGCAAAGTTTCCATCCCTATGCGGGCATGTTCCTCGACCAATGGCCGGGGCATATTCACTACGTGGTGGACGGCTTTCCTACGCTGGCTTGGGCCATTCCATTGGAAGCAGACAGCTTCCCGGTGAAGGACATCCAAGGTATGGACCACGTTCGCAACGCAGTACTGGCGTTCTGCAAGCGGTTGAACATCGCAACGCAGGTCACCATTGAGAACCCTCAACTCCGGATCCTATGAACTGGCTGGACACCATCATGAACGATTACTTCAGGTTCCTGAAGGACAAGACCGTAGTGACCCGGAGCGAGGGCAATGATTGGGTGGAGATCAGCACCCCCTTCACCGGGCTTTTCAACGACACGCTGGATGTGTACGCCAAGCGGGAAGGCGAACAGATCGTCCTCAGCGATGACGGGGTCACCCTCCGCAATTTGGAATTGAGCGGACTCTCCATTACCCGGTCGCCCAAGCGCAAGGTGCTCTTCGACCGCATACTGGCCAACCACGGGATCAGCCACGAGGGTGATGAGCTTATTGTGCGCACGGATGCGGCCCGCTTTGCCCAGCGCAAACTGGACATGATCACCGCCATGTCCGAGGCGAATGACCTGCACTACCTGGCCAAGCACACCGTGGCCTCTGTTTTTGTGGAGGACGTGCGTGAATACCTGGACATGCAGGACCTTGTGTACACCCCACAGTTCATCAGCCGTGGCGCCAGCGGCTTGGAGTTTACCTTCGACTTCCAGATCGCTTACAAGGCCAAGGAGATCGTTATCCAGGCCTTCAATTCGCTCACCCTCAACAACCTGCCCCAGTTCCTTTTCAAGTGGGACGACGTGAAGGGCATTCGTGAGCAGCAGACCGGAAAAGGGCTTACAGGTTTGGCCATCATCAACAATGAGGAGAACGAAGTGAAACGGGAATACCTCGATGCCCTGAAGAACAAGGGCGCCGCGTACATCCTTTGGTCCGAACGCAACAATGCGAGTGAGAAGATAAAGCTAGCCGCATGACCAGCCAACAACTTTCATCCAGGGCCGAGCGCTTCGCGGCGCTGCAAGCCGAATTTGCCGTGCAGCTGAAGGAAGAGGCCGAACTGAACAGCGCCATCCTGAAGAACCTGAAAAGCGTGAAGGTTGATGGGTGAGTGGAAAACCGTTGACCTCGCGGAAGTGTCAGATGACATTTCCTACGGCTACACGGCCAGTGCCGCGGAGGATGCCGTTGGGCCGAAATTCCTGCGCATCACAGATATCGTTGACGGCACTGTGAACTGGGCGACCGTGCCGTATTGTCTGATCAACGAGAAGGACATGGCGAAGTATCGGCTCGTGGAGGGTGATATCGTCATTGCACGAACCGGAGCTACTACCGGTGCGAACTACACCATTCGTTCTTCAGACCCCAAGGATGTGGTGTTCGCGTCCTACTTAATCAGATACCGCATCGATCGCACGAAAGCGCTTCCCCGATACGTGGGCTATTGCTTGCGATCGTCCTTGTGGAACTCATTTGTAGAAGGCGTCTCGGGTGGATCCGCGCAGCCCGGCGCCAATGCCAAGGTTCTTGGAAGCTTCGCGTTTGACCTACCAGACCTTCCCGAGCAACGCGCGATCGCCTCGGTGCTCAGCAGCTTGGATGCGAAGATCGATCTGCTGCACCGGCAGAACAAGACCTTGGAGGCCATGGCGGAGGCGCTGTTCAGGCAGTGGTTCGTGGAGGAGGCGGAGGAGGGGTGGGAGGAAGGAACGTTAGGTGATATCATAACGGTGCAGGGTGGAACTACACCGAGCACACAGAACCCAGCTTTCTGGGATGGCGAGTATTGTTGGACAACCCCACGTGACCTATCCGGCGACGAGAGCCTCTTCCTTTTTAACACAGCAAGAAAGATCACTGCGGAAGGTCTCAAGCAGATCGGCTCTGGACTATTGCCTGTTGGCACTTTGCTCCTGTCTTCACGCGCACCGGTCGGTTACACGGCATTCGCCGCTGTGCCAGTTGCGATCAACCAAGGCTACATAGCTATCAACGCCAACGAAGGCTACTCGAACTACTTCATCTACCTCTGGCTCAAAGCCAACATGGAAACGGTGAAGGGCCATGCGAACGGTTCCACGTTCCAAGAGATCAGTAAGTCGGCTTTCAAGACCATTGAGATTACGATTCCGCCTTCGGATCGAGTCGAAGCATTTGATAAGGTCGTTGCGCCGCTTTTCGATAAGGTCAAGTCGAACCAAGTGCAAACCCAGAGCCTCACGAAGCTCCGCGACACGCTGCTGCCGAAGCTGATGAGCGGGGAGGTGAGGGTGGAGATGAATGAAGTCGTTCAGAACTAAGCGAAGGAATTCATGAAACGGGAACTAGACGAGCTGTTCAGTTGGTTTGAAGGGCGCCAAGCGTGGGTGCGTGATGCCGCGCGTCGCCTTATTGCCCAGACCGACCTGAGCGACGAAGAAATCACGGAGCTCCGAGACCTCTGTGCGATAGAGAATGACATCCCGGTGAAGGGTCGTGACGAGCTCAAGGCACAACCTTTAAAGCGGGAAGACCTAGAACTGGCTGACACCAGGAACTCGCTGCATCTGGATTCAATCGCAAACGTGAACGGCATCGATGCTCTCGCACCTCGTAAGCCGCTCGCATTCGGTGATGGACAACTTTCCATTGTCTACGGACAGAATGGAACAGGTAAGTCCGGTTACATCCGTATTCTCAAGCAAGCATGCGGTGTGCGCGATGCCAGGCCACTATTGGGCAACGTTTTCAAGGCACCGCCAGATACGCAGAGTTGCGATATCACGTACACGCTCGACGGCCATACGAAGACCATCACTTGGAGCCCTGCACATGGTGCAAACGCGGATTTGAGAACCTGCGCGCTCTATGACAGCCAAAGAGCGGATCTCTATGTGAACGAGGACAATGAGGTCACATTCGAACCGCCCCTCATCTCCCTGCTAAGAAGACTCGCCAAAGTCTGTGACCAAGTGAAGGCAGCGATCAATGCAGCTATGGACAGAAAGGTCAGCAAGAAGCCAGAGCTGCCTGCTGAGTATTCACATACCGTGGTCGGCCGATGGTATAACACGCTAACACACAAGACGACCAAGGAGGAGGTGGACAAGCATTGTGCATGGTCAAAGGAGGATGAAGAAAGTCTAGAGAATCTCAAGAAACGCCTGCTTACACCAGATCCTGCCGAGGCTGCGAAGAAGCTTCGTAAAACCCTTGTCCATCTCCGGCAGTTAATCAAGTCACTGACCGATGTCGCAGCCGGGTTATCCGAAAAGATCGTCGCTGAGATCCTTGCAGCCCGAGAAGACGCCAAGCGCAAGCGGAAGGCTGCAACGGAGGCCGCCAAGCTTGTCTTCAAGAATGCGCCACTGAACGGTGTTGGAAGCGAAACATGGATGCTCCTTTGGGAGCAGGCCCGCGCGTATTCGGAGGCTGAGGCATACCAGGACGTCACCTTTCCCAATACCGAGGCCGATGCTGCCTGCGTTCTTTGCCAACAGCCATTGACAGAGGATGCCAAGGCCCGCTACCAGAGTTTCGAAGCATTCGTGACAGGCAATCTTGAAGCGGCTGCCAAAGCCGCCGAAGCACGGGTTGCACAGCTGATCAAGGACCTTGTAGCTGTTCCTGATAAGAAGGCGTTTGAACAGCTAGCGGAGCTAGCAGGAATCACCGAAGTTGAGGACGTCAGTGCTGTGGTAAAGCAGTTCAGCGACTTGGCGCGTAGGCGACAAGCCCTGGTCGATGATGCTCAACGTGAATTGATACCAGCACTACCGGATGACACCCTTCTGAATAGCCTTTTTGAGCGGGCCAAGAAGATCGAAGCACAAGCCATCCAATACGAAGAGGATGCGGCGAAGGACAACCGCGCAGCCATTCAGAAAGAAGTGCTTGAGCTCTCTGTGCGGAAATGGTGCAACCAAAAGCGAACACAAATCGAGGATGAGATCAAGCGACTAAAGCTGATCGAGAAGCTCAAGCTTGCGGCCAAGTCAGCAGACACTGCTGGAATCACTTCACAAAGCACAAAACTGAGCGTTGTTCTGATCACGGACGCATTTGCCACTCGGTTTCAGGATGAGCTTAAGAATTTGGGTGCTGCAAGGCTTCGCGTCCAGATAGAGAAGTCCCGTTCCACCAAAGGGGCGATCAAACATAGGATCAGTTTGAAGGGCACTTCGAGTGATGTCGAGTCGGCCAGCATATTGAGTGAAGGTGAGTTCCGAATTGTAGCCATCGCAGCATTCATTGCGGACGTCGAATCACGCAGTGGATCAACTCCTTTCCTCTTCGATGACCCAATCTCATCCATGGATGAGAATTATGAAATGCGCGTGGCCAATCGGCTCATTGCATTGGCTTCAAATAGACAAGTAGTCGTATTCACACATCGACTATCGCTCATGCACAACCTCAGCGCCTTGGCGGAGAAACAAGGCGTTCGACATGAGCTTGTTGGAATACGACGCTTGAACGACGACAATACTGGGGACGTCGATGGGGTCCCTGTTTGGGCTAAGAGGCCTGATAGAATTCTCACTGAGATGAAGAGTGCCCGGATACCCCAAATGAAGAAGCTCCTGGACCAAAGTGAAACTGATGCATACTACGAGGGGGCGAAGGCACTGTGCTCAGATTTTCGATCAGTGGTCGAACGCATTTACGAAACCGATCTGTTAAGCGACGTTGTCCAGCGCTTTCGGCGCGAGGTGAGGACCAAGGACAAGCACAAGCACCTGCCACTTATCCTGGAAAGCGATTGCACGACCCTTGATGAGATGATGACCAAGTACTCTCATTTCCTCCATTCTCAGTCTGACGAGACGCCAACACCACTTCCAGATTTTGAGGAGATCAAGGCTGATGTTGAAAGTCTCCATCAATGGCTGCAAGACTGGAATGCACGCAAGGCCGCAGCTTAGTTTTCGACCAAGGCAGAGGATATGGGTCATCTGAACTATTTCGAGCCATTCAATCACAAGGATGCTCGGCACGAGGACCAGTTGACGCGTGCTTTCCTCACTGTTCTTAGGTACTCCCCGATCACGCTTCTTGCAACATATGACCTAGTGCGCAACAGCATTGCGCGGACGTCGGCCAAGGAAGGCGTTGCGGTTGACATGCCCCCAATTGCAGATCTCGACCTTGTTCATCTCAGCATCGAGACACAAAGAGGTTCGCTCCCCCAAGTCAGCGAGTTCGTCTCGGTCCTTATCTCGAATGATCGCGCACCTTTAAACCTTGGCGTTGCCCCCATTGATCGGCGCGCGGTCTATGATGGCATTATCAGTTTCGGTCAGTCCTTGGCATTGGTCCTTGAGAACAAACCCCGCGTTGAGAATGTCTGGGAAGGCCAACTTAGCCCCAGCAGTAAGGATGTGCCTCCTGAGAGCAAGGTCCTTCCGGTCGCCGCGCATTTGAGTTGGCGGGATATCGTGCTTTTAGTGACGAAGCTGATGCAGCAAGATGCAGTGGGTGGTGGGGAGCGACTGATGATGCATGACCTCCTTGAGTTTATTAACGCCAACTTTCCATACCTCAATCCCTTCGAGAACCTTGCGCTATGCAAGAGCAACCCAGAGTTGCTTCAGATGCGGATAGAGTCGCTACTCAAAGAAGTGGTAATCCACGAAGACCAAGTACAATACCATCGAAACTGGGCTTGGTACATAGCAGTTGAGGATGTGCCGGGCATCCAGCGTATTGGCCTTATACTGGAAGATCCGGGCACCCCAGATTGGCACTTGAAGCTATTCCTAGGCTTCGCTGATACCGTTAACCAAGCCAGGAGCTTCTTTGAGCGGGAGCTACGCGCAGACCTCATCGAAGACCTTAGGAAACGAGGTTGGGGCGCAGTGGGGAACTTCCACCTGAGCTACATGCAACAGCATCTCCTTTGGTATCCCACGATTGATGAGAATGTGTCCGACTACCTTCGATATTGGTCTGCGAACGGTGATGATATAGGCCAGTACCCCACTTGGGAGATAGAGGGCTATTTAGCAAAGCTCTTCAGGCTGGCAGTGATCCAGGATGAACCTCAGCAGCGCATAGAACTAAAGGAGAAGCTGCTTAGCACGAATCGCAAGACAGTCAACGTCGCGCCCGGCTTTGTACTGGCCTACGAATGGAGCAAAGTCCAAGCGGAGCATTTAGACCAGACAGGGCAACTAGCAAAGGACATTGCAAGGAAGATCAGCGAGGGCTTACAAATCATGTCTGCAGTTCCTGACTTTCTTAAACCAGCGCTCCTTGCCGAGAAGCCCAATCGCCTCTGATAGTTGACGTAAGTCGAACACCACACCTTTGTATCATGAGTAACCAGACCCTAACCGTAGCAGATACAGTGCGTCGCGTGATTCAGGAGGAAATGAAGCTGATCATTGACCAGCCAGGTGCGCCGTACACAAAGTTCATTCTCATCGCGACTGCCATTGAGTTTCTTGGGGCCTGCATGGACACACATGACTTCACGGCATCCAGTCACTCGAGAGATCGATTCGCTAATGCTCTGAAGGAGCTCTTTCCTAAACCCTATCACAAACACGCAATGAAGGGCTCTAAAATCGATCTCTTCAAAGTGTTTCGGTGTGGCATGGTACACCAGTTCTGTCCCACGGATAACTCAATTTGGCTCACAACGAAGCAAGGTATTGAAGATGGCATTGAGCACATGGATGAATCAACGGGTCGACTGGTCCTGATTCTTGAAGACCTATATGTCGACCTCAGCGCAGCTAGTGAAAAGCTCATTCAACGTTTTGGAAAAGGGGACCTTCCTCGCAACAAGTCAGAGCAACAGTTCTTGCAGATCACCGACGCATACAGTGGGTCAACACAGACACACATCGTAAAGGTGAAGAAGTAATGACCGAAGACCAGATCGAGCAGTTCGCCATTGAGCGCCTGAAGGCCCTGGGCTATGCCTACCAGCACGGCCCCGGCATTGCGCACGATGGCGAACACCCCGAACGCGCGAGCTATGAGCAGGTGCTGCTGCTGGGCCGCCTGCGCGAGGCGGTGCGGCGCATCAACCCGCGCATACCGGCGGCGGCGCAGGAGGAGGCGGTGAAGCAGGTGGCGCGCATCGCCAGCCCGGAGCTGCTGGTGAACAACGAGGTCTTCCACCGCATGCTCACCGAAGGCGTGAAGGTGGACTACCAGCAGGACGGCAACACCCGTGGCGACCTGGTGTGGCTGGTGGATTTCACCGACCCCGCCAACAACGACCTGCTGGTGGTGAACCAGTACACCGTGGTGGAGAACGGCAAGAACAAGCGGCCGGATGTGCTGCTGTTCGTGAACGGCCTGCCGCTGGTGCTGATGGAGTTGAAGAACGCCGCCGATGAGAAGGCGAGCATCCGCAGCGCCTACAAGCAGGTGGAGACCTACAAGGAGACCATCCCCGGCCTGTTCACCTACAACTGTGTGACGGTGATCAGCGACGGCCTGGAGGCCAAGGCCGGCACGGTGAGCAGCGGTTTCAGCCGGTACATGAGCTGGAAGACCAGCGATGGCAAGGTGGAGGCCTCGCCGCTGATCGGGCAGCTGGAAACGCTGATCGTGGGCATGCTCAACAAGGAGACCCT
>JAFDZY010000469.1 GCA_018266685.1 Bacteroidota bacterium
GCCTCTCCTGCCTCAGCCTCACCGACCTGCAGACCGGCACGGTGACCCCACTAACAGATGGTGCCGCGTACAGCTGCACCATCAATGCCAACGCCCCCCCGACCGGCCGCTTTGTGATCAACGGCTCCGCGCCAGTGCCCTTCTACAATGAAGCGGCGCTGTGCCATGACCAGGAAGGGCGGGCCACTGTGGTGGTGGATGCCGGCCCGATGAACATCACCTGGACGGATGTCTTCGGAAACGTGCAGCTCCAGCAGACCGTGGAAAACGGCACTGCCGAATTTGATGCCCCGGCGGGCAATTACCAGGTGCACATCACCCCCGGCGGTGCATGCGGCGAACTGGCCACAGACTTCACCATCACCGCGCCTGCGGCCATTGGCAGCGATGTGCTGCTCACGGCCACCGCCTGCCCCAACAGCGCGGACGGCAGCGCGATGATCGCCACGGTCACCGGCGGCACCGCGCCCTACACCTACCTGTGGATCACCGGCGCCACCACCAACAGCATCACGGGCGCTGCGGGCAATTACACGGGCACCATCACGGATGCCAACGGCTGCACCAGCACCGTGGATGCCGAGATCCCCGCCGGTGAGGGCGCCATTGCACAGTTCAGCACTTCCGGTGGGACATTGGTAGTGAATACCCCGGTGCAGTTCACCAACACCTCCGTGCTGGCCGACAGCTACCTCTGGGACTTCGGTGACGGCACCACCGGCACGGACAGCGATCCTGCGCACACTTACACAATGCCCGGCACCTACACCGTGAGCCTTACGGCTACCGGCGGTGACTGCTCCTACACAACCACCATGGACATCACCGTGGAGATCGGCACCGCCGTTGCCGCCGTGGACGGCGCCAACAACCTCGCCGTGTGGGCCACCCAAGACCACTTGGTGATCGCACATCCGTTCGGAAGTGCTCCGGTGGACGTGGATGTCTACGATGCCACGGGCCGCCTCGCCTTGGGCCGCAGCGCCATCTCACACCCCGAGCGCTTCACCCTGGATGACCGCAGCCTGAACACCGGCGTGTGGTTCGTGCGCGTAACCAGCGGCGAAGTGCAGCGGACGTTCCGCGTGCCGTTGGTGCGTTGAATACGTTTCTTCCAAGCATGCAGCGAGGCCGCCCGGCAACCGGCGGCCTCGTTTCATTTCCAATGGCCAAGTTGCGCGCTGAAAGTGCATGGTGATGAAAAACTGGATCACAAATGCAAGCGAACTCAATGCGCAAGGGCATGTACCACCAGAGGGGGGATGGGCAATTGGCGCTCGGGCCGCACGAGCCCTTGCACCAGCCCGATCCGATTGCCGGTGCAGCATTGAATGGCCTCTTGGCCCCATGCATGAACTTGTTGAACCCTAAGTTTGCCTTGGGATGAATCTCGGGAGAACTTCGGTATTGACAACCTGTTGTTGCCTGTTCCTGTTCAATTGCAGGAAAGATCCAGCCGTTTTACCTGGCGATCCGGTAGCCGCAGATTGTGCGGAGTTCATCCATCCGCAGCATATCGATACGGATACGATTTCCATGCTGAACGAGGATTTTTCCGCTGGGCGCAATATCACCTTTGAGATCCAGGATGGACCGGGCCTGGTACTAAGGGCGGACCGGACGCACTACTTTATGCAAGGCATGGACATGTTGAGCATCATGGTGGAATTGGAAGGCGTCTCGGATGACAGCACAGGCGTGTTTGAGAAACCTTGGGTGGCCATGTATCATCCGCGATCATTCGAGGTGGGTGATACCCTCAGTCCTTGGGCTGATCTGCTGGAGGCTGCACCGCTGTATTTCCAGGTGCAAGGTGAAGCCTATTCACCATTGCCCCCACCGGTGTTTTATATTGGATTTGTCAGGATCATCAATGGGGAAAAGCATGTTGGATACGTGCGAATTGGCACATCCTTGAACTTCGGCCAGCTCAAGTTTTGGATTGAATCGGTCAAATTGGCGTCATGCCCAGGCATGCCGATTATTATCAGCGGGTAACGGCCCCCAAATCCATAGGCACTTGCAAACGCGGGTGAATTGTGCGATGCCCCTCGTTTCAACGGCCCGACCCAACATTTTCCCTTTTCCCTCCCGCAGGGTCTGCTTTCGGCCGCAAGTGCTTCTTGGCGTGCCCCAGCTGGGGCACTGAGGCCCGTGCATCCGGCTACTTCACGGTGAAACGCTTCATGCCGCTCCCGCCATGTTCATCCGTGATCCGAATGGCATAAAGGCCGGGTGCCAAACCTGCCAGATCAAAGGATTCCTCATACAACCCCGGAGCGCGGCTGCCCAGATCCCGGGTCCAAACAATACGGCCCGCGCCGTCGATCAGCGTGGACATCAATTTTCCCGAGGCTCCGAAGCGGACATGGATCACATCCGTGGCCGGAACCGGGTACACCTCCATGCCGATGTCGTTGGCCAAGGCCTCCTCAACGCCCACCATGGAGGGGTCCAGCATTATGGTCTGGGCACTTGCGCTCCCGTTGGTCACATCATCCACAATGATCAAAAGCGGGTAGCTCAGTCCCGGCTTGTAATAGTAGTACTCGTGCGTAAGCCACGTGACATTGATGCCCTGGCCAAGGTCCTGGCCGCTGTGCGTGCGTTTGATGCGCAGCACGTTTGTGAAGGTGCCGAAAGGCATGACCAAGGTGCCGTAGCCGTCGCCATCCAGCACCACTTGTGCCGTGCGGTTGAAAGGGGTTCCGAAATTGTCCCCGGTACAATTGGCGCTGGTTGTTTCCGACTGGCCATAGGTGAAGGGATACTTTAAGTAACGATAGCCGGGGTTGCAGTGCATGCTGCCGAAGAATGAGGTATATCCCACGATGTCCAAGCCACCTGGACCGTCGAGAAAATAATTGTAGAGCCCTTGGCTCGAATAGGCCAAGTTGGCGGTGGGAAATGAAGCTCCATTAGGTGTTGCTGCCGCTGTGGAATAGACCCAGCTACCCGTAGAACTGAGCGATAGGTTGGAATGGTCCTCTGTTCCACCGGACCAGCTCGGATGTGGGCTGCTCACCAAGTCGTACTGGAAGGCCACGGTCGTTCCCGGGGCCACGCTCGCTCCACCAACGGGCAGTACAGGCTGTGCCGAAAGGCCGCTAACCGTGGCGGCAAGAATTCCAAGCGTAACTGTTGTTCTCATAAACTGGGGATGTTCAATTGTTTCGATAAAAATAAGGTCCAAGGCCCCCACAGTTCAAAGTCCCCGCAGGGTCACCGTCTTCAAAGTCCCCACAGGGTCACCGTCTTCGGGACCCCAAAGTCCCCGCAGGATCACCGTCTTCGGGACCCCAAAGTCCCCGCAGGGTCACCGTCTTCAAAGTCCCCGCAGGGTCACCGTCTTCGGGACCCTGCGGGGACTTTGGGGCGATCACCGCACTTCCGCACCCGCGCCAACTGCCCTGCCCGGCTGCACGAACACCAACTTCCCCTCGGCATCCTCAGTCATCAGCACCATGCCCTGGCTTTCCACACCGCGCATTTTGCGGGGTTCCAGATTGCAGAGCACCAGCACTTGCTTGCCGGGCAATTCTTCCGGCGCAAAGTGTTGCGCGATGCCGCTTATGATGGTGCGCGGTGCGGGCTCGCCCACATCAATGGAAAGCTTCAGCAGCTTGTCCGCCTTGGGCACTTTTTCCGCCTCCTTGATGGTGCCGATGCGGATATCCAGCTTGGTGAACTCATCGAAACCGATGTGCGGTTTGGCCACATCTACCGTGCCACCGTGAACTGCCCTGAGCGGACCTGCCTGTCCGGCAGGCAGGGCCGAAGGGCTATTTCCTCGATTTTCCATGGGTGTGTTCGCCTTCAGGCGGTCAACTTCGGCCGCGATCTCTTCGTCACTGATCGGCTTGAACAGATGCACCGCCTCTGCGATTGGCGCACCGGGCACCATGAGCCCTTCGCGCAACGCATCACCCCACTTCAGTTCGCCCAGACCCAGCATGGCGCGCAGCTTCTGCGCGGTGAAGGGCAGGAAGGGTTCCAGCACCACGCTTAGGGCCGCCGTGATGCGCAGGCTGTTGAAGAGCACCGTGCGCACGCGGTCCGGGTCGGTTTTGTGGAGCTTCCACGGCTCGGTGTCGGTGAGGTACTTGTTGCCGAGGCGCGCGGCATTCATGGCCGTGAGCAGCGCGTCGCGGAAGCGGAACTTGTCGATGTCCTCGGCCACCTTGCCGGGAATGGCGGAGAGTTCGCCCCAGAGCACGGTGTCTTGTTCGCCTTGCGCCGCGTTGGACGACGCCGGTTGCGGCACTTTCCCGCCGTAGTACTTGTTGCACAGCACGAACACGCGCTGCACGAAGTTGCCGATGATGGCCACCAGCTCATTGTTGTTCTTGTCCTGGAAGTCCTTCCAGGTGAACTCACTGTCGCGGAACTCGGGCAGGATGGTGGCCAAGGCGTAGCGAAGTTCATCCTGCCGGTCCGGCCAGCGCTCGATGTACTCGTGCAGCCACACGGCCCAGTTGCGGCTGGTGCTCAGTTTCTGCCCTTCCAGGTTGAGGAATTCGTTGGCGGGCACGTTCTGCGGCAGGATGAAACCGCCGTGTTCCTTCAGCAGGATGGGGAAAATGATCGCATGGAAGACGATGTTGTCCTTGCCGATGAAATGCAGCAGGCGCGTGTCTTCCGCTTTCCACCATTTCTCCCAATCGGCACCGGTATCCGCAGCCCATTGCTTGGTGGCGCTGATGTAGCCGATGGGCGCATCCAACCACACATAGAGCGCCTTGCCTTCCGCGCCGGGCAGCGGCACGGGCACGCCCCAGGTGAGGTCGCGCGTCATGGCGCGGGGCCGGAGGCCTTCCTTCAACCAGCTGTTGCACTGGCCCAGCACTTGGGGCTTCCATTCGGCGGGATCATGCTGTTGGGCGCCATCGAGCACGCCGGTGTTGATCCACTCCTGCATCCATTGCTGGCTGCGTTCCATGGGCAGGTACCAGTGCTTGGTGGGCTTCAGCACGGGCTTGCTGCCACTGAGCGTGCTGCGCGGGTCGATGAGGTCCTTGGGGCTGAGCGCGCTGCCGCATTTTTCGCACTGGTCGCCGTACGCATCCGGATTTCCGCAGTGCGGGCAGGTGCCCATGATATAGCGGTCCGCGAGGAATTGCTTGGCCTCGGTGTCGTAGTACTGCTCCTCGGTGTTCTCCGTAAAAGCGCCGTTGGCGTTGAGCTGCAGAAAGAACTCCTGGGAGGTCTTGCGGTGCAGCTCGCTGCTGGTGCGGTGGTAGATGTCGAAGCCGATGCCGAAATCTTCAAAGGCCTTGCCCATCAGCGCGTGGTACTTGTCCACGATGGCCTGGGGAGTGGTGCCTTCCTTGAGGGCGCGCAAGGTGATGGCGGCGCCATGCTCATCGCTGCCGCAGATGAAGAGCACCTCCTTGCCGCGCGCCCGCAAGTTCCGCACGTAGATGTCCGCCGGCAGGTAGGCCCCGGCGATGTGGCCGATGTGCAGGGGGCCGTTGGCGTAGGGCAGCGCGGCGGTGACGGTGGTGCGGGCAGGGGCTTTCATGCGTTGGGGATGGCGAGCACGCGTGAACCGGGCGCTAACCACTCCGAGGCCGCGAAATTAGGCCGGGGAAACAGAGCATCCTTCATCCATTCAGGGCTATCGCCTCATTATGCTGCGCCTGGCGGCGCTATTCCAATACTTGGGCGAACCACGGATGCACACCGATGGACACGGATCGCGAGCCTCTCCTGGTATCGGACGCAAGGCCGTGGTCCACTTCCTGCTTCGCGCATTTATCCGTGTTCATCGGTGTGCATCCGTGGTTAAGAATTCGAGAGAGTCGCGACCGCAGGGTGCGCAAGAGGCGATAGCCCTGTTCATCCATTAAGGTCCACTGTGCGAAACCTTGATGGCGCTGATGTATTCAGCGCTTAACGTTCCGCCGCGCGCAGCAACTTCACCACGGAAATTCCTGAATCACTGATGGCCTGCACGGTGTAGAGGCCTGCTGCCAAGGATTGCACGTTGATCTCCATTTGCATCGCGCCAGGCAGGGGCTTTCGGGACTGCACGATTGAACCATCCGCTGCAATCACCTGCACCAGTACTGGCTGCTGGCCCTCAGGCCATGTCAAGGAAACCTTGTCCGTGGCGGGATTGGGCCGGATGCTCAAGCTCTCGCGGGCAACGCTCTCCCCCATACCGACCGTACTGGCCAGCACTTTCACATAGATCGTATACGTCGATGTCAGGGGGAGGGTGCCGTCGTTGGAAGCGGCATAATTGATGGTATGGATGCCAACCTCGCTTTCCGTGGGTGCGATCTGGGACATGATGTAGGCCATATCACCGGAGGTGTTGGCAATCTCTGAATAGCCTGCGATCCCAAGGCATTGCGAAGAAGCCGTCACCACTTGACCGGGGCCTCCAGCGATGATCATCATGGGATAGTCCATTGATGTGCCGGCCTCGATTTCCAATGTATCGCAACCGATACTGGTGTAGATGGGTGGTACATCTTCTGATGCGGTGCTGAATGAAAAATGGCGATCGCTCAACCAAGCAACGCCGTCCGCAGAATCGTACGGTCCGTCCCAATCCGTGCTGTCATGGTCAAACCGGCCGAGCTGTAGGTAATTCAGGCCATCGCCCATGTTTGCTCCCACCGTGGCCGGGGCGCCGCCAAAGCCTCCTGTGCCTCCGGAAGCATCCCCGGTGGTCCAATGCATCCCTCCGTAACAAAAGGAAACATTGTTTCCGCCTGGGATGGCCGGATCCGTTCCGTCGGAAATGATCACTTGAAAGGAATTGACCTTGTCGGTATGCTGGGTGTAATAGCCTACATTGGTCCAATTCAGGATCAGTGCCGTGGGCGTTACTTTGTACTGCACGATGTTCGCGCCCGCACTGTCCCCGCGAAGGTCCACATCACCCCAGAACGGCGCGATCATGGCAGGCCCGGTCATGGGAAAGCTACTGGCAGAATACGTGGACACATAGTTCCCGAACGAAATGCTGCCATTGATGTTGATGTAAACTTGATTATAAGCCTGGCCATAGAACATGAAGCTGAATGGCAAAGTCACCGGGCCGAATGATCCATCATCACCATTGCCCCAGCCCGAGGCATTCCATGCCGTATCGTTGTTTATCGTGGTGTAGGTAGAGTCCGGCATAACCCAGCATGCACAATCATCATTGTCACGGAAAGAGTTCGCAAGGTGGCCCGAATGCTGCGGATGCACTTGGGGATGCGCCGGTGCTGTTACAGGCAATGCTTGGGTTTGTTTCCAAGCCTGATAGGCCTCATTGCCCACAGGAGCCTGGGCAACTGCAATCACTGCAGCCAGCAGGGAAATTCCAAAAATGGGTACACGTTTCATCAAGGTTACACGTTTGAGTGATGTAAATGTACTACATGGCGAAGGAAATGTGGGCCAAGGTGTTATGTGCATTAGTGCGTGCCTACTGCGAGCCGGGCAGCCGCTGTACGATCACCCTTCAACAGCCTCACCGTGTATATGCCGGGTGGCAGGTCCGCAACGGACAGATTGAAACTTGGCGTACCCGGTTGCCAACGCTTGAGCATCCGTCCCTGCGCATCGATCAACTGGGCCTCCCCCGCCACGAAAGCGCCCCAAGCGATCCTTGTTTCATCCGTGGTCGGATTGGGGGTAATGAAGATTGTTTCACCCCGTATGTGTTCAACCACTGCCAATGGACCGTTCACTTTGATGTAGCGCTGGGTGGTGGAGGGCAACCCTATGCCCGTGGACGCCTGGAAATACATGGTGTGCAGCCCTTCCTCCCCTTCCACCGGGATAAAAGTTGACGTGAGCACATGCGATCCATCCACCGTTTGGTTCGCAACGGTGTAGTTGGTCAAGGAGGAGCACGTGGAATACGC
>JAFDZY010000470.1 GCA_018266685.1 Bacteroidota bacterium
AGCGCAGCCTGTTCGGCGACATGCACGCCTACGGCGAGGAAGGCGTGCGCTTCTACACCAAGCAAAAGAGCGTGATGCAGCGCTGGCCGCAGAGCATCGCCAAGGGGGCCGAGTTCGCGATGCCGACGGCGAGCTGAGGGCTTGGCGCGGCGGGGACGAAGCAGAGCCGGTCGGCCACGAGGTTATTGCGGCGGCGATGGGCGGCTGCTTTCGCGTCGCCCGAACCGTGCCGATTCCGCAGGCGTATCCGGATACGCCATCGGAATTGCAGGCGTATCCGGATACGCTTGCAGAATTGATGTCGAGAACACGTTTTATCTGACGCAGGTCGCGCCGGACGCTTCGATGCCGTCGGGGCGCGTCAGATAAACGCTATTCGTTGGGCCTTCCCATCCACCGGTTTTTGCGCCATCCATATCGGAGCTATGAATGAAGGCTGATGCAGTCCCACTACTCGCAATATTCGAGAAGAAGATGCGATTGGAGGTTCCTTTGTTCCAGCGGCAGTACGTCTGGAGTAAGGACCAGCAATGGGAGCCTCTCTGGGAAGACATCTCTCGAAAGTTCGCCGAGTATTTGGACGGCCGCAAGGATGCCCCAGTTCACTTCCTTGGCGCGATGGTTTTGGACCAGAAGCAAACACCGACGACGCATGTTGAGAGACGGCAAGTAATCGATGGACAGCAGCGCCTCACGACATTGCAGATTTTCATCGCATCGTTTCGTGATTTCTGCCGAGCGCATGATTGCGAGGAACTTGCCAAGGAGTGCGACGCTTTTACGCTCAACAAGGGCATGATGGCCGATCCGGCTGTCGACAAATTCAAGGTCTGGCCCACGCAGCTTGATCGCGGCCAGTTCATGGATGTGATTTCGTCAGGCTCTCGAATCAGTCTGGAGAAGAAGCATCCGCTGGTGTACAGAAAGTATGCGCGAAGGCCAGATCCACGACCTCGGATGGTCGACGCATACCTCTTCTTCTACGAACAGATAGCGGACTTCTTCAACGGCAGTGGAACAGACGAGCCCCTGGCCGCCGAAGTACCAGTAGCGCAACGCCTGGAGGAATGCTTTCAAGCGCTCAAGAATGCTTTGCAGGTTGTCGCTATCGACCTTGACCACGATGACGATGCACAAGTCATTTTCGAGACCCTAAATGCTCGCGGCGAGCCCCTGCTTCCTGCTGACCTGCTTCGCAATTTCATCTTCCTACGTGCCGCCCGAAAAGGGGAGCCGCAGGAAGCGCTGTACAACGACTACTGGCGCCACTTTGACGACCCATTCTGGCGCGTTGAAGTGAAGCAAGGCCGGCTTCTCCGCCCACGGAGCGATCTGTTCATGCAACACTTCCTTTCGAGTCGGCAGGGCGTTGACATCCCAATCAAGCATCTCTTCGTCGAGTACAAGTTCTGGATTGAGCGCCAACAGCCTTTCGCCACCGTTACCGATGAACTGGCGACCCTATCAAGGCAGGGCAACGATTTCCGCAGAATAATTGAACCCAAGACAGGCGACCCGATTTGTTCTCTGGCAGTTTTACTCGACACGTTTGATGTCCGGACCTCCTATCCGCTACTTCTCGCAATGTTGGATGTGGGGATCGACGACGAGGAATGGCGGAAGATTTCATCGACATTGGAGTCTTACATCCTTCGTCGTGCGGTGTGCGGCCTTACTACAAAGAACTACAACCGCACGTTTCTGTCGCTAACGCGGAACCTCCGACGCGACGGCCTGACTCACGCCAACCTCGTGAAGCAACTGTCCGAACAGACGGGCGAATCCGCAGAATGGCCAACAGATGCTGAATTTGGCGAAGCGTGGCGTTCGAAGCATGCGTATCAGACGCTCAATAATCCCAAGGTAGTTCACATCCTCAAGCGGTTGAACGCAACATTCCTTGGAAGCAAGAGCGAACTCGTATCCGTCGATGGAGCACTGACCGTCGAGCACATCCTGCCGCAGAACTGGATCGAGCATTGGCCTCTGCAAGATGGGAGCAAGGGTTTAACGGGAGCCGAACTGTGGACCGCAGAGGCACAAGACGCGAAGGCCACTGCCACTCGTAACCGGAATGCGCTACTTCAGACATTCGGCAACCTCACGATTCTTACGCAGGCGCTAAATTCGGCAGCTTCCAATAGCGCTTGGCCGGAAAAGAAGGCCGAGTTGCTACGACATTCTCTACTGCCGATCAACCAGCAATTTCATAGCATCGACACATGGGACGAAGGGACGATTGCAGATCGGGCGAATTCCCTTTTCAAGCGAGCGTTGGAGCTGTGGCCGAGGTCATGAAGAGATATTCTTCGGTCGCAAGGCCCAACCCGGCGGTCCACCGGACGCTGCGCGATAAAGCCGCGCAGCGCCGGTGACCTCTACGTTAGCCGTTGACTTTGGGACACGATGGCCTAAGTGCGATCTTGACAGACGGTACGCTTTCGCGTACGCTAAGATTTGCGCCAAGTGCAAAGGACGTCTGATGACTACGCTTACCGCTAGCGAGGCTCGTGCCAACTTATATCGCCTCATCGACCAAGCGGCTGAATCGCACAAGCCAGTGTTTATCTCCGGCAAGAGACGAGCGGCTGTTCTCGTGTCTGAAGAAGATTGGAACGCAATACAGGAAACGTTATTCCTGCTCTCTATACCAGGTATGCGAGAGTCAATCAAAGACGGAATGGCTGAGCCTTTGAGGGAAAGCTCAAAGGAACTAGACTGGTGAACTGGACGGTTGTCTATTCAAAGCAAGCGCAAAAGGACGCAAAGAAGCTCGCCGCCGCTGGGCTACGTGCCAAGGCCGAGAATTTGCTGAGAATACTATCAAACGATCCCTATCAGAACCCGCCGCCATTTGAGAAGCTCGTTGGTGATCTTGAAGGTGCCTATTCACGACGTATCAACATCCAGCACAGGCTGGTGTACGAGATCTTCACAAGCGAGCGCGTCGTTAGAATTCTGCGCATG
>JAFDZY010000471.1 GCA_018266685.1 Bacteroidota bacterium
ACGGCATCGCGCACCGGCTGCCGCCGGTCTTGGTGGCTGCACCGCTGCTGCGCCGCACCGCCCAGCAGCAGGCGACGCGGCTGCACGGCGCAACCGGGTTCACCCACGAGATTGCTACGCCCATCGCGCAGATCCGGGTGGGCGTGTTCCAAAACGCGACCCGCCTGCGCGACGTCACGCGCTTTACGCATCAGGACGGTGATCGCAGCAAGCGCGCCGGTCGGCTCGCCCGTTGGCAGAACGCCCGACTGCTGACCCAGCTCCAGGGTTCAGACTTCCAGAGCACAAGCCGCCGACCGGTGGGTTGGCGCGGTCGCTACCAGGAAGCTGCGCCACCACCGCCCGGCATCAGCGTGTGGGTGATCCCCGAGCCGCCCGAACCGCCGCGCTGCTACACGCCCAGCGGCCACCTGTTGTTTGCCGCACTGGCCCCCGTCAGCGCGCACCTGCTGTTCTTCTGCGAAAACCATATCGACCCGCCTGATGGCGAGACAGTGGTCGTTCCCATCCGGAGGGTGTACTTCGTGATCAACAACGTGACCCTGCATCGGCTGCCCGATGGCTTGCCGATGCCGGTGTTCAATCTCTCGCTGTCGCTCGATGCCGCATCGTGGACGTGGGGGTTCGACGCGCAACTGCCCGCCAAGGCGGAAGCGCTGGTTGCGCCCGCAAATGCTCCAGGTCAGGCCTCCGGCCCGGTCGAACTGGTGGCCAGCATCAACGGCACGCAGTTCCGCGTGCTGGCGGAAAGCATCAGCCGCGAGCGCAGCTTCGGCGACGCCAGCATCCGCGTGTCGGGGCGAGGGCGCAACGCCGTGCTAGCCGCGCCCTATGCGCCGGTGATGAACTTTCAACAGCCGCAGGCACGTACCGCGCGGCAGCTGATGGACGACGTGCTCACGCTCAACGGCATCCCGCTGGGCTGGAGCATTGATTGGGGTCTGACGGACTGGAACGTCCTAGCCGGAGTGTTCACCAAGCAGGGAACATGGATCGAGGCACTGAGTTCAATAGCCAGTGCGGTCGGCGGCTACCTGATCCCGCATCCATCCGAGCAGAGCATCCGCGTGCGCCATCGCTATCCGGCCGCGCCGTGGGACTGGGCCACCGTCACGCCAGACTTCGTGCTGCCGGTGGACGCCGTCGCCCGCGAGTCGCTGCGCTGGATCGAGAAGCCAGCCTACAACCGCGTGTTCGTCTCCGGGCAAGACGTCGGCGTGCTCGGGCAGGTCACGCGCGCGGGCAGCGCCGGAGATGTGCTGGCCCCGATGGTGGTCGATGCCCTCATCACCGAGGCGGCCGCCGCGCGTCAACGTGGCATCGCCGTGCTGGCCGACACCGGGCAACAGATCGAGGTCAGCCTGCGCCTTCCTGTACTGGCCGAGACGGGAATCATCGAGCCGGGAGCCTTCGTCGAGTACCAGGACGGCAGCGTCACGCGGCTAGGCCTTGTGCGCTCGACACAAGTCGAGGCCGGGATGCTGGAGGTCTGGCAGACGCTGGGAGTGCAAAGTCATGCATAACCTCTACGAACAGTTCCGCCAGCTCATTCCAGACCCGCCGCTGCAGGCAGGCACGGTCGTCAACGTCGGTTCCGGCGTGGTGACCGTCGCCTTGCCCGGTGGCGGCTTGATCCGCGCACGCGGCAGCGCTGCCATCGGCCAGAAGGTATTTGTCCGCGACGACGCCATCGAAGGCGTCGCGCCCAGCCTGACGCTGGAGATCATCGAAATCTGAAACCCATCTTCCTGCTCACCCCTGAACCCGCCTTGGTGCCCCGTGCATCAGGCGGGTTTTCTTTTTGGAGACCGCCAATGAACGAACAAGACCAACCCGCTGTCCTCGTAGAAAACATGCTGCTCTTGCGCCGCGAGGACTTCGACGAATTGCTCGACCACGCCGCCGAGCGCGGAGCTGAGCGTTGCCTCGCACATCTCGGCCTGGAGAACGGCCACGCCGCCAAGGACATCCGCGAACTGCGTGATCTGCTCGAAGCCTGGCGTGATGCCCGCCGCACGGCGTGGCAGACCACCATCAAGGTCATCACCACCGGCATCCTCGCAGCGCTGGTGCTGGGCGCCGCCATCAAGTTCGAACTGATGGGAGGCGGCAAATGATTACGCCCAAACCAAAGTCCAAGCTCTGCCTGCTCGATGACTGGCGCAAGGTCGCGCGCCGCGCGTGGAGCATCCGTCTGTCCATCGTCGCTGCGATCTTCACTGCGGCGGAAGTCGTGGTGCCGCTGTTCGGCGACGTGCTTCCGCGTGGCGTGTTCGTGCTGTTGGCCTTCAGCGCCAGCATCGGCGCGGTCATCGCCCGTCTGGTGGCGCAGCCGGAGATGCACCGATGATCCGCCCGCCATCATCGCCAACTGTGCGACGCACCGTGGCCGCGCTGACGCTATCCGCCGCCGCGTTGGTCGGCATCGTGCTGCACGAGGGCTACACCGACCGCGCAGTGATCCCCGTCAAGGGCGATGTGCCGACCATCGGCTTCGGCACGACCTCCGGCGTGAAACTCGGCGACACCACCACGCCGCCGAAAGCGCTGGCCCGGGCGCTGACCGACGTGCAGCAGTTCGAGGGTGCGCTGAAAACCTGCGTCACCGTGCCGCTGGCCCAGCACGAGTACGACGCGCTGGTGAGCTTCTCCTATAACGTGGGCAGCCGCGCGTTTTGCCAATCCACGCTGGTGAAGAAACTCAACGCCGAGGACTACGCCGGTGCCTGCGCCGAGCTGCTGCGCTGGCGCTTCTTCCAGGGCAAGGACTGCGCGCTGCCTGCCAATGCGCGCCTGTGCGGCGGGTTGGCCACACGGCGCGAGGCCGAGCACCGCCAGTGCGTCGGAGAAGCCCCATGAACTTGATTCCGTGGCCGTACCGCTGGCTGGCCCTCGTCCTGCTCGCGGCTGCACTGATCGGCTTCGGCTGGATCAAGGGCGCGGGCCACGTTCAAACGCAATGGGATGCCGCCATCCAGCAGCAAACCCTGCAGGTCGCCACCGTCCGTGAACGGCAGGCGCAAGCCACCGTCAAGGTCGTCACCCAGTACGTCGACCGCGTCCGCGTCGTCCGCGAAAAGGGCGACACCATCATCAAGGAGGTTCCCGTCTATGTGCCCGTTCAAGCCGATGCTGCTTGCACTATCAACCGTGGCTTTGTGCGGCTGCACGACGCTGCCGCCGCCGGTGAGCTGCCCGAGCCCGCCCGAGATGCTGATGCGGCCGCCGCAGGCATTGCGCTCTCTGCCGTCGCCGGAACTGTCATCGACAACTACCAGACCTGCCACGAGAACGCCGAGCAACTGAGGGCGTTGCAGGCGTGGGTCGGGGAGATGGGGCGTGCTCCGGAGTAATCAGCCCCATGCTGTACCTGCTTCGCACAGTCTCAGCAACTGCGCTCGGATTTTCCCCGCCGATGCAGCCAGATCGACGGTGGCAAACCGAATGGGATGCCCCTGAATGACTACGGTTTCGTCGATGGCCTTACCAATGGCCGGATGCAGCAACAGGCCACTTGCGTTGTCGGCAAGTGGATCGCCGGACCCAACCTGCGAACACAAGTAGGCGTATATCTGGTACACGTAGCCACTGCGTAGCGTTTCCTCGCGATACCAGCCGTTGGTCACGATGGAGGTGAACTTGGTGTCGATGACGATCCGACACCCCGTGATCGGATGGTTGAGTACCACGTCGGTTCGCATCGAAGGCAGGATGTTGTCGATCCCGGCTGTCTTCTGCGAGATTTGCCAACCCAGCGTTCCACCGCATTTCACCTGCCATCCCTGCGGACTCAACACGACATCGTAAAAACCACCTACCGCACGCTCGAACAGGCGGCGAACCCAGGTTACCTCACGATCCGGCAGCGTAAGCACATTAACGCCAGATACCTCGGTCGGTAGCGTGAGGTCAAAGGCCAGCTTGGCAGCGGCCACCATGAAGCGGTCGTCGGCATCATGCCGACCGAAGCGATCCGTGCTCATTTGTGCGCGGGTCGGCGGTTCACCGGACACTCCCTGCGCCTTCATTCCTCCTGCCAAAGAGCGACAACGGTGTGCAATATCCTGCCTTTGCACAATTCCGGAAATGGCCTCCAGCGCTGCCCGGACAAAGCGATTGCGTGGGGTGTCGATGGTAAGCCCGTCGAAGCGACACGCCACCATCCCACGATCCAATAGCTGATGGCGTTCAGTAGTCAACACATCAATGCGGCCGCGTACCCGGTTTAGCGGGGCCTCACGCGAGCGGTAACCCAAACTCAGGCGACGGCGCTGCCGTACTTCTACCGCGTGGGTCAGTATCTCGGCGACCAGATCTGGCAGATCGTCCGGGCTACCTTCCAGGCCGATCTTGCCAATGCCACGCGTGCGGAATAGATCCGAGGCATAAAGCATCAGCAGCCAAAGGTTGCGCACCGGAATGCGCCCGACAAAGCCAGGGGCATCTGCTGGCTCTTCTTCCCTTGGCTGCAGGGCTGCCTCCATCACCATCCCTGCATCAGCTGACTGGTCGCCTTCTGTGCTTCGTCAGGCGCATCAAACCAATACTCTTCCAGCAGCGGGCCTATCTCTGTCTCCACCACCTGCCGGAACCATTTTTTTGTGCCTCCAGCCTCCAGACGATGCACCGGCGTCACGTAGCTGTGGCCGATCCGGAATTGCTTGCCAAGCCGGGCATCTACCGCGATGCGCTCATTCAGGTCGGCAACCCGTTGTTCGATCTCGGGTATCATAACTTCGTCAACGCCGCACGACTTGACCACCCACTCTCGCCAAACCAAACCCAGCCTCGGCTCCAGTCCGACGAATGCAAAGCGACGGCGCAGCGCCAAATCCACCAGCGCCAGCGAACGGTCTGCAATGTTCATCGTGCCGATTACATACAGGTTCTCGGGGATATGAACTGGCCGTCGCACGCCATCGGCATCCGGGTAGCACAACTCAAGCGCCTCGCTCGGTGTGCGTTTTCCAGCCTCCAACAGCGTCAGCAACTCGCCGAAGATCTGGGCTGGGTTGCCACGGTTGATCTCCTCGATCACGACGACGAACTTGGATGACGGCTCCTTGCGAGCAGCCTTGATGGCCTCCATGAACACACCATCAGCGAGAGACAATTTGCCCTCGCCAGTCGGACGCCAGCCACGCACAAAATCTTCGTAGGACAGATTCGGGTGGAATTGCACGGCCCGGATTTTGCCGTCGTCCTTCTGCCCCATCAACGCGAACGCCAGCCGCTTGGCCAGCCAAGTCTTGCCGGTACCTGGCGGGCCCTGCAGGATCAGGTTTTTCTTGGTGCGCAGACGGTCGAGCAGGAGATCAATTTCGGCACGATCAAGGAAACAGCCATCCTTGAGAATGTCATCGACGGAGTACGGAATGATGGGTGCCGCAACCTGAAACGCTTCACGCACTTCGCCAACGGAGGCCTGTTCAGCAGCAACGTCGACACCGGCATCATCAAGGAGGACTGGCTCGTCGGTTGGGTCTTTGTAAATCCATGACGCCAGCGACAAATCCGGGAAGCTGTGTACCGGGTAGCTGTCTTCACCGAAACGCGCACGCAAATCATCCAGCAGCTTCAAATAGCTGCGGGCATCGCAAGGCCCCTGTTGCCCGCTAGTGGCAACATTAAGACCAAGTCGCTTGTTGATGTAATGGCGTGACTGGCTGTCAAGGGTCAAGAAATCCCAAGGATGCGCCCAGTACAGGCCGGTTGAAAGATTCCATGCCACGCCCCACACCTGAGTAGCGGCATCGTAGGCCTGGATGAATGTGTCTCGGCCCTCAGGTTGATCACTTTCCACCAACTTGCTGGCGGCGACGAACACATGCCACAAGGCATCAATGTCGCCTGCGCCACGCTTGTCGGCATAGGCAAAAAACCACGAACGCTGATTGTTCAGAACGGGGATGCCCTCGAATGACGGCGGCACCGGAACCGTCACGCCCAGCAGTTTGGCCAACTCGCCCGCGATGGTCTTCCGATTGGCATCGGTCATCGAACGGTTGAAGGTGCCCATCACGGTGAATGGACAAATATCCTGCAAAGGCCCGCTGCTGCCATCAGGAAACTTGTCCTGCAAATAGCTCAGGCCCTGCACCCGCGTAGCAATCTGATGGATGCCCGCGACGAGTGCGGATCTGTCTTCGGTATGATCGAGAAGTTTTTCGGCGACGGCTTCGTAGAAGTCCGTCCACTGGAAACGCTGTTTTTCCGGTGCCACCGTGCCGAAGCGCTCGCGCCAGAAAGGCTCATTGCGGAAGCGATCCAGATCTTGCGGTTTGCCTTCAAATGCAAAAGCGATCAGGGCATCGTTCATCCAGTCACCCGGCTGCATGCGCCAGATCGTTCCCCGATGGGTATAGAAATACCACTCTCGTACAGGCTCGGCTTGGGCCCAGTCCACTTTAACCCGCTTGCCGTCGTTCAGGTTTTCGGTGATCGTGCCAACAGCCTTGATGCCCATTACTGAAACGGTTCGACCTCGATTGTCGAAAGGCAGGCCATGCTTGCGTGTGTAGGCTGCCTTGATGGCAATTCGCTCGCCCGGCTGCATGGCTCGCACCATGTCGAGAAGTTTGTCGTCGTAGCCGTTCTCCCAAATACCTTCCTTCAGGAAACGCGGCGTCTGGTCATCGGTGCCGCCGTAGCTTGCGCCGACAAACCACGTGGTTTGCGAGGACGTGTCGTTCTTCATGCCAAGCTCTTCCCCTTTCATTGCATGCTCCATCATCAGACTCTTGCGTCGCTATCAGCCCGCAGCAACCACTCGATCTGTCTCCGTGCCGTCGAGATGAGCTGGCTGAATATTCGAACATCCACCTGCGGTTCACGGTCTTTCGTTGGAAAATCAGGCGAACGGCTGCCGCCGATCACCAGTACCTGAATCGGTGCGCTGATGTATTTGCTCAGCTCATGCCTGTAGGAAACGGCCTGCAGGTAATCGTCGTGATTCAGTGCATGGCCTGGGCGCTTGAACTCGATCAGCAAGTATTCGCCGCTCAAATTTTCATTGAGCAGTAGATCTGGACGCTTGTCTGCCTTCTCGCCGGTGTAGGTCTTGCCCAGCATGTCCTCCACCTGCCGCCGCAAGGTGTTATTCGAACTGAACAACGAATATTCGGGGCCAAACACCCAGGGGCTTCGCTCCAACGCTTTGTGCATCATGGCTTCACTGGTCGTGGCATCGCGGGCCAGCGTATCCAGCTGATCGAGAAACACCTGCCGAGCTGCCGCCTGCTGGACAAGCGTTGCCATCTCCGCAAGACCGAAATCATTCAGACGATCTGCAATGCCCGCGACATCTCCGGGGGGCGCAGCATCAATGTGCTCAAGAAGGATGCGGTAGTCGGAACGCTCCATTGCCTCCAACAGCACATTCACGACCGGCTCGACCTTGCTCTCCGGTTCGCCGTAATACTTGTCGAGGATTTTTTTGATCGCCCGATCTGCAAAGGCCCGTTTGTGTTCCGGCAGTGCTGATAGTCGAGTGAGGATGGCTTTTTGCAGCCGGGCCTGTGCAAGCTGGATCTCCTGCCGGTATTGCTGCTCATACGCCTCCCGGAGAATGGGCTGAACGTATGCCTCGACCTCCTTCAGCAGTTCGCTGTTCTCAACGGCGGCATCCCAGCCAGCGGTGATGTGATCGCGCAGTCCATCCGCTTCTACCTCGCCGTAGAGCTTGCGAAGCAACTTGGGCGGGAAGTCATCCCGTTGATCCATACCGAAGAAGCCTGGACGCCCCACGGCCTTGCCATCCACGCGCAAGGTAATACCAGGCTGGCGCAATCCAGACTTGCCGTCGCTGATCGAGAACCGCAGCTTCACCTTGCCCGCATTCGGCAAGGCCTGCTCCTGCTCTGCATAACGGCCCGATACGTCGTCGACATCCAGACGCTTGTCGTCAACCGTGATCGAGAAGTCATCCTGCCGACCGTAATCCTGCAGCAGGATCTGGCGAAGGCGATTGGCATCAGGGTAGGCCAAGCTTTGATGCAAATCGCTGAGCGCGATGATCGTCCCGTGGATCTCAGGCGCGCACGGCTCGCTGTGCAAATCGATGTCCAGCTGCTCGATATCTTCAACGCGCGAAAGGTCATCCAGCCGCAGTGAGATCCGGCACAAGCGGCCGCGCGCACGTGTTTCGAGCATCATGGTCGCCGCAGCCATGAGGCCGGAAAACTTTCCGATTCCTTTTCTGCCCTTGACCGGACGGTTTTTCCCTGCAGTACGTTCCCCGCGCCGTGACCGACGGTCTGATGCGATGGCCAAGTAATGCCGCCGCAGTTCTTCTTCGGTCATACCACTTCCATCGTCCTCAATGACGATGGAGCCACCGCTCAGGGGCTTCGGGAGGTTGACAGATACGTGCTCGGCGTCAGCATCCCAGGCGTTATCGACGAGCTCCTTCAAGGCTCGCTCCGATGACGGGTATTCCTGACTCAGCAGAGTGGCGAGTCGGGAATCAACCTGAAAACGCAGCTGGGCACGGCTCATATCAACACTCCTTCAAATCAATCCTTCACCTCGAACCGCAGAAAATCGGTAAGCCGCCGCGATTCGTTGACTTCATCATGAGAAACCAGCAGATACTTCCAAGGCTTGCCGCCGACACTTGCGGTGAAATTTGATGCGTGCTTGCTCCACTGCACGGCAGCGGCAGCCTTGGCCTGAACCTCTTGCGTGTTGATATCGCCGCGCGCCTTGGTTTCCACCATGAAGATCGTCGAATCGGTTTCAGCCACGAAGTCAGGGATGTATTCCGGCTGCTCGATGCCCAGCTTGTAGAAGATCTGGAACTGCCCCTTGGCGGGCTTGAGCCATTTGCTGGCATCACGCTCCAGAATGATGGCAAAGCGTCGTTCGGTATCTGAATCGAACTTCTGCAACGGATACAGGCAGCGGACGAAACCACCAAACAGCATCTGCTTGATGCGGCTGGTCTCGGCAACGGTTTCGCGGAAATGATGTGCCGTCTGGCCTGCCGTAGCGGTGTAGTTGCAAGGCTTGAGTTCGGTGAAACCGCGACTGACCTGCACCTCGTACTCGGTGGCCTGCTCCCAGAAGTGCGCCATCATCTGCGCGTGAATTTCACGCGCAATCAAACGCCGCTCCCGATCTAGCACGCTGATCGCCTCATCCACCGTCAGATAGCTTTGCAGGTGCTGCACCATCTGGCCCGCGAGGTCGTAGAGCAGATCAGCATGGGTGAAGTAGTCGATATCGTCGAAGTCCACGAGGGCGTGGACGATGTAGTCCTCGGGGCGCTGCTCCTTGAGGCCGATTTCGGCTGCCAGCGTGTCCTGCTCGTTGGTATGCAGGTTGTGGATCACGATTTCGCGCTCGCCGGGCTGGAGGTGAAGTTGATTCACATCCAGCGTAAACGGGTGAAAGCCCGTGGTGACTTCACCTGTCGGCACCACCGCGATACGCGGGATATCGATGGTTTGCTGCACCACGATCTCGGTCGTCTTCGCCACCACGGCAGACAGATCCAATGCTGGCACAGCCTCATCCACGCCTGCCAGCAGATTGCCCGTTGTCCCAACAACAGGCTTCAGGCGTTCAGCCACCTCCGCCACAATGGCTTTCTGCACCTCGGGCGTCAGCAGCGCGCCGCTGGTTGGCACCAGATCGCGCTTGGCCTCGTACTTGTTGATTACCTCGACCACCACGCGCGCAGCCTGTTTTTCGGCCTCGGTGGTAAACACCGGCGCAGGTGTCGGTGCAGTCGGCGATGACGTGGAGCTACTGCCAGCGGTACCGGTTGCGGTGGCCGGAGCAACGACTGGGGGCTCCGCCAAGCCAAGCCGCGCCATCGTGTTGGAGCCAACCTGCACGCTTACCTTCTTGTCGTCCGCAGAAGGTGCATCGAGGATGATCTGTTTCAGGCGGATCGGTGAATCGCCACGGTTGGCCTCGTCGATGATTTCCTGAAACTTGTCGTGGGCAACGATGTTCAACCGATCCACCGCCGCCACGCCAGTGCGCTTGCCATAGGGAAGGCGCAAGCCGCGCCCGATGCTCTGCTCGATCAGGGTGCGGGCATTGGCCGCCCGCAGTGGCACGATGGTGTAAAGGTTGGTTACGTCCCAACCTTCTTTCAGCATGTTGACGTGAATGACGATCTCGGTCGGCTCGTCCACGCTCTCCACCGCGAGGAGGCGCGTGATCATCTCTTCCTCTTCCGCACCGGTGCGGCTGGAATCGACCTGAATCACCTTGCCCGCGTACCGGCCCTCATAGAAGGCATCGGACTCGATCAACGCCTTAAGTTGCGCCGCATGCGTGGTATCGCGCGCAATCACCAGCATGAACGGCTTGACCACCTGCACACCGTTTTCGCGGGCGTAGGTCAGCAGCTCCACCTTGGTGGTTTCGTGCAGCCGCACGCCGTCTTCCAGCTTGATCTTTTCAACGTCTTCCGGTGTGTGCGCCGAAGCCGAGAAGTTGCGCTGGGTCACCACGGCAGGCTCTTTCACGAAGCCATCTTCCATTGCCCGCGCCAGCGGGTAGTCCATCACCACGTTCTTAAAAGGCACCGGCCCCTTGGTGGACTCCACGAACGGCGTGGCGGTCACCTCCAGGCCAAACAGGGGTTTGAGCTCGTTGATTGCCCGCATCCCGGCTTGAGCACGGTAGCGATGCGATTCGTCCATCAACAGCACCAGATCAGACAGGTTGGCGAGATGGTTGAAGTAGCTGTCCCCCAGCACCTCGCGCATGCGTTTGATACGCGGCTCCTTGCCGCCGCGCACTTCGGAATTGATCTTGGAGATGTTGAAGATGTTGATGCGCACATCATGGGCAAAGCCTATCGACTGATCGCCCACCGCCGCACCGGTCTGGTCGTAGTTGTCGCCGGTGATGATCAAGGGCGTCTGCTGGGCAAACTCGGCGATGCCCTTGAACACATACTTCGGGGTGTTGCGCGTGAAGTCCGTGATCAGCTTGTTGTAAATCGTCAGGTTGGGCGCAAGCACGAAGAAGTTGTTGATGCCATGCGCCAGATGCAGGTAGGCGATGAACGCGCCCATCAGCCGGGTCTTACCCACGCCCGTGGCCAGCGCGAAACACAGCGAAGGGAATTCGCGCTCGAAATCTTCCAGCGTAGTGAATTCGGCCTTCAACGTGGACAGGATGGCGGCTACGTCTTGACCTTCTGGGTCACGCTCGTGGGTCAACAGCTCTGGCGAAGCCTCGAGAGCACGCACCAGCCGGGCAAGGGATTCCGACTGCGGCGGACGCAGCGACAAACGGCCACTGACGTGATGGAACGCGCGGGTGCTCTGATAATTATTGGGCGCGCGGCTCATTATTCGTTCTCCCCAAACAGACCGCCTTGCCCAGCAGCCACTTTCTTGTTCTTGGATTTTTTGTTGGCCTCGGCGGCTGCCGCAGGCTCAACGGGGTCGGGCTTCGCCATCGGCAAATTGGCCACATTCAGGCTGTAGTCGTCATGCCCCCATTCGCAGCGGGCCAGCACCATCTTGGGAATTTTTTTCAGTGTCAGGTTCGGCCAGCGTTGTGAGGCCTGCGCCGTCGTCACGCCCCGGAAGGCCGAGCAGCACACCAGCAGGCTTTGCTCGCTACCCACTTCATCGGAAAGCGCCTGCAACTGGTCGGCGGACAAGTTTTGTGTGGTGACGAACAGGAAATCGCGCTCGCTGGAATGGCCGTGCTGCCACCAGCGGGCTTCCGAGGGCGCGTAGGTGAAGCCTTCGAGCTTGGCCAAGGCTTCCGCCAGTTGCGCAGGGTTGTATTCCGGGTTGATGACCGGGTTGCCCCAGCGGTCGTTGATGATTAGCGACGGCGCAAGACTGTAATAGCGGAAGCCGCCGCCACCTTGCCAATTCACCATCTTGCTGATACCGCCTTGGTCATCACCGTCAATGACTTTTTGCAAGCGCGGGATGATGTGGGTGTGGCAGTGCTCGCCTAATTCCACCATGATCCAACGACGCCCCATTTTGTGGGCCACTGCGCCGGTGGTGCCGGAACCGGCAAACGAGTCGAGAACAATATCCCCTGGCGCAGAAGCGATCTCAAGAATCCGGGCGATCAGTTTTTCCGGTTTTGGAGTGGCGAACGGTGATTCGGGATTGAAAACCTTGACTTCCTGTGCCGCCGTTCGGTTCTCGCCTACTTCAGAGTAATGCCATGTCGTCATCGCCGGAACGCCATCACCTTCAATCTCCGACAGGAATCGTTTGATGGTTGGCTTACTACTCCCATCCTTGCCGAAATGGACACGGTGCTCTGTAAGAAGCCGCTCGTATGACGAGCGGACATAAGCCCAAGCACGCCCCTTCGCAGGCAGCACCTCTCGGCCTGATGGAGTCGTGATTGGATAGATGTTGTCGCTGACGCCCGTTTTTGCGTACTGTTTTCCTCGCGCGCCAGATGCGAGACTGAGCGTGAAATCGCCGGGGAACCACGGGCCACGCCCATACCACTTCCCTTCTTTCCCGATGCCATCGTATTCATCGGAGTGCTTGTAGATTTCGTTTTGCTTTTCAGTTCTACCGAGCTTCCTGGGCTGGAAGCGCATCTTGTCCTTGGCGTACACGAGAACATGATCATGGCTATCGGAAAGCCATGTGGCATTTGCTTGCGGCGACGATTTCTTCTGCCATACGACATTTGAAACGAAATTGATTCGGCCAAAGATTTCATCGCACACAACCTTCAAATAGTGCGATTCGTTGTCATCAATCGTAATCCACAGCGATCCATCATCCGACAGCAAGCGCCTGATAATTTCCAACCGATCCCGCATCAGCCCTAGCCAGATCGAATGTTCCAACCCGTCGTCGTAATGCGTGAAGGCACTGCCGGTGTTGTAGGGCGGGTCGATAAAAACACACTTCACCTTGCCCGAAAACTCCTGCTCCAGCGCTTTGAGCGCCAGCAGGTTGTCCCCGAAGATCAGGCGGTTGTCGAAAATGTCGTTGTCCGACAAGCGCTGTTTGGCGTGATAGGACTTGTCCGGATCTTCGAGCAGAATGCGCGGCTCCAGCTTGGGCCGCTTGTCCTTCCCGATCCAGGTGAGTTCGAGTTTTTGTTTATTACTACTCATCAGTTTTTCCTGTTCGGCAAAGTTCAGCCAACGGCCTTCGTTTGTGGGATGGCTTCATCAGGCACCACAATGTTCCGGCTGAAGAACATCACCTCATTGCCTACATACCGCCTTTGGGCGGTGTAGTTCAGCCCGTAGCTCAGCGACTGGCTCATCTGATACATGGCGCAGATTTCCTCGGCGTTGTCGTAGGACACCACCCACGGCCACTTGAAACCTTTTTGCTGAAGTTTTTTTGCTATCGCAACGTGGTCGTCATGCTCGTAATAGTTGCGATACAAACCCTTGCCTTTGACGTAGTAAGGCGGGTCAAGATAGATCAGGGACTGCTTCGGCAAGAACTCAGGGCACCGCTTCAGGAGTTGCAGCGAATCTTCGCAATACACGGAAATGCTGTTTGCACGTTTGGCGATAGCCTCAATCCTTGCTGCCACGACATCCTTTTTGAAACGTGCATCCAGCTTGTAATCGCCGTCCTGATTTTTCCCGCCGATCACGCCCGCCTTCAGAATTCCAGACCGGTTCGTTCGGTTCAGAAACAGCGTTGCGAAGCCCTTTTCCACGATGGTCGCCTCGCTTTCTTCGCGCAGTACCAAGCGCCAGCGAAACCACTCCTCCATCGTGATCGGTGTAGATTCCAGCAGTGCAAGCAACTCTTCCGAATGCTTCGTCACAGACATCCAAAAGGCATAAATTGCTGGGTCGGCATCGTTGATATGGATATGGCTGGCCTGGCCTTCAAACAAAAGATTGAGAGCCACGCCCGCGCCACCTGCATAAGGCTCTAGGTAGTGTCCGCCGATGAGGCCATTTTTCTCCATCACTTTCGCAATGAAGGGGGCAAACGGTGCCTTCCCGCCTGGGTATCGCAATGGGCTGTACAACTTGTTGGAATACATGATCAAGCCCTCTTCAAATTCACTTTCAATGCGGCCAACTTGTTCGCATCAACCGCGTAGCCTCCAGCCATCACGCTACGGATGGCCTGTTCGAACTTCTGCAGAAAATCGTTACTGGCATCAGGATTCTTATCAACCCAATGCCTCCACGGGTTCGGCGATCTGGTAACAGATGCCAAGATTTTCTGGAACTCAGCATCTTTGTAGAATCGTTTGAAAACTTCCCGTGGTTTCTTGTCGCCCGTGTATGCCGCCAAGGACGCCTTCACATCGGCATGCTCGCCCCTAATGGCGAATTCCCGGATGACCTCGGCTGCCACATTAGTGAAGACATCTCTCGTGAATTGCAAGCCGTTCTGCCAGAAACTGTCGTTTGCCGGAAGGTTGTATAGATGCTCAAAGATCAATTGGTCTGGTGGCAGACTGCCGGGCAGCAGCACTACAGTTTTCAGCTTTTTTCTACCAACCTGCTGTGCCGTATCCGAGTCCAGGCAGATAATGCTTCGCTCTGAAAACTCAGATACGCCTTTATCTATCAGTTGCAGATAGTTGGAGCAACCAAGCGTTATGTCAGGTAACGGTGTCGTAAATTTTTTGACTGGCTGCCGATTCATCAAGGCTGCATAAAAATCGGCGGCTTCTCTGTCCTCAAAATAAACATTGATCTTGGGGAGCCTTTCGTCCGCACCTACCGCGACTGTCGTGGTATTTATGTCTGCGCTGATTTTTGTCCAAGACCAATCTTGCATCACTTGGACGCCGCCAAAAGTGTTGCTCAAATAAACGGTTTTGTATTTTCTTCGGTATTGCTGACTTTGCCCGTAGGCGTATTCGATCAGTGTCGGCGAGTGCGAGGTCATGACCACTTGAAGATTCAGGCTCTTGCATTCCCGATCAAGAATTTTTAGCAGGTTGATTTGTGCAGTCGGAAACAATCCAGCATCGGCCTCATCGATCAACAACAAGCCGCCTTTGTAGCCCGAATATTCTTCTTTCAGCTTGCGGAACGACATTAGCGCCAGAATAATTTGTCCAGCGTTATCTTCCCCCGCCGAAACCGATTCTTGGTCGTAGTTGTCTCCATGTGCCACGGCGGAACTGATAGTTCCTTCCGTGCCTGTGGCTAAAGAAGACTGGCGATTGAGCAGCTCATTGGTTAGTCCGATGAACTCCTGCTTGTGATGGTTCAGGTAGTCAAAATCAATGACTTGGTAATCTCGATCCGCAATCGGATACAAGCGCTTCAGGCTCAAGAAGATGACGGGGTGCGTGAAATTACGGCTCGCATTGTCGCCTTTCTTAACTGTGCTGTTATTTCTGACGACGGGTCTTGGGGATTTTCCGCGCTTCATCAGTTCAAGTTTTGCTGTTGCAGCTTGATCTGTATATCCATCGTGCAGGTCGATGTTGACTGTCATCGATCCGGGCTGATCGAATTGATTGGAAATTCTGAAATGTTCGCTGTATTGAGATTTGAAGGTGCCACCAGCAATCTGGCGAAACGAGATGTCTTGACCCGATGCATAGTCCTTCTCAAAACTGAATATCTGTGCGGCGATGCCAAGAATCGACGACTTGGATGTGCCGTTCTTTCCACACACCACCGTGATGGAATCGCCAAACTCAACTTCCACGTTGTTCAACGCGCGAAATTTCTCGATGTGCAATTTTTTGAGTTGTGTCTTTGCCATTTCGTGATCCTTGCGCCTTACCCTTGCTTCTGTTGCGCGAGGGCGGCCATCAGGCTCGCCTTCACGGTTCGGCAGTCGGTTTTGTTTTCGAACAAGGCACGAGCCTGCTTGCCCCAATTCTGATTAGCCTGTACGACCGTCACGAGCTTGTCCGCCAGCAGATCCACTTCGCGGGACAGGGTCTGCTTTTCAGCATCAGTCAGCACAAGCTCTGCGCCATCCAGCACGGCTTTTTGCCGGATGAACATCACATGCAGGATTAACCATCCGGCATTGGTCAGAATTTCTCTGGCCGGGAGCGTGCCGGGTGGCAGGCTGGCGGGGTCGGGTTCCGCAGACCGGCCCTTTACGGCATTGAGCACGGCGCGGCCTACTTGAACGATGCGCCACATTCGCCTTGCCGTGAGTGAGTCCGCAAACAAGGTGCGGTAGGCCAGCCGCAGAGGATCTTTGGCGGAGACAAAGCCTTCGCGCCCAAACAATTTTTTCTTGTCGGTTTTGGCGGCAACGACGTAGTCCGTCCAGTCGTTGGTGGTGACAGCACACGCGAGATATGGTGCGATTTCGCGCGCGCTGAAACAGGTGCCCGAGAGCGATGGATCGTCCTCACCCTGTTTGACGAGATAGGTGATGCCCGCCATGCGCAAAGTGTTCTGCCAGTTGCTCTGGCGCTCATCGAGCGCAGCGAAGTCTTCCAGATCGACGGCGTTCTGCCGGTTGCGCGATTGGGTGACCCGGTCGCCAAAATCGTCCGGTGCGGTTTCAAGGCAGACAAAGGTGGCCAACACCTCTGCCGGGTGTGCGTCGTAATGCGCAGCAGCCTCCTGCGCGATTGCGCCAACGGTTTGTGCGCCATTGATGATGGACATACCGCGCACACGGAATTTACCGGCCTGCCGATTGGCGTCGCGCGGGTGTTGCTCGGCAATCGCCTGACACAGAAAGGTGACGCCGTTGTTGAAGTAGAAGAAGTGTTCGGCTTCCGTCTTCAGCGTTTCGCTCAGCCCCGCGTTGACCGTCGTTGCTCCCTTGAAGCGGCGAATATTGCGATCAACAAGTTGCTCTTGGTGGTCGTTCCATAGTTCAACTAGGCGCTTGACGTTCATGCGTCCATAAAAGGCGCGATAGGGCGTGTTGGCGCAGCCGAAATCCTTCAGCTCGACTTCGGCATCGATGGGGTCAGCCGATGCGCCGTCCAAGTGCAGATCATGCAGCGTGGCAAGACCGAAGGCACGGCAACGAACGAAGCCCGGATTCGTCCCATTGAAGCCGCGCTCCAGATCGCCAAAGATGTGTCGACGGTCATCGTGGATGGCTCCGCCGGTATGCGCCAGCACCACCTCGATCTTGCAGACCTCGTTGTTCAGCGCATGCGTGAGGGCCGCCTGGCGGTTTCGCAGTGCGTCGTTGAAACGCTCCATCTTGCCGTGCAAGAGATCAGCCACGCCATCGCGAAACTTGGAGACATCACCCAGTACAGGCTCGCCCGTTCCGGAATCGATGTACTTGGATTGCACAAGCCAGATGGTGTGATCGGCGGTAATGAAGACCGAATCAATGCCGTGGTCGGCTCCACCATCGATGCTAGCAGCCACTGCATCTGCTGCCGACGCACCCGCAGCTTCGTGCAGCACGAATGCGGCAACCGCTTTCGAGAGGAAGTTGCTGCGCCTGGCGTTGTCGTCAGCGCCGGTTCCAACGATTAGGGCCGCGTAATCGGCGTCGAGCTTGCGGCACAACAAATCAAGTTCAAGTGGTCTCGCGAGATTTACCGCCATCACACCAACTCCCATTCAACGGTGAATAGCGTCTGCTCATCCACATGCTGTTGGAGCTGGACTTCCAACTGGCTGATCAAGTCATTGCGCTGCGCTTCGACTTCGTCCTGCCGATTGAACAGCTCACGACGCAGCTTGGTGCGCTTGCCTTCCAGTTCGCGCTGCTTCTTCTGCCATGACAGTTTTTCTTCGAGCGTGGGCGAAGTAGCCGCAGTGCGGCGCACTTCCTTGATCTCACGGTCGATCTCTTTGATCTGCTGCTCCAGACCCAGCTTCAGGTCATCTGCCCAAGCATCGAGCTTTTGTACTTCCTGCTCGAAATAGCCGAGGTTGCGCTGGTTGATGTCACGCAGCAGTGTGAGTTTCCGGGTTTCCACATCGGCCAGCAGTGTTGAGTCGGCCGCATTGAACAGGCTCGGCTCTTGGGTGGCAGCAGGCAGGCGAAGCAGTTTTTCCGGGTCTTCTTCTGCGAGCGTAGTGCCATCGTGCGTGGTGGCCGCCACCAGCAAGTGCTGCTCCTGGTTGCCCAGCGCATCGACCGAGATCAGCTTCAGGGTGAGCCATCCACCCTTGCCGCGATAGGGCTCCAGCGTACTGATTCGGTTGCCGTAGGCGTCATAGTCGAACACGAGTTTGGCAGCAGCCAGCTGGCGGGTTTTGGCTTGGCTGGCCACCCACAGTGCCAGGGGATGGCTGACGCGATACAGGTGTGCATTACCGCTGCGCCGAGGCAGTTCGTAACGCCCCGGCTCAATACCCGCAAGGCCACTGCTAGCGATAGCCGCCGGAGCGCGAAGAAGATTGAAACCCTCGTCATCAAACGCGGCACAGTCACCCAGCTCGGCGCGGGTCAGATCCATCAGCATGCGTTCGTATTTGCTGCGGGTGTTGCGGCTGTCCTCTGCGCGAACGCGCAGCTTTTCTTGCACTTCTTCGTCGAAGTTTTCCAGCAGTATCTGGCGCGTTTTGACCATTGCCACGCTGATCTCGCCGGACAGATCAAGCCGCAATTGCTCGAAACGCGCTTTGATCTCTTCTGGCTTGCTGCAGTCCTGGTAGATCTCGGCAATGCGACGCTCAAAATCTACCCCAGAACCAATCGCCCCCAGCACTTCGTCGCTTGCCCCGAACACGCCCTCGAAAAGCTGAAACTTCTGCGCCAGCAGTTCATAGACACGCGCATCGGCTTCGTTGCTGCGGTCGACGAAATTCACCACCACCACATCGAATTTCTGCCCGTAGCGATGGCAGCGCCCGATGCGCTGCTCGATGCGCTGCGGGTTCCAGGGCAGGTCATAGTTGATGACCAAGGAGCAGAACTGGAGGTTGATGCCCTCGGCTCCGGCTTCGGTCGCGATCATGACCGTGCCGCGCTCCTTGAAGTGCTCGACCAGCGCGGCGCGCGTATCGGCGGTCTTGGAGCCGGTGATGTGGTCGGTGCCTTCGTGGCGCTTGATCCAGTCCTTGTAGATGGCCTGCGCACGGGCATCGCTATTGGTGCCGTTGAACAGAACAATGCCGTCGCCGTAGGGCGTGTTCGCCAGTTGGCTGAGGAGATATTCCTGCGTGCGCTTGGACTCGGTGAAGATGATGGCTTTCTTGGCCGCGCCCAGCCGATCCAACTCAGCAAAGGCACGATCCAGTGCCGTTAGCAGCGCCTTGCCCTTGGCGTTGTCGCGGATGTTGGTCGCCAGTTGCTTGAAGTGCCGAAGCTCATCAATCTCATGCGAGAGGGCGTCGCGTTCATCGCGATTGCGCACAACGGCATCGGCTTCCTGCTCGCTCCACTCGTCGGCAGTTTCATCCAGCGATTCATAGTCTTCGTCGAGCTCTTCGGTGAGGTCGACCACTTCAGGCGCTTCATCCAGCACGCCTTGTAGGCGTTTTGCCATCGTTTCCAGCGCACCGGCAATAGCATGCGTGCTGGAGGCGAGCAGCTTCCACAGCACGAGGGAAATCAGCTGCCGCTGACCTTCTGGTAGCGCCTTAAGGTTGGGACGGCGCAAATAGTCGGCTACAAGCCGGGAGAGTTCCTGCTCCTCACTGGATGGCGTAAATTCCTCGACGATGGCCTTGCGTGCCGTGTAGGAAACGTATGGCTGAACCTGTTTGCGCAGCGTGCGCTTGCAGACGGGGGCGAGCCTCTCCCGCAGACTGCCGAATGCCTGATTTCGCCCCTGTGACGTGAATTGGGCGCGAAAACTATCAATGTCACCAAACACACGGTCGTCGATCATGCTGACGAGGCCGTAGAGCTCCAGCAAGGAGTTCTGCAGAGGGGTTGCGGTCAGCAGCACCTTGGAGTGAACGCGCTCCAAGGCTTCCTTCAGCGTTTTGGCGATGACATTACTGGTCTTGTAGACATTGCGCAGGCGGTGCGCTTCGTCGAGCACGACCAGATCCCACTCGATATCCTTGATGTCGTCCGCCTTGGCCTTAGCGAATTGATAAGAGCAGATCACCGGGCCCGATGCCATCAGGAAAGGGTTTTGCCTCTCCTGCTTGCGGATTGCGTTGTAGCTCTTGGCTTCGAGGATCAACCCCTGCAGGTTGAACTTGTCTTGCAGCTCCTGATGCCACTGCTTACGCAGGTTGGCCGGGACGATGATTAGGATGCGCCGACGGCGCTCAGCCCAACGCTGCGAGATGACAAGACCAGCTTCGATGGTCTTGCCCAAGCCCACTTCATCGGCAAGGATCACACCGCGCGAGAGAGGGTTCCGGCATGCAAACAGTGCCGCCTCGACTTGGTGCGGGTTGAGGTCGACCTGTGAATCGACCAGCGTCGACGCCAGTGATTCAACCGAATCACCGGCCGCACGACGCGTGAGCAGCCAGGCAATGTACTGGCTTTGATGCGGTGTCAAAGGCTGTTGCGTCGTCAACGGCGATTCTCCCCTTGTCCTGTCTCGGACTTGATGCTGTGGCTAGCGTGGCAAAGGCCCACTCAAGCCTCCGGCTTCTGCTTATTGGTGCTCTCGGCAATCCAGCGCTCAAGATCAGAGCGGCGAAAGCGCCAAGTGCCCCCTAGCTTGAAGGCTGGGATCTTTCCCTCCTGAGCCAATCGATAGACCGTTCGCTTCCCCGCCTTGAGGTATGCGGCGACCTCATCGAGCGTCAGGATTTCACCTTCTGTCCCACTCATGGCTTCGCCTTTTTCATTTGCAGAGATTGATTGTAATTAGCCAAAACTGGCCAATTTTGGCATAAAACAGCCACATCGGCTACTTGCCGCACATAGATGAGGCAACGATTGGCAGTGCCAGCAGCGAAATGAGCGAAATCAGCGAAATGAGAAACCCGACAAGCACTTACGGGCGATCCAGCGCAGCGAAACGTGCGAAATGAGCTTTCCATCTACGCGGGCCGATAAACCCGCGTTGGCGTGCCCGGTGCGTCTGCAGGCCGCTCAATCCAACTCACACTGATCTTGGGTGGCGTGGCCGCCAGCAGGTGCGCCAGACTGGCGTCGAGCCGCACCTTCGGCACCTTGCCCCGGAGACAATCGGCGCTGATCTGGCTGCGCGTGGCCTGACCGCGTTCGCGCAAGAAGGCCAGCACCCGGTTCGACAACTCCAGCACCTGTGCCAGCTTCGCTTCTTCGGCGGCGCTGACAAAGACGAAGCGCACGGAGGCCGTGGCGTGCCGAATCCAGGCCATCGCCGCGTCGATGTGCTGGGCGTCAATGCGGGTTTGCAGATCGGTCAACGCCATCAGCATCGCCAGCCGCAGCAGCATCGGGGCCCGGCGCTCCAGCAGTGCGCCGACCACGCCGTCGCCGTGGTCATTGTTCAGCTCACCCCGATAGAGCTGGCTGTAATGCCATTGGGCCTGCGGCGACAGTTCCATGCGCAGGTGTTCGCACAGGCCGTGCTGGTTGGCACCAGCGAAGGCCAGCACCTCTCGCGTTCGTGCAGCTAACTGCTCAACCACGGCCTGCGGAGTCTCCTTCGGGAACGGCAGCATCCGCGTGCGCTCGGCCCAGATCATCAGAAATCGGTTGGCGAAGCCGTTGGTGAGCTCGCGAGCGCTCATCAGGCCGGTCAGTTCACCCGGCGAGATCGCGCCGCTCAGGCAGACGTGCGGGTCGCTGGCGTAGAGCCGGTTCGACTTGGTGGCGGGCTTGAGATCGACGCCATCCCAACAATCGCGCAGCGCCGCCGACAGGGTGTTGCCGTCGCGCCGCCCTTGGTGCAACACGTTGGCGAATTCGGATTCGACCACCCACAGGCGCTTGTCCTTGATGGCGGGCATGTCCTGCCGACCCTGCCGGTAACCATCGTGGATTAGTGCCGCCAGCCCTTCGCGGGTGGACAAGCCGCCCCGGTGAACTTGCGGCGCGAAAGTGGAGTCCATCGCCCTCAGGGCCTGATCGATGCGCAGCACCAGCGACACGGCGTCGCCTTTGCGGCCACGTCCCGAGCGCCCGATGTGCAGGCAGAACAGCCGCGCGTGGTGCCGGGTGTTGCCGATGGACAGGTACACGCCGCGCCCGATGGCGCAGGACAGGTAGGCCATGAAGTTGGCGGCGATGGCGTGGGCGTTGGTTTCCGTGCCGTCGCTGCCCGCGTGGGCGACATCACCGATCAGCCCATAGAGACAGGTCGGATCGGCCTCGGGCGCATTACGGTGCACAGCCACATCCGTTGCGTCGTGCTCATCGTCGGCAACTGGCGCGACAGACTCGGGCACGCTGGCGTCGGTGACTGGGCACATTCATTTACCATCCAGCGCCACGGTCTGGACGATGTGTTCGAATTCGGCCAGCACATCGGGCTGGCGCTGTTTCAAGAAGCGGAGCACCGCCTTGTTGTCGATCAACTTGCCGAGGTAGCCGCGCGCCAACACCAGCAGCAGCACATCCTGGCCGTAGGATTTTTCGACCAGTTTCAGTTGCCCTTGCAGATTGCCCATTTCTCGCTCCATCTTCACCATCTGGTCGGCACTGACGCCGCGCATCTTGCGGGGCTTGGTTTCGCCCACCAGCATCTGTGGCGGGGTGGCAGCGAGCAGGGCCTCGGCGTAGGCCACGGTGATGTTGTTGGCAGTCAGCATCAGCTCCACACATTCGATCTGGCGCGTGGGTTTCATCTTGCGCAGCACCGCACCGAGGTTGGCCGAAAAATGCTGATCCTTGAGCAATTCCACCGCCTCCAGGCAGATGCCTTCCAGCAGGCTCACCTTTTTGTGGATCTGGCTGACATCGACGTTCAAGGCCTTGGCCAGCCGGTCGGGCGTGACGCCGCGCTCGACCGCGCGCCGCAGCATGTGATGCTCCTGGATCGATGAGATGCGGTTGATCCGATTGTTGTAGGTGTAGCTTTCATCGTCGGTGGCGACCAGGCACAGCACCTCGGTGTGGCCGAGCTGGCGCAGCGCCAAGAGGCGCATATGCCCGTCAAGCAGTACGTGCTGCCCCACTTTGTCCGGCTTGCCCACGCTCAGGGGCTCGATCAGGCCGACGGCCTCCAGCGAGGCTGCGATCTGCTTGAACTTGCGGGAGGCGAGGATGCCTTCTGACATTTTGCGCAGCGGCAGAATGCGCTCCAGCGGCAGGGTCAGTGGTTCGGGGATGAAACCCAGTGGCGGCCCGCTCATCAGGAGTAGCCTCCGGCCCAGACGCGCTCTGCCAATTGCCTGGGCAGGGTGTCCAAGCCCTCGGCGCGCAGCAGGTTGGAGAAATGCTCGTCGGCCAATAGCTGGCGCAGGGCTTCGATCACGAACAGCAGACGCTGCTGGGTGAATTCGGCCTTTCTGACCATCAGCTTCTGCCGCTCGACCTCGTGCTGGTAGTTGCGCACCAGGCTGGATGACGAGACGACAGCCCGCTTGCGTGGCGGGTTGTGGGCGATGGATTTGCCCAAAGCGCTGCGATGCTGGAGCAACCGGCGCACCTGCATCAGCTGCCCACCACGCAGATGGCCACTTTCATAGGCATCCTGCAATGCCGCCTGCACGGCATCTTCGCTGCCTGCGCCCGCGATGGTAATGGCCACGTTGAGAGGAATCCGTCCCACCTCGACGGCGGCGAGCAAGCGCTCCTCGCCTTGCTCGAATAAGAGCAGAATGCCCTTGATGTAGTCGAGGCTCAGGCCGGTTTTTTGGGCGATGGCTTTCTTGTCGTAGCCCTGCTGGCCCAGTTGCTCGATGCTGCGCAGCAGTTCCAGGGCGGTGTATTTGCGGCGGGCGATGTTCTCGGTCAGGCTCATGATGAAGGCGTCCTCATCGTCAACGGCCACGACCATTGCAGGAATTTGCGTCTCGCCCAGCGCCTTGAAAGCCTTGAGCCTGCCTTCGCCGCAAATCAGCAGGTAGCGTTTGCCATCTTCCAGATCGGGGCGCGGTGTGACGGTGACGGGTTTTTTCAGGCCCAGGCTTTTGATGTTGCCGATGATCTGGTCGAACACCCGGGCATTGCGTTCGCGTGGATTGAGGACGACGATCTGATCGATCGGGATCATCTGCAGATCGGCGGCGTTGTGTGTTTTGCTCATGCGACCCTCCGGATGCGGCTGCGCGCGGACATGCCGTACAGGTAATCCAGGCTGTCGAAGCGGTAGCTCTCGAATTCGAGGCCGTTGTGCTCGGCCAGATGGATGCGCGGCTGGCCGAAGTCCAACCGGGGCAGCAGGTAGTAGTCCAGCGCCGTCTGATTGGTTTCATCGAGCCGGACGGCCACCGTGATGTCTGGCGCGAGGCTGGTGTCAAAACGCACCTTCCACCGGTGTCTGCTATCACCCAGCAACTGACAACGCGAGAGCACCAGCGACACGGTGAACTCGTCGTTGACGGTGAGCAAGTCGTTGCTGGCGTCGCGCACGACCGCGCCGCCGATCGCCGCAATCATCTCCTCGGTCTGACCGACGATCTGTGGATGCAGGCGGCGCAGAAACTGGTTGACCTCCAGGTACTGATAGTCCCGATCTGGGGTGAAGCCCACAGCCTGGTAGGCACGGATCAGACTGCCGAAGCGATGCGCGTAAGCCGCCGCCGAGGGCATTCCTTCGGCTTCGTCGATAACCAGGCCGGAGAGGTAGCCACGCTGCTGGTACAGGCGTCGCAGTTTTTCGACCAGTTCCTCGTCGCTGAAACGGTGCGCCCGCTCGCGCAGAATGCCTTGCGCGGTGTAAAACAGATCGGACGGCACGATGCCTTCGAACGCGCCTTCCTTTTTGATCCACATCTCCGGGCTGTTCACCACCCGTGTCTTCTTGAGCTTGAAGGAGCGCCGGTTGTAGACGTTGTTGCCGATGTACTTCTCGTTGGACAGCACCTCGCGCACCGTGGCGCGCGTCCAGGTTCGCCCCAGATCGGTGAGGACGCCCTGGGCATTGAGCCGGTCGGCGATCTCGGATTCGAGCAGATTGCCCTCGACGAACCAGCGGTAGATCTGGTTCACGACGGCGACCTCGGCATCCGGGCCTGGCTGCAAGATCACGCGGTCGGTTTGCAGGCTCTTGTGCTCGCCGCGCGAAAGCTCGCCTTTCACCGAACCGGACTGGTCGATCAGCACGCGACGCAGGCCGTAGCCCGCTGGCCCGCCTTGGCGGAAGCCGAGCTCGATCAGTCGACACTGGCCCGCAAACACCTTCGCGGAAAGCTCCCGGCTGTATTCGCCCGCCATCGCCCGTTTGACGCCCTTGACGATGGTAGACACGGGCGAGCCGTCGTTCTCGAACTGCTCGGCGCAGTAGGCGACCTGAATTCCGGCGCGGCGGCAGATGTATTCGTAGTACGCGCTCTCGTCGGCATCTTGGAATCGCCCCCAGCGGCTGACGTCATAAACGAGGATGATCTGGAAATCGGCCTGGCCCGCCTGCACGTCCGCAATCAGCTGCTGCAGTGCCTGCCGCCCGTCGATGCGCAGGCCGCTCTTGCCCTCGTCGGCGTAGGTGCGGACGATCTCGATGTTGCGCCGGGTCGCGTACTCACGGATTTTGTCGCCCTGGTTCTCCGTCGAATACTGCTGGTGCTCGGTCGACATCCGCACGTATTGCGCGGCGCGGAACCGGGGCGATGCCCGCGGCTGATCGTCAGGAAGGATTGTCTCTGGCATGGTTCCCGGTCGCCCTCGTTGATCTTGTTGACGCTATCGGGTCTGCCACTCCTTTCCTCTGGCGCGGTGCGGTCGTCAAAAGGCGATGCGCACACGCGGATGCGTTGCCATGTGAGGTGATCGAGAACCCATTTGGGAAAGACGATAACGACCGGGTGCAGGGACGTCGATCAAGTCATCTCTTTGCACACGTCCTTTTTGCAAGGGTGGATCGGTGCCAAGGGCGTGATTTCGACCAGCCAACTCTCTGTTTTCCCGGTGGATTCCGCGTCGATTCGGCGAAGCTGGTACAGACCGGGCGGCAGGATTGACGCGTCCATTTTTGCAAGGTCATTGCCCACGCCGTTGCCGGTTAGCGGTTGGGCGGGTTCCACTGGATCAGGATTGGCGGCACGATAGGCGCGCCAGTAGCCTGGGTGCCGGTCGAACCACGCACGCTGGGCGCTGCGCTGGTTGTCGCGGTAGTCCGGATCGGTTCGCAGCTTGTCTTGCTGCCAGCGCAACTTGCGGGCACGCTGGCAATCGGGTGAGGAACAGAAGGTCTGATTGGGAACTTGGGGGCGTGGCTCAAAGGGCTGGCCACAGCATTCGCAATGTCGGTTCATCGTCTGGGTCTCCATGCAAAATCCGCATGGAAGCCGCGACCGACCGTGGTGATGGGCGCTGGCTGGCCGCGCCCACGAAGTGGCCGTTATCGAGCGGCGCGCTTCAACGCTGGTTCCAAGGCTGCCCGCAACCGATTCACGATGGCTGCCAAGGGTTCGGTGGCGAGTTCGTTTTTCTTGACGAATGCCTGCCACAGCGCCTGCCGCGATGCATCGTGCGCGAACTCGTCCGTGAGGCCGACCGGCAGTTCGACCGGCACGGCCATACAGCGACGCTCGAAGGTCGCCTGGATGGCCTGGGCCAGCAGGTCGGCGTCGAGGGTTTCGCGTTCCAGCAGCACCGACAGGTCGAAGTAGTCCTTCACGCGGCTGTTGGTCATGCCCAACAACACGATGGCGTGGAGCTTTTCCGCGACGACGGTGTAGGTCGGATAGGCCCGCAACCGGGGTGCGGGCAGGTCGTCCAGCAGCACGGGATAGACCGAATCCACCGGGCCGGGCGTGACGGCATCGCCGAAACCAACATCGATCTGCGTCTTGCTACGTGCCTTGGCCAGCTCGCTCGCGATGACCACGCGCACGCCGCCGTAGCCGGTTTCCTTGCGAATTTCCTCGACAGCGACGGAGGCCGAATCGAACACAATGCCGTCGTCCACCTTGAGGCCGGCAATCTCACGGAACACCTGCGCGACCGATTCCAGATCACTCGCGCCGAAGCCCAGCAGGTCGGCATCACGCGTGGCCCGGTGCGGCATGTCGTACCAGAGCGTGAACAGCAGCGCGCCCTTGAGCAGAAACCGATCCGCGTGTGGCGACTGTGTCAGGCGGTAGAGGATGCGCTCCAGCGCAAAACGCACCAGCACCTGATTGAAATCGACGCCCTGCGCCTTGGCGACGTTGAGTAGGCGGGCGCGAACAGAAGCCGCAACATTGTTCATTCAATAACCTCAAGATACGGACGCATTACATTGGCCACACGGCAGATCTTGGCGTAGCGCCACAGGTCATCCGCCGATGCCTTGCGCTTGGCGCGCACGTCCTTCAGCGCCTCCAGCGCCACGTCCAGGCCGATCTTGTTGCGGTGCTTGAAACAGTCTGCTACGGTCTTGGCGACGCTGTACACGCGCAGCGTCACGCCGTCGCGCAGGTGCTCCTCAATGCCCGTCGTGTAGACATCACCCGTCATCTGCACCATCTTGATTGGCGGATAGTCGAGGCGCGGTACATGGCTGCCGCGTGGCATGGCAATCCAAAGCTGCCGGGGAAGTTGCGTGGTCAGTTCGTGGAACTGGAGCGCAGTCAGCAGGCAGAACACCGCCTGTGGCACCTTGACGGCAACAGTGGCCAGGCTTTCGTGCTCGGATGCAGTGCTGCCGGGCAGCCGGTAGAGGCCGCGCCCAACACGCTCCAGCTGGCCGGAGGCCGTCAGGCGTGAAAGTACCACCCGTGGCACACCGATGGCATCCAGATCACTGGCGCGCAGTAGCCCCTGCTGCTGAAGCAGGTCAAGGACGCACTGCTGGTGGGTGGTGTTCTGCATGACAGCAGTATGTTCCGTTTATTCGTTCATTGCAATAATGTGGAGAATATACGGAACTTGCCTGATTGGAGGCCAAATCGTCGAATCCACGGACTCGGTGGCCATGCGTTACTATCTGGTTTTGAAAACGGACGCGGGTTCAGTTCCGTGTTCCACCACCAAAATTCAAAAAGCCAACCTTTCTCGGTTGGTTTTTTTTCGCCCGTTTCCCCAGTGCTGGCGCGGGTTCGACCATATGCCTGTGGAGGGTGCACCCTCCAACGCCCCCACATTTGCCTCCTCAGGGATCTCTCTGTCTCGGTTTTTCTCCACCTGCCCGTGGAGTACTCCGAAGGCGACTTCCTTGCGCGACAAGGACTTGGCGGCGGTAGGTTGTCGTTGGAGACTGCTACAGCAGCGAGGATTGCAACGCTGCCGACACTGGGCCTGCGTCGAACGTTTCCACCGGCGCGAGCCGCAGCAGGCTCGTGGCCTCGTCAAGTGAGCCGTGTAGCCACTGCGGGACGTCATCCAGTTCGATGGGGATCACCGAGCGCTTGTCTTGTGCATCCACTGGCAGGTCAGGATCAGGCTTGTGCATCCGGCGCATCAGCGGGTGCTCGTCAGCATTGAGGGTGAGCATGGTGTAACTCTCAACCATCTCGCCGGTCGCCTTGTCCAGCCAGGTATTCCACAGCCCCG
>JAFDZY010000472.1 GCA_018266685.1 Bacteroidota bacterium
ATCTTGCTGCCCACCACTTCACCCGCTTCGTCCTTCACGTCCACGTTGCGGGCCTTGAAGCCGTATTGCGTGCGGTGCGCTTCGTCGGCGATCACCACGATGTTCTCACGGGCGCTCAACTGATCATACACATTGCCCTCCTCGGGCTGGAACTTCTGGATGGTGGTGAACACCACGCCGCCGCTGGCCACTTTCAGCAATTCCTTCAGGTGGTCGCGGCTTTCGGCCTGCACGGGTTCCTGCCGCAGCAGTTGCACGCTTGCCGCGAAGGTGTCGAAGAGCTGGTCGTCCAGGTCGTTGCGGTCGGTGATCACCACAATGGTAGGGTTGTTCAAGGCCAGCACGATCTTGCCGGTGTAGAACACCATGCTCAGGCTTTTGCCGCTGCCTTGGGTGTGCCATACCACACCGCCTTTGCGGTCACCGGTGGGTTGCTGGTTTACACCGGGTAGGCCATAGCTCTCCGGTGATTCCGCCACCATCGACACATCGCCCGTGGTGCTCGTTGACGGAGCCTTGTAGCCTGCCGCCCTGAGCGTGCTCGCCACGGCGCGGTTCACCGCGTAGTACTGGTGGTAGGCCGCCAACTTCTTTACCGTGGTGATGGTGTTGATGCCCGTCTGCGGGTCTTCCTTCTTGCTGCGCTCGAACACGATGAAGTGGCGCACCAGATCGAGCAGCGTCTCCTTGTTGAGCATGCCCACGATCAGCGTTTCCAACTGACCGATCAACGGCGAGGCTTCCACCTTGCCATCGCTGGTCTTCCAGCTCATGAACCGGCTATAACCGCTGCTCACCGTGCCGACCTTGGCCTCCAGGCCGTCGCTGATCACCACCACGCAGTTGTAGGTGAACAGGCCGGGGATGGTCTCCTTGTAGGTCTCCACCTGCTTGTAGGCGCTGCGGATGCTCGCCTTCTCATCGGCGGCGTTCTTCAGCTCCATCAGCACCAGCGGCAGGCCGTTCACGAACAGCAGCACATCCGGCCGCTTGTTCTTGCCGTTCTCCACCACGGTGTATTGGTTCACCACTAATAAGTCGTTGTTGGCGGGGTCGGTGAAATCCACCAGCCACACCAGGTCGCCGCGCGTGTGGCCGTCCTGCTGGTGGTCCACCTTCACGCCCTCGGTGAGCATGCGGTGGAAGGCCTCGTTGTTCACCAGCAGATCCGGCGATGCGATGCGCGCCACCTGTTTCACCGCTTCCTCCTGCGCCGCCGCCGGTATGCGCGGATTGATGCGCCGCACGGCCTCGCGCAGGCGGTCCATCAGCAGCACCTGCTCGTAGCTGTCGCGCTCGGGGTGCTCGCCATCGTGCGCGATCTCCGGGCCATACGCATACGCATAGCCCAGGGCCTTCAGGCGCTCAATGGCGAACTGCTCGATCTGGTCTTCGGTCATCAGGTGAGCGTTAACCTTCTAGTCTGCTCCAGTGGCTATTTAATAATGCCCCATTGAACATAAGCCTCACGCGAATAGAATGAGACCCCCGTATTCGGCAGTTTGTTGACGTCAAACTGACCTATTGCGTCAGCGATTGGCTCCTTCTTGAATGGGATGTGGATTACACGCGCAGATCCATTGTCGATGCGCTCCGCAAGCGCGGCCGGCCATTTGGAACGAAGCTCTCCGGGTGCCAGGATGTAGTCATAGCCTGGATACACGGCAATGACTGGCAGCTTGTAATCGTCGATTGCCTTGCTGACCTCAAATGGCACCCAATCAGTGTCCAAGTATGTCGTGTCACCGATGAGTAGCAGTAGGTGTTTAGAGTTCCTCAGACGCTCAAGCAACCGGGCGCGTAGTGTTGCCTTAAGGCTTGTGTCACGAACCGCGCTTGTCTTATCGTGGCTGTTGACGAAAGCGAAATCATCATCTGTCTTAGCCACCCATGCCTTCATCAAGTAGTAATACTTCATGTCCGTGTCGATAGGGACACTGGTTCCTTGAGCGTGGAAGGCGATGTAAGTGCCGTTTCGGTATGCCATGCTATTTCTCCCAGTTTGATTTGAAGACTCTCAGGTCTATCTCGTCGAAGCGATCGCTGTGAAGTACCACACGGATCCGTTGCGTGACATGTCGTGTCTTAGTCTCAGCTATCGTGCAGAGGATGATTATATTGAGGATATCTCGGGTCGGCAAACCAACACCTGCCAACCCGCTGCCAACAAGAGGTAGATTCAGATGCCTTCCTCCGCATTCAGTCCTTGCACGCCTCAACAAAGCCTCCAGCGCCGTCCAAAGCATGCCCACATCAGCAGAAGCCTTGTGCGTCTCGGTATCTGTACATGACAACGCAACTAAGATGTATTGGTCGCTGGAGACGTCCATCAGTACTGTCGTTCCAATGGGATATCGTCTACGCTTGCCCTCCTTCCTTTGAACCTCAGCCACATTCAACGGCCCCAACTGTGCGTCCACCTGTTTGTCGAAGGATTCAGGGTGTCCGCCAAAGCAGCGCGTCAGAAAGATGCCGTGCAAGCTTCGGCTGGAGACTGGTCGACCAATGGCACTATCGAAGAACTCATTGACTGAAATCGCGCGCAGTCCATCCTGCTCGAACAGGTCCCCGAATAGGATCTCTATGGTTGTGTTCGAATTGGGTATCCGCCATTCGACTCGAATGGGTTTCCACGCATGAATAATTGCCCAACAGAAACTCAAGACTATTACCACCCACAATGCACCCGCACCTTTTACATCCAGTACAGGCAAGAAGTGGTCGAAGCTCTCAACGACTGTCCATTGAACACTGAAGGCCAGAAACATCTGACCTAGGGCACGCCACGGGTGCCGCTTCAAACTCAACCAGAGACCCTTGATGTCATTCATTTGGAGTGGTCGCAATGATGCATTCGTTCACTTCAGACTCATTCTGCGTATAGGCGAGCTAAATCCACCTCATCAGCCCTGGCTGCTATCAAACGGAAACTGTTCGCCTGTCGTGCATCGCGGCCTTGAACTCTGGTGTTCGTCCAATTCCGAACGGGTATGCCAAAGACCTTCTCCATCCTCTGCAAGAAGTCATCATTGAGCACGCCAGGGCTCACAATATCCACTCTGCCGTGATGATTCGCCCGCATGATGTCATTCAGGTGCTCATCAGAGGTGCTGAACGAATAGCCTGCTACAATTGTATGGTCAGCCTTCTTTATCCACTGTGCCGCTTGATGCCAAAGATCAATGTACTTGTAGGACAGAACGGGCTTCAAGCGAAGCGGTGGAATCAACGCCGGTATGACATGCCGTTGGTTGCTCACCTCTTCGGCGCTAACGTCGATGTTCGGCAAGATCTCCTCATTGAGGATCTCCATCAGTGGCCGTTCATTGAACCGTTCGATGGAGATCAGATCCCGTGTATCCATGCGGATATACTTCGAGAGGTCACCGTGGAAGTAGAGCGTCTGGTTCTTGCCAAGACGATCTTCCAAGAAGGTCGTGTAGTTTAGTGTGATCGCTTTGGTGTCCGTCGGAATTGTTGAATAGAACGGCATGCTCTTGCCTTCATTTGTAGCGAGCACCATTCGCTGCCGCTGCACCATGTTGGCCCAGAAGCACCAAGAGATGTAGAGGTAGTGCTTCACATCACCGGGTACCTCGTTGTAGAAGCCAAGGAACTTGTTGATGAGTAGTTGCTCGATGTTCAGCATGTCCGAACCCAGTGCTTCGGCTACCGTGTTCGCATCGGTAGCAAGGCTATCACCGAGGATGTGTTTCAACACACTCTTGAAAGTGTCGGATAGGCTGACCTTGTGAAAGTCAACAACTGAGTCGCTCACGAGAATCTCCCGAGCCTCCTTCTCATCGAACACCTCTTTGATCAACCCCTCAATCTCGGAACCGAGCGCACTGTGGCTCTGAATGCTCATGAGCCGCTCGAAAAGCAACTCGACTAATCGGCCTTGCTTCTTGGCCGGGTCGTTCGGGTCAGCTATCGCATCAGCAGCCTCCTTTACGCGAATTACATAATGTCTAAGTTCTGCAGGGTCCTTTTTCGTGAGGTCGTCGATCTGCGTCTTTATATGGCGCTGGAAAGTGAACCGCATGTGGGGCAGGCTTCCGCGTAGCGCCTTATCGAACGCATTACCATCGCCATCGATGAACCGCGCGATATCCGGAAGAAGCTGCTTTGCCATGGGCAGGTCTATGCCGCTCGTACGGTCTACACCAGCGCCAATGATCAATAGGTTGTTCTTTGCGGTCATTCAGCGGTTCTATTTGGCTTATTCGTCTCGCGTACATCAAATCGCTCAGATGTTCAGGTCATTTCTTTCTCTTGCGTTCGACCGTCGGTTTCTCCTTTCTGCTGCGTGAGCTCACCTCTATCACCCAATGTGCTTCAGCAGGCTGTGGTACTCGTGGCTTTCGCGGCGTTTGCTTCTTGCTCGCTGCATCTCGAAGCGACTCCACCTCAATGCTCAACTGCTCGCCTGCTCTTGGCATCGTGCGGAGTGAATCCTCAATGTCCGCAACAGTTTTGCTTGGCACATCGCCATACGTCTCCAAGATGTTCAAGATGAGAACGCGTCCCTCATCAGGGCTTAGTTGACCGAGCTTGACGCGGTTGAGGATACGGTCAACCTGTGTAATCACTCCAGCATCGGCAGCGAACTTGACAAGCATGTTCCGTTCGATCTCATCCTTAAGCGGTGACTTTGAGCGAATAGCCTCCGCTGCTGCTTTCCCATCTTGCACCATATAATCAATGCCTGACCGGAAGCTCCCATAGCCCGCAATGAACCCGTACACAACTCCAGCAGCGGCCACTAATCGTGTGAGTCCCTTAAGCGAACCCTCCTCCAAAACCACGACAAGTCCGTAATCCTCAAGGTCATAGTGTTCAACCACAATGCCCTTCCACTCATTGTAAAGCTTCCGGGCTAGCGCTTCCAGCCGATCAGGATCAGAATAATCCCCCTCCAGCCTGAAGGATGCATTCGAGAGTACCATCTCAGGGTACTCCAGCTTTTGGTCGGGGGTTAGTAGTAACATTCCAGATAATCTATACCTCCACCCTCACCTCCCCGCTCATCAGCTTCGGCAGCAGCGTGCTTTGGAGGCAAAGCAGTGGTTCATGTCAAAAGGTGAGTACATCATCATTGGTAGTTGCTTGAGGCTTCCCGAAGGTTCCCTCTATCCATTCAGGTACACCCCATGACCCGGATACCTGGCCATTCTGCTCCACTGCTTCAAGCAGCATCTGCTTATCGGCTTCGGTATAGTCCCGGATCTGCATAAGCAGACCCTTAAGCATTGCTGCACCGGCAAAGCTCCGTGTGTGCCGCATGGCATGGACTAGTGCTCCACGCATCGCGTCGTGCGTTTGAGGGTTCCGCACTAAAAGCTCAACGATCATATCTGACAATGGAAACGCATTCTCTCGTTGTCCCCGAAGTGCCTGATACTTGCCCATGAAGCCATACGGGTCGACCTCTACTTTGATCGGGATCACAAGCACTCCCCGGCCCATTGCCCACCCCACTTCCTGGTCTGTCCACTTGCTCTCATTGAACCCATTGACCAAAAAGACCACCATGGCCTGCATGGAACGGAGGGCCAGCTCAATCTCCGATTGCCATTCCTTAGTAGGCTCGATATCCTCATGGGCGAGGAATGCTGCAACACCCCTAAATGAGAGAGCCTGTTTCAGGTCCGAGAGAAAGACCTTGTCCTTTGAAAGGTGGCTGATGAACAACCTGAACTTGCCCTGGCCATAGATGCGTTCTACATCCGCATCGGGTGGCGGCGGAGCGACTTTGGCGATCGGGGCAATGAACTGCGGCGTTAGGACAACGGATTCAACATGGTGGCCCTGAAGCCCACGTGTGACTTTCGCCACCTTCTCCAGTAACTCAGGCTCTATCGTCTGTAGCTCACCTTCAATTGTAGCGTAACGTTCAATCGGCACCTCGAACTGCAACTGCCAGCGGTCGTGATACTCACCGTAGTTGCTTGACCCCAGGTATACGATGGAGGGTGTAGACCCCTCAATTATCCAAACATACCTATCCCACTTCTGATTCTTCATCAGTGCGATGAGCGTCTGTGCGACCTGCTCAACAGCAACAGGGAAGTTCATTTGTTTCATTGCATTTGTGCATGTTCCATCTCCACCCTCACCTCCCCGCTCATAAGCTTTGGCAGGAGCGTGTCGCGGAGCGCGGTGAGTGATTTGATCTGGGCGCTGTTGGTGATGTGCTTCTCGAAAAGTGGGTCCATCACTCCGGTCATCTCCTTCAATCGTTCTGGACCTGGCACGAGCACCATGGCCTCATCGAGGTCGCCTCGCTTGATGTGCCCGAACGTGGTGGCGTGGCTTTCCGCTATAGCTACGAACTCATCCACATGATGCTTGGTCCACATGAAGTAGAACCACTTCGGGAACTCGTCTGATGTGACCTTGAATAGATGCTGATTCAAGACTGCCTTGGGTCCATCCCAGAGCTTCACCATGAGCGTAGCCGACCAAGAGAAGATCACATCACCCGCCACTACATGATACTTCGGATCGATTTCCGATGTTGCCCAATCGGAAGAATCCGTGATGCCCGTGCTCAGTTCCTTGATCTTGAGTACAGGTAATCGATTCGCCGGATCCTTCGCTGGATACTTCTGACAAGCGACCCCG
>JAFDZY010000473.1 GCA_018266685.1 Bacteroidota bacterium
GACGGCGTGAAGGTGACCGGTGCAAATCCCGGCGTGCCGCCCGATGCCATCAGCCGGGTGAGCGTGTACACAGGCGGCCTGCCTGCCAAATATGGCGATGTTACCGGCGGGGTGGTGGCCATTGAAACGAAGAGTTACTTCGACCTGTACCAGCAACGGAATGCGGGGAGGTAAGGGGGATTGAGTTGTTCGTTGTCGGTTGTTAGGGCGTGGGGCGTGGGGCATAGGCCCCCATTCACCAATTACCCCCTTGAGCATAAGCGCAGCGGCACTCCGCAGGGTGCATGGCACCCGAGGAGCCGAAGGGCACCATTCACCAATCACCATGCACCAATCACAGCTCACTGTCCACCAATCGCCAAGCACCGGTTGCGGATCGCCCAAAGTTGTTGTTGATTCATGGTTGACCGATCTGAACGATGTTCCTGCGCCGCACACCCACCCAGCAGCCCAGCGATGAAGCGCTGGCCGCCAGTCTGCGTGCCGGCGGCAGGTCCGCGGCGGGCTTGCTCTGGGACCGGTACGCGCACCTGCTCTTCGGCGTGGCGATGAAGTACCTTCATGATGGCGATGCTGCCAAGGACCTTGTGATGGGATTGTTCGAGGAACTGCCTGCCCTGCTTGCGAAGCATGAGGTACGCGCGTTCAGGCCATGGGTGCATGCGGTGGTGCGAAACCGCTGCCTGATGGCTTTGCGGAAGAAGGATCCATCCCTGGTGCTGAACATGCAGCAGGTTGCGGAACCGGGCAATGACGAAGCCGTATTGCACGAAGCAACGTTGCAAGCCCTTGAGGCTGCTATAACTTCCTTGCCTGACGGGCAACAGCGCTGCATCCGGGCATTCTATCTTGAACGCAACAGTTACCGGGAAGTGGCCATGCGTACCGGCCTCAGTGAGGAACAGGTGCGCAGCCATCTCCAGAACGGCAGGCGCAACCTGCGCAACATCCTGCAACACCATGGCCCGGAACAATAGCCTTTTTACCAAGGGCCCTGCACCTGATCAGGCGCGCTTGGAACAATACGTCCAGGGGCGATTGACCGGGGCGGAACGGCATGCGGTGGAGCTTTGGGTGGAACAGGACCCGTTGCTGGGCGAAGCCGTGGAAGGCTTGCAGCAGCCCGGGGCGCTCATGCACTTGGCCCAACTGAAGCCACCGGCCAGTGGCCGATCCGGCCCTTGGCGGGTGCCGTTGATCTTGGCTGCGTTGGTGTCCGCCGGTACCGGTGCCTGGTTCGCGTTGCGATCGCCGGAAAAACCCTTGGCAATACAACCGGCCAATGCAGCGGCACTGGTCCGGGAACCGCTTCCGGCAGCGGTGGAAAGCACGCTTCAAGTGGTGCACGCCGAACTAAGCGCCATTCCCGGCAAAGACCTTCCTGTACCCCTGCCCAATGCGGTAGAAAGGTTCCACCTTTTGCCAAGCAATGCACCGGCCCCAAAGCGCGATGTACCGGGACGGATGGCTGCCCGACCTGTGCATTTGGACCGGGCCGCCGGCCAATCCGAACCGCTGAACACCGCTCTCCCCCTAGAATCCAGGCAACTTGTCTTTCTGCACGGGCTGAAATTGGTACGCCCGGAAGACCTGCAAACCGCACGGCCGATCCAACTGCACTCCCCAGGCGTTCCCGCCAATGTGCGCCAAGATGGAACTGCCTTGGAACCGGCTTTGGTGCGGCGGCGCTACTTGGAATACATGGACGGGGTGATGGCCGCCGTGGCCCGGGGAGATAACCGCGCAGCCTTGGACGGCCTCTACCCGGTGCTGGACCAATGGCCGGATGACGTGAATGCCCAGTTCTATGCCGGCCTGGCCTGCTACCGCAGCGGGCTCCATGTCCGGGCCCAGTATTGGTTCCATGCCGCTTCGGCCAACCCGGTGGACAGTTTTGCGGAGGAGGCCCGCTGGTACGCAGCCCTAAGCCTTATGGAAGCAGAAGGAATCGATGCTGCCATACCTGCCTTGGACCGCATCGCAAGGGAGGGCGGTTTCTATGCAAAGCAGGCACAGGCAGTGGTGGGCGGCTACGAAACGAAGGGCCGGTAGGACCTCACAACATTTCCATGCCTGCCGGGGCTTCAACGCAGATGGCTTCATTGTGCACAAAACAACAAAGCCCCCGGAAACCGGAGGCTTTGCGATGACGAAGAGGGTAATCCTTCCGGCTTAGTTGGCCGAAGGAACCACGCTCACGTAGTTCTTGTCGTCGCGCTTGCGGCGGAACTTCACGGTACCGTCCACGAGGGCGTAGAGGGTGTGGTCCACACCAATGCCGACATTCTTGCCGGGGTGGTACTTGGTGCCGCGCTGGCGGACGATGATGTTGCCGGCGATGGCGGCGCTGCCGCCGAAAATCTTCACGCCGAGGCGCTTCGAGTGCGACTCGCGGCCGTTCTGTGTACTGCCTTCACCTTTCTTGTGTGCCATGGCTTATCGGGGTCTTTCTTGGCCCGGAACCGTGTTCCGCGCCTTGGGGATTACTTCTTGTCGTCCTTTTTAGGGGCAGCCTTTTTCGCTGCAGCCTTCTTCGGAGCAGCCTTTGCCTTGGCCGGTGCTGCTTTCTTGGCGGCGGCCTTCTTCGCGGGTGCCTTCTTCGCGGGTGCCTCGGCGGCTTCAGTGGCGCGCGTTTTCTTCACCGGTGCCACATACGCCTTCACTGCGGGGGCCGTGCTCTTGCTGGCATCAAACTTTTCACCCTTGCCGAGGATGGCCTCCACCCAAAGTTCGGTGAGGTATTGGCGGTGGCCATTGAGCTTTTGGTAGCCCTTGCGGCGCTTCTTCTTGCCCACCAGCACCTTGTCGCCCTTGCTGTGCGCGAGCACCTTGGCGGCGATGCGGACGCCATCCACCACGGGCGTGCCCACGCTGGTCTTGGCACCATCGCTCACGAAGAGGACATTGCCCAGCTCCACGTGCTTTCCTTCCTCCAGCTCAAGGCGGTGAACCTTCAGTTTTTGCGGGGCCTGCACCTTGAATTGCTGCCCGGCGATCTCTACAATGGCGTACATGTTTCCTGAAAATGGGGGTGCGAAAGTAGTGGTTCTTTGTGATCTGGCCAACAAGGGGGGAAGTTGTCAGTGGTCAGTTGTTGGTTGTCAGGGGGTTCAGTGTGTCTTGGGTAGGCCGATTCACGTTGCTTGCCTTGAGCATTGAGCTACTTGTTGTCCGTTGTCCGTTGTCCGTTGTCAGGGGGTTCAGTGCGTTTTGCACGTGCTGATCCACCCTGCTGCTGGGATGCGCTTGATGTCGCGGCCAAGTCGGACAACTGACAACAAACAACTACCACCCCTGTGTACACCGTCGCGGCCAGGCCGGACAACTGACAACAAACAACTGACAACACTTACTTCAACCCGAACGCCTTTTTCACGGCCGGCACGGCATCCAGTTCCTCCCAGGGGAAGAGCTTCACCTTTACCGTGGCGGTACGGCCGGCGTTGTCGAACTTCTTGGTCACCGTGCGCGGAGTGCGGCCCAAGTGGCCATACGCGGCGGTTTCGCTGTAGATGGGCGTACGCAGGCTGAACCGCTTCTCGATGAAGTAGGGGCGCATGTCGAATTCCTTCATGCCCGCGATGGTCTTGGCGATGGCGCCGTCGTTCTGCTTCACCTTGGCGGTGCCGTAGGTGTTCACATAGAAGCCCACCGGCTTGGCCACGCCGATGGCATAAGCCACCTGCACCAGCACTTCATCGCACACGCCGGCGGCCACCAAGTGCTTGGCCACGTGCCGTGCCGCATAGGCCGCGCTGCGGTCCACCTTGCTGGGGTCTTTTCCGCTGAAGGCACCGCCCCCGTGCGCGCCCTTGCCGCCGTAGGTATCCACGATGATCTTGCGGCCGGTGAGGCCGGTATCGCCGTGCGGACCGCCGATGACGAATTTGCCCGTGGGGTTCACGTGGTAGGTGATCTTGTCGTTGAACAGGGCCTGCACACGCTTGGGCAGTTGCTTCTTCACGCGGGGGATCAGGATGTCGATCACATCCTGCTTGATGCGCGCCAGCATCTTCGCCTCCGTGGCAAAATCGTCGTGCTGGGTGCTGATGACAATGGCGTCAATGCGCTTGGGCGTGTGGTCGTCGTTGTATTCAATGGTTACCTGGCTCTTGGCATCGGGCCGCAGGTAGGCCATGGGGCTGTCGGTTTCGCGGCGGATGGCGGCCAATTCCCGCAGCAGGCGGTGGCTGAGGTCCAAGGCCAGCGGCATGTAGTTGTCCGTGTCGCGGCAGGCGTAGCCGAACATCATGCCCTGGTCGCCCGCGCCCTGCTCCTCGGGCTTCTTGCGCACCAC
>JAFDZY010000474.1 GCA_018266685.1 Bacteroidota bacterium
CATCCAGAACGGCGATTACAGCAGCGCCAACAGCAGCATGGCCGGGCAAAACACCTTCAACGCCGCCCTGGCCAAAATGCTCGGTGGCGATGCCGCCGGCGCAGGCACCATCCTGGCCGCCAGCCTGGACAAGGACAGCGCCAAGGGCCACTACCTCGCCGCCATCATAGCAGCCCGCACCAACAATGCAGACGGCGTGCGCAGCAACCTCGCCGCCGCCGTGGCCAAGGATGCCAGCCTGAAGGAAAAGGCCATGAAGGACCTCGAGTTCCGCAACTTCAAGGACAGCCTCGGCCTCTAAGCCAAACAGTTGAAAAGCAAAAAGCCCTCGCCCATGCGGCGGGGGCTTTTTCGTTTAGCTTAGGGGCATGGGGGCCGGAAAAACGGAAATGCAGGGGTATGACCCCTTTGGGTCCCTGTTGCCCGGACGCAATTACAGCAGCGCGAACTACAGGTTCGGGTTCCAGGGGCAGGTGAAGGATGATGAGGTGTACGGGGCAACCGGGACGAGCTACGCCTTAGAGTACAGGATGCACGATGCAAGGGTGGGAAGGTTCTGGAGCTTGGACCCGCTGGCGGCTAAGTACCCATGGAACAGCCCCTATGCTTTTAGTGAGAATAGGGTGATTGATGGTGTGGAACTGGAAGGTCTTGAGGTTGTCAGCGTGCACGGAGATGCTCAAGGTTTCTACAAGTTCGTCTCTGGTAGTGCGAGTGCGGGGATGATGTTCGACCGCGAGGGAATGGCCGCCTTTGTCTCACCTGGTGTCGCTGTGGGTTATGGCGTGGGTGCTTCGGTTGGTGGTGGTGTAAGTTTCTCTGGAGTGCCCAAGCTCGAGAACCTTGGTGGGTTGGGTTGGACAATTGGGGGTAGCGTTAATGCTGCTGTTGGTGTGTCTTTCTCTGTTGATGGCACCACTGACGGCAAGTATGGTGGAACAACTGTTGGCCTTAGCGCAGGTGCAGGAGCTGGTTTTTTTGCAGGTGGCACCTATACTGCCCAAACCAAGAAAGTCACATACAAGGAAGTGGCTCAATCCATTGCAGGCCCAAATGCAACACCCGAAGAAGTAAATGGGCTTGCGAACGATATGTTTTCTCAATTCAAGGAGTTGGCAATCAAAGGAGCAACGCAGGCTCTTGCGGATCAGGATACTAGAATCATGGGGCTAAGAGGCAAGCTCGGACTTCTCCAAGACATCCAGAAGAAAGGGCTTCAAGATTTTGCCGTACCTGGCTTGCAAGAAGCTCAAAACGAGTTGAATTCCGCCATAGAGCATCGTGGTGTTTTGGAGCAGCAGTTAGAGGATGTGAAGTCCATGAAGCTCGAAGAGTAATTAATGCTTTGGTGCATCGCTCTCTCCCTCGGGGCCTGGATTATCATCCTTGGGTACTTCACTTGGCATACCAAGCAAAAAATTGATGCGCTCAACGACAAGTATTTAGGCAATGACTTGGTCTTAAAGCTCCTCTCCAGGCAGCTTCCGCCTGCACAACAGAAGATTAGCGTTCATTTTCTTGTCGTTCTCTTCGCATCCCTTGGTCTTCTTTGCCTGCTCTGCTTACTCTGCCTACTCTGCCTATCCTCTTCCGTAACTAGCGCGAGCTTGTAGCCCCGCACTCCCTCGCGTGCCCCTAGCTGGTGCAAATGTTCGGCGCGCGGGGGAATGAGCGTAGGCGGGCCGGTCACTTGTGCCTATTGTCACATGCCTACCGCCTTGCCCAGGAGAAAGGTGAGCAGTCCAGCGGGGAGGTTGCCGATGATGCCTTGCCGCAGTTGGTCGATCAATGACGGGTTGGGCCTGGGTTCATCGAGCTTTGTCTTGAGGAAATCCAAGTCCCGCTTGATGCTTTTGAATTGCTCGGCCGAGACCAGTTGCTGAATCCCCCCGCACTCGCTCGCATGCCCCCACGCGAGGCACGCGCCCGGCTTTTTGCCGGGTGCGTTTGCATATTAGGGCGTCCCGCCCGTCTCTGATCACGTCGGGAAGTACGTGCAAACGCAAGCCATGTTGGCGCGGTGATCGAGGGGGAGCTGGAAACGCCGCGAGCCATCCTCTTCGGGCGGCTGGATCAAAAGCAGGTAGTTGGCGATGAAGGCCTGCACACAGGCGCGGGCCTTGAAGGCGGCATCCACCAGGCGCCCGAAGGTGAAGTGCGGCCAGTCCGGCGGGAAGACGAAGCGCAGGAAATTGTTCTCTTCGGCCGGGTGTCCCACGATGGGGCGCACGTTGTCGGTGAATGCCGGCATGAACGCGCCCACCCGCGGATCGAAGGTCTTGCGCTGGGGCGAGGCCCCGGCATGCAGGTTCATGTTGTCATAGCCCCCCAACCCGCGCTCGGGTGTCCGCGCGAGGCCATAGCAGGATCCCGGCGCTCGGGTCCGGCCTGTGGGTGGCCTGTGCGGCCCGAGTGCCAGGCCCTTAATCCGCCTCTGGCGGGCTCCCGCTACTTTCGTCTTCATCCGGTTGAGGAAGGCCTTGTTACCTTGCCGGAGCACTACGCCCACAGCAGTGCCCATGCGGAGGGTCGGTTGGAGATGTTTTACGATGAGCGATGAAGCGGACGGAGGCCAAGGTGAAAGAGGGCACTCGGCACAGCCGAGCGCCGGGAGGGGGATTCTTCCCGACGCAAGTAACTTGCACAATGTTTGAGAAGGAAGATAGTCCCTTGATTCGGCGTATGCAATCTGCCCTGAGTGAATCAGGGCTGGATAATCCGATTCTTAGAGTAAGCGTAGCTGACAATCCTGTAGTGGAGGCTACCAAGGAAGGGCGTGGGCATATAATTAGATGGATGTGCTGGAGTATAGAGTCATTCCAGGAAGAAGTTGTGCCTCCAGAATTTGTTGTACTCCACGATGCCATCACAGGGGATCAACTCAGACATGAACTGCCAATATTGCTTCCGGGTGTGACGATAGTTGTCGATAATGACGTTGACATATAGGATTCCATATAAATCGGAATGAGGGAAAGACAGCCCCCAACTAGCGCGAGCATGTAGTTTTTCACTGGCGCGTGCGTCCACGCACGCTCCCCCGCACTCGCTCGCGCGCCCCCCACGCGAGGCACGCGCCCGGCTTTTTGCCGGGTGCGTTTGCATTGTAGGGCCTCCGGCCCGCCTATGACGGGCAGGCCCGCCTTAATCCTTCCCGCGCCGTTCCCGCAATTGGTCTTACTCGCTCAACGCCCCCGCCGTTTCCGCGTAAGTGATCGCCGTGTGCGACGCACAGTGCGTGCAGGTGCCGTTGTGGATCACCAATGCCTGCGGCGATTCGTGCTGGACGTGGTAGCGTGTGGCCACCGCGTCTGAAATATCCCGGTGCGCCAGTAGGTCCAAGTAGTAAACACGGTGCCGTGCGGCATCTTCAGCCGTCCAAGCACGCTCCAGCCTGTTCAATGCCGCTTTGCTGATCGCGCAGCGCGTGCTGTGTTTGAAGATCAGCACGGGTTGCCCCTTGGACAGTTGGTCAATTCGGTCCAGTTCCACTATTGAATCCAGTTCTTTCCATTCCATGGCAGCCGAAAAGTATCCGGGCTTCCGGGCCTAAGGACTGACATTGCTGAACACCGGAGTGCGGTACAACCCGGATTATGCAGTAGGATTCGTTGCGAGGGCCGAAAGCGCAATGGCAGCAAGGGTTTCATTGAGGAGGAATAGCCCAAGCTATTCTGACGAAAGGAAAACCAGCGAAGCGCTTGCTGTCGCAGCGATTTCGGGCCGTAGTAGAAATCATACTGCATATTCCGGGTACAAGAGCGCAAACCATTGGAATGGCATAACTTGCGGTAAATGCCGGTAGGTGATGCCGCACCGCGCGAATGTTCCCTTTCTGTGCCTGCTGCTGGTGTCGCCGGGTACGGTGTGCATAGCCCAAACCGTGGTGTGGCAGGAAACCTTCGACGGCACCAACAATTGGGAAACCGGGGCGAACCTGAACCAGAACGTGGGCGGCTCCTGCGGGAAGTCCAACAAGTTCTACATCAGCTGCAAGGAGAACGGGAATGCCGCAGGTACCTGTGGCACCGGGTGCGGCAGCAACAAGACCCTGCATGTTGGCTCCGCAACGTTGGGCGACCTGGGCGCGGCTTATGATGCGGGCGGTTTCAGCAATTGCGGTTCCGGCTGCTTGCTCTGCAATACCACCACCAATAAGCGCTCCTGGTCGAAGGCCGTCAGCACCGTGGGTTACGGCACGCTTTCGCTCGAATTCGATTACATCGAGGACGGCAACGCTACCTCGGACAATGCCACGGTGGAGTACAGCACCGACAACGGAGCATCCTGGACCCTGCTGGAGGACATGCCCAAAACGAACAACGCCGGATGCGGGGGGCAGGGGCGCTGGACGCACCGCGTAATCCCGTTGCCAAGCCCCTGTTGGAACCTCAGTACGCTGCGCATTGCCTTCCACTGGGTGAACAACAACGACGGAACGGGCACGGATCCCTCGTTTGCCGTGAATGATGCAACGATCACCACGCCGGGCACCCTGCCGGTGGAATTGCTGGGATTCAGCGCGCGGCCCTCAGGGCACGCCGTACGGCTGGAGTGGGCTACGGCCAGCGAGCAGAACAATGCCTGGTTCGTGGTGGAGCACGGCGTGGACGGTGCGGACTTCCAAGTGCTGGGGCGGGTTCCAGGGGCCGGGAACAGCCAGCACGTGCTGCACTATTCATACGTCCAAGAGGAGCCGCAGGCAGGCATGAACTATTACCGGTTGCGGCAGGTGGACATGGACGGTAGTTGGAGCTTGTCCCCCGTGGTGCCGTTGAATTTTCCGCAGTCCGGTTCCCCGTTGGGGGAGGCCCGGTTGATCGGTGACGAGATCACCACCGGCCCCATGGCGGACTTTGGCGATTGCGAATACACGCTCTGCGATATGCAAGGGCGGGTGTTGTTGCAGGGTGTTCCTGCGGATGAACGCCTGCACTTAAACATGGGTCCTTTGGGGCATGGCGCTTACGTGCTCCAACTGGCCACTCCGGAAGGCACCGATGCCAAGGTGTTCTTCCGTTAGCGGCAAGCCGGCCAGGTTGAGGAATGGGCCACAAGCATTCCGGGCAGGACTCAGCGCCGCGCAGCGTTTTCCACGATATCCCCATTGCCGGTACGGACCAAGCTCCGGTCATACTTCACCTTCATCAGCCCGGTGCCTTTCAGGTAAGTGATGATGCCCACGGGACCGGCGTATGCCAATTGCTTGTCCGGCAGTACAGGGGTCATTTGCACATCAAACTTCAACGACTTGTTTTTGCGGGCTGCGGCCTTGGTGATGTTGGCGTTGCGGGTGTCCACCAATACTTCCTTGGTGAGGAAGCCCTCTTGTTCAAACCGCAGGTAGGCGCGTTCACCGGCATTCAGTTTCAGGTTGAACCGGCCGTCCGGGAACACTTCCAGGGGCTTGCAGATCCAGTTGCCCACTTCCAGTACTTCAAACGTCCCTTCCTGGTGTTCCTCATCGATCAAGACCCGGCCATGGATTTCCACTTTGTCCTGGCCATAAATGCCCGGTGCGCTGGCAAGGCCACAGGCGATGGACACGGGGAGCAGGAAGGCTTGGAGGGAGGTTCTGTTTTTCATTGCCCGGAGGATTGTGTTCCAACTTCGGATACAAAATTCCGGGCGCTGGCAGGCCTTCACAATACCCACAAATGAGGATTTTTTGGGCGATGCCAGCTTGAACTTCCTGGACCGGTAGGAAAGGCCATCACGGTTATGCAGCGCTGGCCTTGATGGCGAGGAGGTGACGAAGCGATGAGGGCCGATGCTTCTTCCCTTCTTCCCTTCTTCTCTTCTTCACTTCTTCAGATCCCCCTCAGGCGCTGAACAGATCACTTGCTGATCACAGCGGGGTTCTCGCGGTTTCGAAGCAGCTAAACCCAACAACGGTCCACGGCATATTTCACCAGGCCCGCCACGCCGCGCACGTTCAATTTCGTCATCAGGTTCTTGCGGTGTGTTTTTACGGTCTCTTCCGTGATGAACAAGGCATCCGCGATCTCGCGGTTGGTGCGGTCCAGGGCCACCATGCGGATGATCTCGCGCTCGCGCTTGGTGAGGCCCACATACTCACCGCCCATGCGTTTTTCGGTGAAGCGGTAACCGTTGGCAATGCTGTGCTGTGCCTGTGGTGAGATGTACGTGCCGCCGTTCATGACCGTCCGCACGGCATGGGCCAGTTCATCCGCGGGGCCGTCCTTGAGCACATAGCCCGAGGCCCCTTCGATCAGCATGCTGTTCACGTACTCGATCTCCGTAAGCGCCGAGTGGGCCAGCACCTTCAGGCCGGGATAGTTGCGATGCAGCTTCCGCACGGTATCGATGCCGTCCATTTCATGCAGCGAGACATCTATGAGGATCAGGTCGGCTTGTGTTTCCCGCAAGCGTTCCAGCAGCTGGAGCCCGGTGCACGAATGGCCGACCACATCCAGCTCAGGGCAGTTTGCCAATCGCTTGGCAATGCCCAAGGCCACCAGTTCATGGCGGTCCACTACAATGATCCGCGTTGTTTGCATTCCACCCGGTGCGAGATTGGATAGGAGTGAACAGGAAACATGGTTGACGTTGGATCGCGAGTATCCATTGTCATTATACCGCGCGGAACGGTTGGAGCAGAATTTGTTGCCCTGGGCAATGGGCAGATCGTATTGGCTGTGTGTTTTACGTTGCCAATTTAACCGGCAACCATTGAATGACCAAGGGCTCCCCAATTTTAGGGATGCGGCGGGTGCTTTTTGGGAAAGGCAGTGCAGCTTGGTTGCGAAGGACAAAGCCAGGGCTAACGGGTCTTGATCATGCGCCTGGCGGCGCATTCACACACTAGTCTTTAACCACGGACCTGCCGGCCGGCAGGCGGGTCCACACGGATGAACACGGATAGGGAAGGTTGTTTTGCTTGGTAGGTGAGTCCGTGATCCGTGTTCATCCGTGTCCATCTGTGGTTTGAATACTATTGGAAGCCGCGCCCGCAGGGCGCGCTAGACCCGATGGCGCTGAGGATAAAGCAGGTGGTGAGCGTATATGGTGTAGCTTTAGGGCGTGCCGGCGGCGATCCTGTCGCCAACTGCCGGAGCCGTTCTTCCACTTTTCAAACCCATGTCCATTGATGTAGCAGGCAGTTCCATTGCCGGAAAGTCTTCCACCGCTGAACACCCTATCCAGGCCGCCATGGCCGGAGCCGGCGTGATTGAAACCACCGAAATGGCCGCGCTGGCCGCGCAGTTCGTGAACAGCACGGCGAGGCACGTGTTCCTCACCGGCAAGGCCGGCACCGGCAAGACCACCTTCCTGCACCAGCTGGCGCGCAGCACCCACAAGCGCTTCGTGATCCTGGCGCCCACGGGCATCGCCGCCCTCAACGCCAAGGGCGTCACCATCCACTCGCAGTTCCTCCTGCCCTTCGGCAGCTTCATTCCCGAGCGGCAACTGCCCGCCGACATCCCGCCGTACGGCAACTTCCACGACCGCGACACGCTGAGCCGACGCCACCCGCTGAACGCCGTGCGCCGCAACGTGCTGCGCGATGTGGACCTGCTGATCATCGACGAGGTGAGCATGCTGCGCGCGGACCTGCTGGATGCCATCGACCACCGCATGCGCAGCGTGCGCCGCGTGTACGACCGCAGCTTCGGCGGCGCGCAACTGCTGCTCATCGGTGACCTCTTCCAGTTGCCGCCCGTGGTGAAGGACGAGGAATGGCAGGTGCTGCGCCAGTGGTACAACAGCATGCACTTCTTCGAGTCGCGCGCACTGAAGGAGAGCGGCTACGCGCACATCGAGCTGGACAAGATCTTCCGCCAGCAGGACGCCGGTTTCATCGGCATCCTCAACAACCTGCGGAACAACACGGTGACCAAGCAGGACGTGGAGATCCTCAATGCGCACTACCGCGCCAACATTCCGAGGGAGGAATCCGAGGGCGTGATCACCCTCACCACGCACAACCGCACCGCCGACGAGATCAACGAGCGCGCCCTGAAAGTCTTGCCCGGCAAAGCGCACCGTTTCGAGGCCACGGTGAAAGGCGATTTTCCGCAGAGCATGTACCCGGTGCTGCCCGAGCTGGAACTGAAGGAAGGCGCGCAGATCATGTTCATCCGCAACGACATGGACAAGGCCTACTTCAACGGGAAGCTGGCCAAGGTCACTTCGATCGGCAAGGACGGCATTGCGGTGGAAATGATCGACGACGGCATGCCGTACACGCTGAAGACCGAGACGTGGGAGAACAAGCGCTACGCGGTGGATGGCGTCACCAAGGAGCAGAAGGAGGAAGTGCTGGGCACCTTCGAACAGTATCCGGTGAAGCTGGCGTGGGCCATCACCGTACACAAGAGCCAGGGCCTCACCTTCAGCAAGGCCATCATCGATGTGGGCAGTGCCTTCGCGCCCGGCCAGGTGTACGTGGCGCTCTCGCGGTTGCGCGCGCTGGACGGGCTGATCCTGCGCACCCGCATCGATCCCTCCGTGGTGAGCACCGACCGCGACGTGGTGGCCTTCAGCGAAAGTCGCCACGCCCAGCAGCCCTTGCCCGAACAACTGAAGGAGCAACAACGGCAGTATCTGCAAGCCGTGCTGTCCAGCACCTTCAACCTCGGCGACATCCTGAAGAAGGTGGGCTTCACCCGCAAGGACCACGACACGGGCGGATTCGAGGATGAGAGCATGAAGACCGCCCTGGTGCGCTTCGCGGACAAATTGCAGGCCGAGGAAGTGAACACCGCCACCTTCGGCAACCAGTTACTGCGCCTGATGCACACGGACGAGCGGCAGCTGCTCCTGGAGCGCATCGGCAAGGGCGCCGCGTACTACGGAAAGCTGCTGCGCGAAAGCATGAAGGACCTGCTGCAGCACCTTGCGCAGGTGGAGCAACTAAGCCGCACCAAGGAATACGCCGCGGACCTGCGCGAAATCGACGGCATGCTGGTGAAGAAGCTGGCGCTGATCGCCAAGGCGGGCGCCATTGCCGAGTGCATCCTCAACGGCGAGGAGATCAAGCCCATGCCGGAAACAGATCGGGAATTGAACGCGCAGCGCGCGAGCATGGTGCAGGAAGTGGCCCAATGGGCCGGGGAGCACAAGCCCGAGGGCAGTGCCAAGAGCGGCCGCAAGCGCAACCGCCGCTCCACGGACGATGTGTTTGCCCCTGAGAAAAAGCCCAAGGCCCCAAGAGGTGAAACCTACCGCAAAACCTACGCGCTGCTGAAGGAAGGCAAGACCCTGGCCGAGGCCGCGGCGGAAAGGCAACTCTCACTCGGTACCCTGGAAGGCCACGCCGCACGCGGGATCGCGGAGGGCGAAGTGGAAATCGGCACGGTGATGGAGGAGGCCGTACGCGACCACATCGCCGATTGGATGCGCGATTTCCCGGAGAAGGACACCAACGCCGCCCGTGGCCATTTCGGCGAACTGTACAGCTACGGCCAACTGCGCATGGTGCAGGCGTGGCTGAAAAGGGAGGAGTGATTTTGTGAAAGCCCTTCGGCTCCGCCTACCGGACAGGCAGGTCCGCTCAGGGCAGATCGTCAATTAATTTGCCCTTCGTACACTGCACTGAGCCCAAGGGATAGCCCAACACTACCCTGGGCATCAGCGAAATGCCCCATTTCGCATCCAGGGATATTCGGCAAGCGCTCAGTTGCCCGCCAGTTCAGCCAAGCGCTGATCCACTTCCGCAACGGTACTGGGCGTAAACTCCAGCTCGGGTATTTCACCCTTTACAATGGGTTCCACGCAGAGTTGAGCCTGCCCATTTTTCACGGTGAAGGCGAAGATTACGGCCGGTTCATTGGTGGGGACCGGTAATGACACATATTCTCCTTCATCATCCGGTTCCATGTTCAGCAGCATGCGCATGCCGGTGAACACCACATAGGCATGTGCCTGAATTCCTGGCGCGGTGCGTGCGATCACCGGTGCCTTCCTGTTGTCGGGAACGTCATAGATCCGGTCACAATTGATCCACCCCAGCCACGATGTAGTGTACACGTAGTTCGAGAGCGACTCGCTGGTCACGGTCCGTACAGTATCTGCCCACGCCTGGCGCGCAGCGTCCCGTTGGGCTTTCCAGTTGGCCAGTGCCTTGTCGTATGGTTCATCCAGCAAGCGTTGTGCAGCATCGAACCGTGCCACGGCGGGCTCGTACACTTCCTTACGCCAAGTGGTGTACTCCAATTGTTTCAGGGAATCCCATGCGGCTTTCTTCACCGCGTAACGGGCCATGGCATTCGGGAAATCTGCCTTGTCAGCCCGGTAGCGTTCTACCCGGTTCTGGTAGCGTTGTTCAACCGCTTGCTTCCTTTCGTTGTAATGCGCTTCAGCCCGCTGTTCCCGATCTTGGAATTTTCCGGGCTGAACGAACCCCCACCACGGCCTTTCGGAGGAAGGAGGTGGAATGGGCGATGGAGCCTTGGGCATAACTGGAATCGATGGCTTAATGGGTATTCCCCGTTGGTCTTCCTTATACTCTGGCAGGTCGCGAACGATCCCGCGCGCGTAGATTGCAGGAATGGCGTCCGGCACGGTTTGGCCGCCGCCCGGAACTGAAATGGCGGCATTCCAGTTGGCACCGGAGTCGCTCAAGAAAAGCTGCATCCCGGATTTTCTCATATCGGCAGGTAGGGTTACGGTCATCGGCAATGAAGGCTGCAACTGCAAGGATGCACCTGCACTGTCCTTCGCGAGCACGCGTACCATGCCATCGGTTTCCAGCAGGCGGCCATTGCTTCGCGTGCTCAGCCCAAAGGCGATCATGCCCATGGCATCAAGCGCCTCTGTGAGCTCGATGCTAACAGGGCCTTTCGCCGGCTGGCCTGCCTGAGTGGTGAATGCATTGGCTTTGAAGGAAACGGTTGAACCTGCGGCACCCGTGACCGTATTGTCTTTTGCCGGATCGATGGTGTACTGTTGCACGTGTCCCTCCTGCAAGGCTTCCCGCAATTCGGTCAATTTCCCGAAGTGATAGCTGGTGAACACTACGCGCACCCGCCTGTTTTCGGCCATGCCCGAAGGGTTTGAATTGCTGGCCATTGGGGCCCGTTTGCCGCGAGACCCCCATTGCACCAGGTTTGCTGGAATGCCCCGGGTTACGAAAAAGTCACGTACTGCGCGTGCGCGTTCCGCCGCAAGCGTGTCGTTGTACGCATAGCCGCCGTCGCTGTCTGTATGGCCTTCCACGGAGAACTGGAAGTCGCCTTCGAGCTTGATGGAGGAAAGGAATTGCTCCAGCACGACAATGGCCTCGTCGTTCAATGCGAAGTCGTCCTTGCCAAAATGCACGAAGACTTCATGGGTGGTGGGTGCTGCCGACAAGGTTGAAGCAGCAACAAGCAGGCAGGAGAACGCAAAGCAACGGTTCATGGTACATGGGTGTTTGAATTGACATGAACTTCTCCGGACGCAACCGTGGACAAGAGGCGGCCTGACCATACAACTTCACACATGCGAATTTTCGTATGTGCCTGGTTCGAACTCGAGGCGATCGTTCTGGATTCAATCCGGTTTGCATCAAAGCACGCACTCGCGTTCCCCCGCTTAGCCCGCGCTCGTGTTTTTCTACTCGAAGCCCGCGCTCGCGTTTTTCGCGAGTGCTGATCCTTTGCCCCGCCTCCGGCGGTTTCCAGCAAGTTCAATGCAGGACCATCCTGTGGACCAATCTGCCACCAATCACCGATCACCGATCACCCCCTGAGCATAAGCGCAGCGGCACTCCGCAGGGGGCATGGCACCCGAGGAGCCGAAGGACACCTGGGATCTCCTTCTACACACTGCCCTGAGCGGAGCCGAAGGGCTTTCAACACTTTCTACACCACTCTGCCCTGAGCATAAGCGAAGCGGCATTCTGCAGCATGCTGCGCATGCGAGGAGCCGAAGGGCCAACAAGACTTCCCATGTTACTTTTATTCCATGGCCCTCTACGTATACATCCTCCTGTGCAGTGATGCGAGCTACTACGTGGGCATCACAAATGATCCTGAATGCCGCTTGGATGAACATCAACAGGGCAAGTACGAAGATGCCTACACGTTCACCCGGCGCCCGGTGCAAATGGTCCATTGCGAATTCTTCCCCGACGGAACCCATCTTCAGGCCAAGGCCAGGGAGAAGCAATTGAAGAAATGGACCCGCGCAAAGAAGGAGGCGCTCATTGCAGGCCGGCTGGAAGAGATCTCAAGGCTTGCTGCGTGCAAGAACGAAAGCCACTTCGCCAATAAGCCACCAGTGGAGCATCGAAAGCCCTTCGGCTCCGCTCAGGGCAGAGTATCATTTGATCCGCGCACTAAGGATCGCCATCCATACCCTGCGCGGACCTGAGCGAAGTCGAAGGCCGTATGGCCATCAACTTTCTACACCACTCTGCCCTGAGCGGAGCCGAATGGCCATCAACACTTTCCACACCACTCTGCCCTGAGCGGAGCCGAAGGGCCAACTACGCTTACCCCTCCAATTTGTCGTGAGCATAAGCGAAGCGGCACTCCGCAGGGTGCATGGCACCTGAGGAGCCAAAGGGCACCAAACACCTACACAGCTCTTGCTACATACTTCGCCTTCCCATACTGCTTCGTGTACAGGTCGAAGATGATCCCGTCCGCAAGGCCCACCTTAGGTACGAACACCTCCTCGATGCCCGCCTCTTCCATGATGCGCAGGAAGATGTCCGCCGCAGGGACGATCACGTCCGCGCGGTCGGGCCGCAGGCGCAGCTTTTTCACGCGGTCCTCTAAGCTGAAGGAAGCGATGCGTTCACGCTGTTTGTAGATGTCCGCCCGCGAGAGCGGCTGGCCGTAGCTGTTCTTGTTCTCCTTGAAAAGGCGGTTGATATTGCCGCCCGTGCCGATGCCGGCAAGCTGGCCGCGCTGTTCGCGCAGTTCACTAAGAAAGGCGTTGATCTCCGCCCAAACACTGTCGTCCACTTTGTGCTTCAGCATGCGCACGGTGCCTAACGGGAATGAAGCGGAGCGTTTGCGCTGTCCTTTTTCGATCCAGGTGAGTTCCGTGCTGCCGCCACCCACGTCGATGTACAGGTAGCTGCGGTCCTTCAGCAGGTCCTGCGTCCAGAAGGTGCTCATGATCAAGTCGGCTTCCGTGGTGCCGTCGATCACTTCGATGTGTACGCCGCTCTCCATCTCCACGCGGTTGATCACCTCCGCCCGGTTCGTGGCCTCGCGCATGGCGCTGGTGCCGCAGCAGCGCAGGTAGGGAACGCCGTACACCTCGCTCAACAAGCGGAATGCTTTCAGTGATTTGATCAATTGGTCGCGTTTGGCGTTGCCGATGGCACCCGTGTCGAACACATCCTCGCCCAAGCGGATGGGAACCCGCACCAGCGAGGTCTTCTTGATCACCGGGTGGTCCTCGCGCTCCACCACATCACCGATCAGCAGGCGCACCGCGTTGGAACCGATGTCGATGGCGGCGTATGTGAGCGGGCGTGCGATGCGGCGAAGGTAGCAGCGTTGCTGTCCAGCCCAAGGTCGAATGAAGGATGCCCTTACTACAACCTGCGCATTTATACCTGATGCGAGAAAGTGATCGTGTGATTTTGAAAAAATAACACTACCTTGTCACCGCTGCCTCATTTCCAAACCCCAATCCTTGACATAGCCATGAGAACACAACAGATCGGTTTTTCAGTTGCTTCCAACTTGATGGACAACACACACACACACACAGCCGCGCGCGCAGGTGTCTTAAACAATTCTTGCTATTCGCCTTTCTTGGGTGGCTTCTGATGCAAGGTGAAGTCTTGGCCCAAACTAATTGGACCTGTGGGACTACTGATGTCCCAGCGTACATGGGTGGTGGTGAGCGGGGCGTGAATTGTGCGAATCAAAGCACAACTTGGCTTAATACTTACCGGACTCCAGGGCATTGGGCGGCGAGTGCAATTACACCCTTGAAAACAGTACTGGTAAACTTCGTGATTTGCCGCAATTCCCAGGGCGAGAATGGATGGCAGAACACACCAGCCATGATTGCAGACTTTGAGGAACTGATTGATGAAGTCAACCTTAAATATGCGAGTCCGGGAACCGTGGGATGGCCGATGACCTGTCCGCCAAGCATTAGTTACATACCGGATAGCAAAATCCGCTTCGAGCTGAATAATGTCTACTTCCTCGATAACGATGCGTACAATTCATACAGTTCGCTTAGTCCGCCAACTGCCTTGTTAGAGGAGCTTTGGGCTACCCACCCTGATTCCCGCGGAGCACTCAATCACATTTGGACCCAACCGGATACATGGGGTGGGGGATGGTGGGGCTATTACGGCACATACCAAGGCGAATCATTCGTATTGACAAGAAATGCCATGTGGGGCACCTCATCTGTGTACACCAAGCACCATGTTTCACATGAGTACGGCCATGCGGTGGGCTTGCATCATACTTACGATGGGGAAGTACTGAACACCCAGCATTTTGATTTCCTTGACGATTTGTTCGGAACATGCCCTGAACCCTTGGTGATGGATGCGGGCAACCCGTGCTATCCCGCTGCAGGAGCACCATGTTCGCCGGCAACTAATTACGTCTGTTATTTGAAGGCGAGCTGCTTCTTTGTCAATTACCCCAACGCAATGCCTCCATTGATGTCAGGGATGGATAACAACCAGTACATCAGCCCAAAATGCTCCGGACGCATGCACCGGTCATTGTCGTTGTACAACAATACTTTCGTGGTGAACAACACACCAATGCACAAGTATGTAAAAGAGAAATACTCTTATGCAATCCCCTTTACCGTCTCAGCGAATGAAACATGGGACTTTGCTATAAAGATGTATCAGGACATCGTTGTGGAAGCGCCTGCGACCTTGACACTGAGTTGCGAAGTGCGCATGCCCATCAATGGCCGGATCATTGTGAAGCCAGGTGCCAAGCTCGTTATTGATGGTGGCGTTGTTACTTGCGCACATGACGGCGAGCTTTGGCAAGGCATCCAAGCCTGGGGCACCACCAACCAACACCAATACCCTGCCAACAACCCCACTTACCAAGGTTTAGTCATCCTGAAGAACGGCGCGGTGATCGAGCATGCGCTCACGGGTGTTTCATGCGGCGACCCATTGCTGAAATCTGCCCAAGGTGGGGTGGTGCAGGTACAGGGTTCGTTGAATGATGTTGGCGCCACCTTCCGGAATTGCCGGGTTGGTGTTGAGTTCAAGAAGTACCGGAACTTCTTGCCAAGCAATTCGACCATTACCAAGGACAACAACAGCTACTTCCAGCATGCGGAGTTCATCGTGGATGACAACTACCGCGGCAACGATGACTTTGACGCCCATGCCAGACTGAACAAGGTCCAAGGCATCAATTTCATCCAATGCGACTTCATCAATTCGCAAGTATCCGGACCATTGGGCATCAATTCAAGTGCCCTCCTTGGCCGGGGCATATTCAGCTTGGATGCGAGCTTCCGCGTAAGTGGCCAATGCGCTGAACTGTTACCTGCCTGCGAGCTGGGTTCCGGCCAACCGGTTCCCGTATGCCCTGATGCTTCGTTGCGGCCCTCGCGGTTCATCGGCTTGGACCATGGCATCCGGGTTGGCAGCAGCAGCACATCGAGCTTCGGGTATTCGGTCAAGGACTCTTACTTCGAGAACAACGTATGCGGGATCTATACGGATGCCGTGAACAACGGATCCATTTTGCGCAACAGGTTCGTGGTGGGCGGGCGCGAAGTGGACCTGACCGTGGATGATGTGTATTTCCAAGGATTGCACCGCGGCATTTACGGTTACAATACCAATGCCTTCAAGATCGAAGAGAACCGCTTTTCGAAGCCAACAAGCCCTCACGCGGAAGCGGAAGGCGTGGTGGTGAGCTCTACCGGAGCGTACAACAATCAAGTGTACAAGAACACGGCCACCGGCGTGGACTACGGCTTCATTGCGGAGAACAACAACGTGGATTACGTGCATCCCACCGCCACGGGCTTGTCCTTCATTTGCAACCAAAACGTGCAGAACGGCGAGGAGGATCTTACGGTCCGGAGCACTTCCGGCAGCCCGGGGCCGGATCACTGCATCAAGATCTTCCAAGGATCCACCACCAAGTCTGCAGGCAACACATTCACCACGCAGCAGAACGGAAGCTCGCTATACTACAACTTCCACAATGCTGCGGAAGTGTTGCCGATCACCTATTATTGGGAACTGCCACCGGGAGACTTGAACACCGGAGCCTACAACGCACCGTGGGTACAGCGCAATGCCAACGCCTCGCCCCACAACACCTGCCCCACGCAGATCTTGTGCGGGGGCGGCACCGGGCCGGTACAGTTGATGCTCACCCCGCAGATCGAACAGGAACGGCTGGCCTATCTGAACCTGAAGTATGTCTATGAAAGCCTGTTGGATGGCGGAGATTTCGATGAACTGAAGGAGACCATCATGCTCAGCTGGCCGCAGGATGCCTGGGCGCTGCGCAACGAATTGATGGCCAAGAGCCCCTACCTCAGCACCGACATCCTGAAAGAAGCGGGGCTGAAGAACACCCTCCCGCACGCCATGTATTTGGAGGTGTGCGTAGCCAACCCGGAGGCCACGCAGCGGGACGGCTTCGCCAAGTGGGTGCAGTACGAAATGCCGAACCCACTTCCGGAATACATGGTGGCACAGATGATGGCCTCGTGGGACCAGAAGACCTGGCGCACCAGCTTGGAGGCGGACATGGGTTGGCACAATGGCGAGTACCAGCGGCTGAATGATGAGCTGATCACCACCATGCTGAACGACACCGTGGCCCAACCGGCGGACAGCCTGTTGACGCGGTGGCAATTGAACCCCAGCCTGCGGGCGCGTTTCGGGGAGGTGAACGTGCTGCTGGAGAATAACCGCTTCGATGAAGCCGTTGCCTTGCTGCAAGGCTTGGATGCCGATTATTTGCTGGAGAAGCAGGGCATGCAGGACCGCAACGACATGCTGGACCTGATCGCGGTGATCCGCCCGGTGATCGAAGGCGGTGGACGGACCCTGATGCAACTGGAGCCCGGGGAATTGACGGCATTGGAAGGCATTGCCGCGCGGCAACCCTCCTTGGCTTCATCGTACGCCCGCAATACGTTGTGCTATGGGTACAACATCTGTATACCGCCGGTCACCGGTGGGGCAAGTCATCCAAAGAAGATGCTTGTGTCGTTGCCTGGAACCGTTGCTGCACCAACACCAGTGCTGATCGTACACCCCAACCCGGCGAGCACCTGGGTGGCCTTCAGCCATACCCTGCCCGGCAAGGTGGACCAGGTCCGGATCCGCGTAGTGGACCCCTTGGGCCGAGTGGTGAATGAAAGAGCCATTGGCGCTTCGCCCGGCCAGGAGGTCTGGGATACGCGCGGAACGGCTGCTGGCAGCTACACGGTGGAACTCTACAACGCGGGCGGGCTGGTGGATGCCCAACGCGTGGTGGTAAAACCCTGAGCAACCATGCTGCGCGCATTCTTGCTTGTGGCAAGTGGTGCTTGTGCCTTGGCAGCGGCCAGGGCACAGGCGCCGCTTTGCGTGGATGAGAGCTTCCAGTTCGGCCACCCGCCGGCTGATGTAGTGTACAGCCTGGCCTTTATGGAGGACGGGCGGATCTTTGTTGGTGGGCGGCTGAAGAAACCAGGGCCAATAATCCAATATACTGGCCTTACGCGCGTAATGCCGAATGGTACTATTGATCCTGATTTTGGCCCCACCTATGTCAGCATTGGAAGCCAATTAACAATTGACGACGACTACCTGTTTCTTCAACAAGGTGGGGTGGGCTTCCTAAGGCTCTTTTTAACGGACGGCACGAATGATTATTCGTACTTGGCTGCCCCGTACCACGGAGAGTTCATCACTGCCCAAGTCTCTTCCTACCACAATTTCCCCGATGGTAAGCAATGGCGGCTGGGTGAATTCACCCGGAAGTACTATGATGTGGACGGAAACGATTCACTGAGCCAACCAGGATATGGCCTGGTACAAGCCCTTCCCAATGGTGACTACGACCCGGACTTCGATCACAAGTACACGCCTGGGACCTACCTGCGGAACTTGAGCGAACTGCCGGATGGGCGCTTCCTGATCTCCGCCAGAAATGCTTTCACGTATGAGGGCACGCCGGTGGGAGCCTTGTTCAAGCTATGGCCGGACGGGCAATTGGACACTGCCTTCCATACGACCATCACATGGAGCGGCGGAGTGAGCATGAAGAACTACTACTACCCGGATGGCCGCATGCTGGTGTTCGGGCGGTTCATGGCCCCGGAGTATCCCAATGATACCCTGGCCGTGATGCGCCTGCTTCCCAATGGCAGCACCGATACCACTTGGCCATCCATCCCCTTCCTGGCCTACGGTTACTTCCGGGGATTGGCCGCTGTTTGGGATCACTTGGAGATAGAGCCCGGCAAGTTGATCGTGGTGGGTGATTTCAATGCAATCGGGCACCAGCCACTGGGTGCAATCACCACCATTGATACAGCGGGCAACGTGCTCTGGGATTACCTCCCCGGCACCGGGGCGGGATTCACCGAGGCTATCGACACCAACTCTCCAGCTTGCCGCCTACACCAGATCAAGGTAGGTCCGGACGGCTATATATACATCGGCGGGACTTTCCATGGCTACAACGATGGCTGCGGAGACCATCCCGAACAGCGACTGCTGATGCGCCTGTATCCGCTGGATGTGGGAGTGCGGGAGCACAAGAAGGTTGGATCGCTTTTAGTAGTGCCCAACCCCGGGAACGGGCTGTTGCAGATAAGCTGGCCCGGCTACCGGGAATTCGATTTGGAAGTCCGGGATGGGTTGGGTCGGGTCGTACACAGGGAGCAAATTGTAGAGGGTAGTGGCAACGTGGAACTCCCACACGTGAAGGCGGGCGTATACAACTTGCTGGTGACCGCCCCGGACGGGACGCGGGCATCGGCCAATTGGATCAAGCAATGAAAGTGGGAAAGCATGTTGCAGTTGCGGTGTTATTGCCTTTGATCTTGGCTGGTGGTGTGTCTGCCCAAGGGTGGTTTCCGATAGGGGCTTCATGGACGTACAACTATGCAGACCAGCTGTTCACGGGTTATGTAACGCATGTGGTCACCGGGGATAGTGTAGTTGATGGCCAGAACTGCAGGGTGATCGACGTTACCCGCACCTATGGGCTCGGCTCCAATGTGTACACCTTGCATCTTGATCCCTATTGCGTACATGAATCGGATGGCGTGTCGTTCATTCATGTGCCGGGTGTCGGCTTCGATACTTTGTACAACATGAACGCGGGTGTTGGCGATCGTTGGAACCTTTCTCCTTTGCCTGAGCAATGCGATAGTACTTCCTACTTGGAAGTGGTGGATACTGGGCTGGCTGCCATTGATGGGATGCAATTGCGCTGGATGGCGGTGGATGTGCATTTCCCGGAGTTGAACTGGGTATTTCAGGATACGATCATCGAGAGGATCGGTACGATGGTTTCCTATTTTCCTCCGCAGAATTTTTGTCTCGGGGCCTTGGACGGATCGGAAGGAGGTTCCCTGCGGTGTTATCGTGATGCGCAGATCAACTTTCAAGCGACATGGGCGGATGTATGTGAGATCCAATTGGCGATCGCAGGCCATTCAGCAGGTAGCATGGAGCTGATTCCCTACCCCAATCCAGGTGATGGTTCTATTCGCATTAATTGGCCAAGCCAACGCTCGTTCGATCTGGAGGTCCGCGATGGGTTGGGCCGGATCGTACACAGGGAACACCTTTTCAGGGAAAGTGACAACGTGGAACTGCCCCACTTGAAGGCAGGCGTGTACAACTTGCTGGTGACTGCCCTGGACGGGACGCGGGCATCGGCCAAATGGATCAAGCAATGAACGGAAAGCATATCACTATCCTGATCGCGTCTTTTGCAGGGGCCAGCGTGGCGGCGCAAGCACAAAGCTGGTGCCCACCGGGGGCCAGGTGGGTGTACAGCGACGGTGCGGGTGCGGGGACCACGATAACTTATGCCGGTGATACTATCGTGGATGGCTACGCCGGGCAGCGGTTCACGCAGTTTGAAGTCATGCAGTTGCCATGGGACCCGGATTCCATCATCAGTTCCTACGGCGCGGAGCTGGTGACACGCACAGAGCCTGATCTGGTGCTTTACTGGTTGACCGAGCATCAGGTATGGGACACGCTGCATTGGTTCGGAGCGCTGCCCGGTGACCGATGGTCGCCGGGGTGGGAATACGACAGCGATCCACCGGATCCAAACTGCTTAGGCAGCTATATACAGGTGGTGGATACCGGATCAATGGTCATTGATGGGATCACGCTGCGGACATGGAACCTGGAAAAACATCTTCCCGGGGACCAAGAGACGTGGACTTGCACTGTAATAGAGCGCGTGGGCAATGCCGAAGGGTTTTTCATATTGGCACCTCCGACCTGGTGTACACCCACTGACGGGCAGCAATCCTTCAGTTGCTATGCGGATGATGAGATCCGCTACCCGCCATCCACCTTTCCCTGCGGCTCCACAACAGCGGTGGTCGAGTTGGGTTCCAATAAGGTAAACGGCTGGGAAGTCATCCCCATGCCCTTCACGGACCATTTCACCGTGCATGGCCCTGTAACGGTACGGCAAGGAGAAGTGGGCCTGCTGGACCTCACCGGCCGCGAGGTGCTGCGTGTTCCTTTCCAAGGCAGCCTGCTGGAGGTGAATGCGAACGGTTTGCTCGGAGGCATCTATCTGCTCCGCGTTCAGGACGGGCAAGGCCGTTCATCGCACCGGAAGGTGATCAAGGAATAGCGTTCGGTCCATCGGCCCATTGGCGGATCAGCTTCTCATCCCCAGCGCGCCAGCGGAAGGGCTTTCAAGTGCTCGCTCATGAGAAAGCGCATGTAGCGGGAGCCCGCCAGAGGCGGATCAGGTCGCTGGACACTCGGAAAACATCCGAGCGTCGGGATGTCAATTCCTTGCCGGTGTGGCCGCGGGGCAACTTCATGCCGCGATCACGATCTCCTTAACCAAGTGAAGGCGGATCACTTTGGGTTGGTCCAGCCCTTCAAAATGCACGGCAACGGCATCCTTCACGTTTGCTTGGAGATGCTCCATGTCATCGCCGTCCGTGAAGATGGAGGGGCCCAAGGCTTCGGCTTCAAAGCCGCCTTCCGGCGATTCCTTGACCATGAAGATGATCTCGCTCATGACCTGTCGCTATGCAGTAGAGGTAGCCACTTCACTTCAGCACCGCCAGCCGCTCCTCCAGCGCCTTGATCTTCGCTTCGGCATCGGCCTTCTTCTTGCGCTCGTTCTCCAGCACCGCCGGAGGCGCGCCGCTCACGAAGCGTTCGTTGCTGAGCTTTTTCTCCACGCTGGCCAAGAAGCCACGAGCGTACTTGAGCTCTTCTGCGGCTTTTTGCGCTTCGGCGGTGCTGTCCATTTCCGGGAGGATCACCGCGTATTCCGTGCTTCCGGAGAAAACCGCCGTGGCCCCCGCAGGGATCGACTTGAACGGACCGGCAAGCGGCCCCGTGTTGGCGAGCTTGTCCACCAAGGAGGCGGTGGCGGCCGTGAGGATGGACGATGATGTTGGACCGACTTGCAACGGTTCCTTGGGTGAAAGCCCGCGTTCATTGCGCACGCCGCGCACGGCGGTAACCAGGTCGAAGGCATGCTGCACTTCGGCTTCCAGCTTGGGTTCGCCGACACCGCCTTTCGGCCATGCCGCGATGATGATGTCCTCGCCATCCTTGCGTTCGCGCAGGTGGTGCCATAGTTCCTCGGTGAGGAAGGGCATGTAGGGGTGCAGCAGTTTCAGCAGGTCCTCGAAGAGTGCGAGCGTGGCCTCGTACGTGGCGGCATCGATGGGCTCGGCCACGCCATCCTTGAAGGCGGGCTTCGCCGCTTCCAGGTACCAGCTGCAGAAATCGTCCCAGATCAGCTTGTAGGTGGTCATCAGCGCCTCGCTGATGCGGAACTGGTCGTATAGGCCATCAAGCTCAGTGGTGACGCGGGCAATGCGCGAACGCATCCACGCCGTGGCGGCCTTATTCCCCGATAATTGCCCTGAGCGGAGCCGAAGGGCATCTTCTTCCTGCCCGATCTCCCACCCCTTCACCAGCCGGAACGCATTCCAGATCTTGTTGGAAAAATTTCGGCCCTGTTCGCAGAGGCTTTCATCGAACGGCAGGTCGTTGCCGGCGGGAGAGGTGAGGAGCATGCCCACGCGCACGCCGTCGGCACCATACTTCTCCATCAGCTCAATGGGATCCGGGCTGTTGCCCAAGCTCTTGCTCATCTTGCGGCCCTGCTTGTCGCGCACGATGCCGGTGAGGTACACGTTCCGGAACGGCACCTCCTTGCGGTACTCCATGCCGGCCATGACCATGCGCGCCACCCAGAAGAAGAGGATCTCCGGTGCCGTCACCAGGTCGTTGGTGGGGTAGTAGTACTTGATGACGGCGTTGTCCGGGTCCTTGATGCCGTCGAACACGCTGATGGGCCACAGCCAGCTGCTGAACCAGGTGTCCATCACATCCTCGTCCTGCTTGATGCCCGCCGTGCTTTGGCCAGCGGCCTTGAACAGCGCCACGGCCTCGGCTTCGGTCTTGCACACCACCACATCGCCGGCCTGGTTGTACCACGCCGGTATTTGCTGGCCCCACCAGAGTTGCCGACTGATGCACCAGTCGCGCACATTCTCCATCCAGTGGCGGTAGGTGTTGGCGAATTTCTGCGGGTGCAGCTTCACCTGGCCGTTGTTCACCACCTCCAGCGCGGGCTTCGCCAGTTCGGCCATCTTCACGAACCATTGCAGGCTGAGGCGCGGCTCGATCACCGCATCGGTGCGTTCGCTCACGCCGATCTTGTTCACGATGTCCTCCACCTTCACCACGTGGCCGCCTTCCTCCAGCAGCTTGGTGATCTTCTTCCGCGCGATGAAACGGTCTTCGCCCACGCACACCTGCGTGGCCGCGCTCATGGTGCCGTTCGGCTCCAAGGTGTCAATCACCTCCAGGCCGTGGCGCTTGCCGATCTCGTGGTCGTTGGTGTCGTGCGCAGGCGTCACCTTCAGTGCGCCGGTGCCGAACTCGCGGTCCACGTAGTCGTCGAAGATCACGGGCACCGGCCGGTCCACCAACGGCACGATCACGCGCTTGCCCTTGAGGTGCGCGTAGCGCGGATCATCGGGATGCACTGCCACGGCCGTATCGCCGGGAATGGTCTCGGGCCGTGTGGTGGCGATGGTGATGTACTCTTCTTCGGAGCCTTCCACGCGGTAACGCACATGCACCAACTTGGAGTTCACCTCCTTGTGCATCACCTCCTCATCACTCACGGCGGTGAGGGCCACGGGGTCCCAGTTCACCATGCGGTAGTCCCGGTAGATGAGGCCCTTCTTGTGCAGGTCGATGAAGACGTCGATCACGGACTCGCTCAGCGCGGGTTCCATGGTGAAACGCGTGCGCTCCCAATCGCAGCTGGCACCCAGTTTTTTCAGTTGCTCCAGGATCACGCCGCCGTATTTCTCCTTCCAGGCGAAGGCGTGCTCCAGGAATTTCTCCCGGCCGATGGCGCTCTTCTTGATCCCTTGTTCCGCCAGCAGGCGCACCACTTTCGCTTCCGTGGCGATGCTCGCGTGATCGGTACCCGGCACCCAGCAGGCGTTCTTGCCCTGCATCCGCGCGCGCCGCACCAGCACGTCCTGGATGGTGTTGTTCAACATGTGCCCCATGTGCAGCACGCCGGTCACGTTCGGCGGGGGGATCACCACGGTGTAGGGTTCGCGTCCGTCGGGTTCGCTGTGGAAGTAGCTTTTTTCCAGCCAATGCGGGTACCACTTGTCCTCAACGGCCTGCGCCTGGTAGTGCTTGGGAAGTTCCATTTTTTCAGAAGGACGGCA
>JAFDZY010000475.1 GCA_018266685.1 Bacteroidota bacterium
AGGCATCATCGATCTCCACCAAGGCCTCATGGTCGAAGCCCGCCCGTTCCAGGCCGAGCGATTGCCCGCCTGCTCCTGCACAAATTTCTACGCTGGTCATTAATTCTTGACGGGCTTTTCGTCAACATACAGGGAGCAACTTAATGCCAATACGTCCTTGGTAGGGGTATGTTAGAAGACAAGTTTTTCACAAGCCACAAGGTCGACCTATCAAGATTTGGCCCAATGTTCTTGGTACTGAGCCCCCATTGAATCAGGTCGAACTGACGGCTCGTTGATTTGAATAGTGAGAGGGATGGGGAAGTCCACGCCGACAATGGCGGCTTCGCCGGGTTCCAAGTTGGGCAAGAACGCAGAGGCGGAGCGGTCGATCTCGCCACATGCGCGCTCCACCATTTCGCGGTCACGGTCATTCGTTAGCCGGTGGACGATGAGCGTTCCCATTTGGCTGAGCACACCTTCAGTTATGTCACGTGGACGCTGGGTGGCGAGGCAGAGATTGAGGCCGTATTTCCTTCCCTCCTTGGCGATCAGCTCGAATGAATCGAGCCGTGAGAGGGAATCTTCCGAGCCGAAGCTCCGGCCAAGGAAGTTGTGTGCTTCATCCACAACTACGATAACCGGGACGGTCTGAAATTGTTTTCGGCGTGCTTCAGCGAGGAGGAAACGCCCAAGCGCATTTGCGATTATCTCACGTGCATGGTACTCGAAGGGAATGCCCTCCAAGGAGATGCGCAACAGCCTGTCCGCCGAACTGATAAATGATGTGATCTGGTCGGTAACCGAAGGCCCTTGATCTTCTCCGAAGACGCATTCCAGGGCTTTTGAGCATAAGACAGAGTTGATGCGTGAAATCATCGGCATGCAATAGCTCGCATCATTTTGGTTGTAGCCACCCCACTTGGTGTCATCGGGAGGGTTCCCCAATCCTATGTCATAGACGCATTCCTCTAAGATCTGGTTCGGCAGCTTGCTGACATTAAAGGCACTACTCGGGTCGTCAAGCTTCTTGGATGTCTCCTTCTTGTTCTCTTCAGCAAGGATGTCCCTCTTTGGCTTATTGGCTCGGACGAGAAGTCCCCTGTCGGAGGCAAGGCTAGGGTTGATGGAGACCAGTCGCAGGCTCCGAATGGCCGCCCTCAGTTTTGGTGCTTGGCTTTTCCCCGCCGGCTCAAAAAGCGCCATGAAGTCCAACTCATTGAAGCTCGTTGGAGGCAGGGAGCATTTCGTGGAACCGTCCGGTTCCTTGGTGGGAGAACCAAGATGTACGTGCTTCGTCCCGGCATTGAACTTCCGGTACTCCCCGGTCGCGTCGAGAAGGATGATCTTCGAGCGGTAGCGAAGGCATTCCTCAATCAATCGCGAGACCGTGTAGCTCTTGCCGCCTCCAGTGGCCCCTAAGACCGCACAATGCCGCCCAAAGATCTTCTCCGGTGTTAACACCATGGCAGCAACGGAAGCGCCGCTCACCCGCCCAAGATTCAGCGTTACCGTTGGTTTCTCGGAGGTGCCCGTGCGTAACGGGATTGTTGAGAGAAAGCCGATGGGCGCGGAGTACACACGGTCGCCAAGACGCGGGTATGAGGAGACCCCGGCAATTATGCCCATGCTGTCGAGCGTGACCGTACCGAGCAGTTGGATTACCGCGACCGCAGCCACGTTCGCACCTGCACCCGAGTCATGGTCCAGCGAATGCCGGTCTCGTTCAGGGAGCCGAACCTCGATGATCCTACCCAGTAGGGCGAAGTGTTCGCTCTCGATCACAGTGAACTCTCCCACCTCGCCGAGACCGTATCGCGCACCGTTCAGCATGCTCCCGCTCGCTGCACCCGCTTCATGCAGGTTCACACGAACGTTGGCTGCGGTCACGGACGACACCACCCCGATGTGAAGACGGGCATTGAAAAGCCCTTGGTCCGAATTCTGGTCGGTCATGGCTTGGTCGTCATCTGTTTCACGGAGCGTACGAGTTGCTCCGCTGGCGAAAGCGCCGTCAGTTGGGGTATCAGTTCGGCGAACTGGCCGAACTCCGCGTTGAGCATGGCGACATCCGATTCGCCTTGGTCGATCTTGTCTTGCAAGACCCGGTACATGCCTTGGTCGCCTTCGCTCTTGCTTTTGGCAGCTACGTCCACGGCGAGCAGCTTGAACGAGGGGTTGGATTCCAAGGCCGCCAGTATCGGCGACGAGAGGTGGTCGTCGTTGAACCCAAAACCGATGGTGACCAAGCAAGTGTTCGGCTCACGCAGAGCTGCTTGGAATTGGGTCATGGCTTCCAAGTGCGGTTGCGTATATGACTGCTGATACTTGGAGTTGGACGGATAGATCAGGCATGGCACTTCTGGCCTTTCCTTCTGAATAATCCCGTTAGCAGTACGATCCCAATCAACGGACCCGTGCAATTTGAAGATTTGAATCACACCTTCAACGAAGTCGTTGGTTTCGTCTGTTCCCTTGGCCCGCCGAATGATGTCGTACCCGTAGAAGCGGGGATCATAACGCCTTGGTATGGAGAAGGAGAACCCGTCGATGACGCACATGCCCAGCCTGCTCGCGGACTCCTCGAAACAGCGGTCATAGTTCGTGGTGAAAAGCCGGAGTCTCGGGGCTTTGGAGCGGCGGCGCGCCATCCGGCGTAGGAATGTCTTGTGTCCTTCAAGGTCGGCACTGCTGACGAAGTTTGCGCACACCTCCAGGATCGCTTTCTCGCATGCGTTGAGAAAGTCTACGACTTTCTTCGATTCCGCTTCCGTAAGGAATTCCTTTGCTGTTTGGCAGCGAGATAGGAAATTCTCGACCCACTGATCTCCATCGGGTTGCCTGACCGCTTTCTTTACCTCTTCAAACCCTTCCAATTTGATGGCCTTTTCCCATAGGTCGGTCATGGATGGGCCTTTGGCCTTGCCCAGCGATGTTCCACTGCCCGCAAGAACCAAGAGATTCGGTGTGGTGAGAACGGAACGGAGGTACTCGCTAAGCTTCTTGGCACAATCATCATTAGCCTCTGCCTTGTAGTCGTTCCATCCTCCCGCATGTGCGAAAGAGATTGTTGTTGTGGGTTCCATCTAGGCGCCTGGTTGTTCGCGATGAAAGTAAGGGCTATGGTTAAGTTGAATTCTTCCGCGTGAGCGATTGCGGCGGCACCCCGCAGCGAGGAACGAGCGAGGAGTACAGCGGAAAGCGCGACCCGGCTGCATTTGAGCCGGGGTACGCCCTAATCGACACCTTCACCCCACCACTCCC
>JAFDZY010000476.1 GCA_018266685.1 Bacteroidota bacterium
AAATGTGCGCTTGCTGTGGGCCGGAAATGCGTTGAGCGACGGCACGCTGAAGTACACCGGCCAAAACAACGACAGGGACAAGGTGCTTGTCGCCACGGGCGGATCGTTGCCCACCAACACCATCTCCGGGTACCACAACGAGGATGTGAACCTGGACGGCGTGGTGAAATACACCGGCACGGGCAATGACCGCGACCCCATTCTGACCAACATCGGCGGCACGGACCCCAGCAGCACCCGCACCGAGCAGCTGCCCTGAAGACCTGCGCGGCGGGCCATGGTGAAAACCGGAAGGCCATTTGGTTTGTTTCACTGACGCATTGCACCAATGGCATTGCACCCCCGAAATGGATATCCGGATCAAACGCATTTATGAAGAACCCGCCAGGGACGATGGCTATCGCTTGTTGGTAGATCGCCTTTGGCCGCGTGGGGTAAGCAAGGAATCGGCGCATATAGATGAATGGATGAAGGAGATGGGGCCGAGCAACGAATTGCGCAAATGGTTCGGGCACGAACCGCCCAAGTACCCCGAATTCAAGAAGCGCTACGAAAAGGAACTTCACGCAGCCGCCCCGCTGCTGGAGCACATCCGCAGCCTGGCCAAAAAGCACCGCGTAACGCTGCTGTACAGCGCACATGACGAAGAACACAACCAGGCGGTGGTGCTGCGCGAGGTGCTGTTGGGCAAGTAAGCCGGGCACCGCTGCAGCGTGCAGAAGCAGACGTTGGATTTCTCGTGGGAATAGAGCAGGTTAGCCCTTTCAACCTGGTCGGCGAAGAACGCATCCAGCACCCGCTTCACCCGGTGCTTTGCAGCAGCCCTGCAAGCCCGGGCGCGGAAAGACCGCTTCATCCACATACACCGCGATTTTGCCGATGGCCCCTTTGGGCATGCGGGGGTGAATGTGCGGCAGCACAACCCGGGTGGAGGAATACAAGTCGCCGTCGATGCACGCGAATCTTCCCCGGTTCAGCAATTGGGATGGATCCATAGCGCTGAACCGGCCTTTGTGCAACCGGGGCAATTGCAGGCCGTGCCGGCTGAATTTGCCGACCGCCGCTCCATGGGCGCGGCCATGGGGTCTTTCGTGTACACATCGCCACCCCTGCCGCCTTCCCCTATTGCAGGCAGGCCTTCATACCTATGGGCAAGCAGCTCCTTTCCCGGCGCCCTGGCTCTACCCGGCAAGGAGCCGCAAGCGATTGCACAAGGGTGGCTGGGTGCGATAGCGCAAGCCTGAAACGTTCCATTTCCGCACAACACCCTTCCATTTCGGCAGGGTGGCCCATACCGCACCATTTCGGTTGAACGAGCGGGGGAGCTACGGGCACAACGGTTTCGCACGGTGCAGACCGACCATGGCACAACCGTGGCTTAGGCGGTGCGGGCCCAAAAACGCCCGTATCGCCCCAATGCTCACCACGCTGCTCCTCACCCTCCTCGGCCTGCTCTGCTTCGGCCTCTTCTTCAAATGTGTTTCCTGGTTCGAAAAGATCTGACCCCATGCTCATCGCCCTGCTCATCATCGCCATCCTGCTGTTCGCCTACATGGCCTACGTGCTGGTGAAACCCGAGAAATTCTGAACCCATGTTGAACCCTGAACTATTGGGCGTGGCCGCCATGTTCCTCGCCACCGTGGGACTGGCCATCCCCCTGGGCCGCTACATCGCAAAGGTGTACGGTGGCGAACGCTCGATGCTGGATCCCGTGATGGGCCCCTTGGAACGCTTCATCTTCCGTTTTTCGGGCATCGATGCCACCAAGGGCATGACCTGGCAGGAACACCTGCGGGCCCTGCTCACCATCAATCTGGCCTGGTTCCTCTGGACCATGCTGCTCTTGATGAACCAAGGACGGCTGCCATGGAATCCGGACGGTAACCCGAGCATGGGGCCTGAACTGGCCTTCAATACCACCATCTCCTTCTTGGTGAACTGCAACCTGCAGCACTATAGCGGAGAGACGGGTGCGACATACCTGAGCCAAGTGTTCGGCATGATGTTCCTGCAGTTCGTGAGCGCCGCCACCGGCATGGCCGCTGCGGCCATGGTGTTCAACGCCTTGCGAGAGCGCTCCGCCAAGCACTTGGGCAACTTCTACAACTACTTCATGAAGAGCCTTACGCGCATCCTGCTGCCACTGAGCGTGGTGGTGGCCACCCTGCTGATGTTCGAGGGCACGCCGCAGACCGCACTGGGCAAGGACAGCATCGTTACCCTGGAGGGCGACAGCGTGCAGGTATCCCGCGGTCCGGTGGCCGGCTTCGTGGCCATTAAGCATTTGGGCACCAATGGCGGCGGCTTCTTCGGTGCCAACAGTGCGCACCCGCTGGAGAACCCCACCTACTTCAGCAATATGCTGGAGATGTGGAGCCAGATGGTGATCCCCGTGGCCATGGTCTTTGCCATGGGGTTCTACCTGCGCAAGCGGCGCTTCGCCCTAATGGTTTTCGGTGTAATGACCACCGGCTTCCTGCTGCTGGCCATTCCCAACATCAGTATGGAAATGAACGGCAACCCGGCGATCACGGCCTTGGGCGTGGACCAGTCCACCGGAAACATGGAGGGCAAGGAGGTCCGCTTCGGCACCGCAGCCACCGGTTACTGGAACATCGTTACCACGGTGATCAGCACCGGCTCGGTGAACAGCATGCACGACAGCGGTATGCCGTTGAGCGGGATGAACGAAATGCTGGCCATGATGACCAATGCCTTTTACGGTGGCGTCGGCGTGGGCGTGCTGAACATCCTCGTCTTCATCATCCTCGCGGTGTTCATCAGCGGCCTCATGGTGGGCCGAACACCCGAATTCATGGGCAAGAAGGTGGAAGGTCGCGAGATCAAGATCGCCGCAATGGTCACCTTGCTGCACCCCTTGCTGATCCTGGCGGGCACGGCGCTCGCCGCATACGGCATCACCGCCAACCCCACCTACGGCTGGCTGAACAACCCCGGCGCGCACGGGTTCAGTGAGATGCTTTACGAATACACCAGCAGCGCGGCCAATAACGGCAGCGGCTTTGAGGGATTAGGCGACAACACGCCCTGGTGGAACATCAGCACGGGCATCGTGCTGATCATGGGCCGTTTCATCCCCATTGTGGGGCCCGTGGCCATTGCGGGCCTGCTGGCGGCCAAGCGCTTCACCCCTGCCGGGGCAGGCACCCTGCGCACGGACACAGGCACCTTCGGGCTGATGGTCTTCGGCGTGATCGCCCTCATCGCTGCGCTTGCCTTCTTCCCCGCCCTCGCTTTAGGCCCCATCGCAGACCACTTCAGCTTCTGAACCGTACCATGAGCACCCAACATTCCACTTCACTCTTCCAGCGCGACATCCTTCGCGCCGCCATGGCACAGGCCTTCGTGAAGCTCGATCCCCGCAGCATGGTGCGCAACCCGGTGATGTTCACCGTGGAGGTGGGCACCGCCGTGATGCTGGTGATCACCCTGCTGGTGGCTTTCGGCTACGGCGGACAGGGATCCTTCGGCTACAACGCCACCGTTTTCCTGGTACTGTTGCTCACCTTGCTCTTCGCCAACTTCGCCGAGGCCATCGCCGAGGCACGTGGCAAGGCCCAGGCTGATTCCCTGCGGCGCACCCGCGAGGACACGCCCGCCAAGCGCATCGCCGCCGACGGTACCGTGAAAGAGGTACGCAGCAACGACCTGCGCAAGGGCGACCGCTTCGTGTGCGAGGCGGGCGACACCATCCCCACCGACGGCGAGATCGTGAAAGGCCTGGCCAGCGTGGACGAAAGCGCCATCACCGGCGAGAGCGCCCCCGTGATCCGCGAGGCCGGTGGCGACCGCAGCAGCGTGACCGGTGGCACCCGCGTGCTCAGCGACCGCATCGTGGTGGAGGTGACCGCCGAACCCGGCGGCAGCTTCCTGGACCGCATGATCGCCCTGGTGGAAGGCGCCAACCGCCAGAAAACACCCAACGAGATCGCCCTCACCATCCTGCTCGCGGGCTTCACCCTGGTCTTCCTCATCGTGTGCATCACCCTGCCGCCATTCGCAGGCTATGCCGGGGCCAACCTCACCATCGCCGCCCTCATCGCGCTCTTCGTGTGCCTGATCCCCACCACCATTGGCGGGCTGCTCAGCGCCATCGGCATCGCCGGCATGGACCGTGCCCTGCGCGCCAACGTGATCAGCAAGAGCGGCAAGGCCGTGGAAACCGCCGGCGACGTGGACGTGCTGCTGCTCGACAAGACCGGCACCATCACCATCGGCAACCGCAAGGCTACCGCATTCCACCCCGCACCTGGCGTGAACAAGGACGACTTCACCCGTTCCTGTGCGCTCAGTTCCATGGGTGACGACACGCCCGAGGGCAAGAGCATCCTGGAACTGGCCGGCAACGAGGTGACCCAAAGCCTGAATACCCAGGGTGCCCGCGTGATCGCATTCACCGCTCAAACCCGCGCCAGCGGTGTGGACCTCGGCACGGGCCTGCGCCTGCGCAAAGGCGCCTCCGATGCCATGCGCCAACTTGCGGAAAAGGCCGGGAACCAGGTACCCGCGGAAGTGGGTGAAGAGATACAGCGCATCGCCGCCAACGGAGGAACACCCTTGGTGGTGGCCCGCAACGAAGTGATCATCGGCTGCATTGAACTACAGGACATCATCAAGCCCGGCATTGCCGAACGGTTTGAACGCCTGCGGAAGATGGGCGTAAAGACCGTGATGGTGACGGGGGACAACCCGCTCACCGCCAAATTCATCGCGGGAAAAGCCGGCGTGGATGACTTCATTGCCGAAGCAAGGCCCGAGGACAAGATGGCCTACATCCGCAAGGAACAGGAAAGCGGCCGCTTGGTGGCCATGATGGGCGACGGCACCAATGATGCCCCGGCATTGGCCCAAGCCGACGTGGGCGTAGCCATGAACAGCGGCACCCAAGCCGCAAAGGAGGCCGGCAACATGGTGGACCTGGACAATGACCCCACCAAGCTGATCGAAGTGGTGGAGATCGGCAAGCAGCTGCTGATGACGCGCGGCACCCTCACCACCTTCAGCATCGCCAACGACGTGGCCAAGTACTTCGCCATCGTGCCTGCGCTCTTCATGGCCAGCCTGCCCGCATTAGGGGCGCTCAATATCATGGGCCTGCACAGCCCGGAAAGCGCCATCCTCAGCGCAGTGATCTTCAACGCGATCATCATCCCGCTGCTGATCCCACTCGCCTTGAAGGGCGTGGCCTACAAGCCCATCGGCGCCTCGGCGATCCTGCGCCGCAACCTCCTCATCTACGGCCTGGGCGGCCTCATTGCGCCCTTCATCGGCATCAAGGCCATCGACCTCTGCATCAGCCTCTTCATCTGAACAGCGTCACGAGAATAGCTACAACACGCTTGTACAGTCGCCCCATTGGGTCGACGCAACAGCAACAACCCCAATGAAACAACACCTCCTCCCCGCCCTCAAGCTCACCCTCTTCTGCCTGCTGCTGTGCAGCGGACTGTACACCCTGCTCCTGCTGGGCATCGCAAAGCTCACGCCCAACGGGGGCAACGCTGCCACCGTGGAACTGGGCGGCCGCACCCAATACACAAACATTGCACAGGCCTTCACGCAGAACAAATACTTTCAACCTAGGCCCAGCGCGGTGGAATACAACGCTGCGGGATCCGGCGGCAGCAACAAGGGGCCGGGAAACCCGGAATTCATCACCACCGTGAAAGCCCGAATCGACACCTTCATGGCACACAACCCGGGCGTAGCAAAGGCTGGCATTCCGAGTGAACTGGTAACGGCCAGTGCCAGCGGCCTGGACCCCCACCTGACCCCCAAAGCCGCCATGGCCCAGGCCCAGCGCGTAGCCGCCGCGCGCGGGATCCCAACCGCAAGAGTGGAACAGCTCATCACACTACACACACAAGGCCCCCTGCTCGGCCTCTTCGGCCCTGCCACAGTGAACGTGCTACAGCTGAACCTCGCGCTTGACGCCGCAACCAAATGAGGCACGCACTGCTGATCCCCGCCATGGGCATAACCTTGGCCATCCACGCCCAGCAAGTGGACAGCGCAATTACCTGGAGCGCATACACCGAGGTTTACTACGCATACGACCTGGCCGCGCCAAGCGATCATTTGCGCCCCGGCTTCCTTTACAACTTCAACCGCCACAATGAGGTGAACATCAACCTGGCCTTGTTGAAGCTCTCCTACGCCAGGCAAAACGTGCGCGGAAACATCGCACTGATGGCAGGCACATACGCCCAGGCCAACATGGCCGCCGAACCCGGCATGCTGCAAAACTTGTATGAGGCCAACGCCGGGGTTAGGCTCAGCAGAACCACCAACCTTTGGTTGGATGTCGGCATACTTCCGGGGCACATCGGCTTTGAAAGCGCCATCGGCCAGGATTGCTGGACCCTCACCCGCAGCCTCTCCGCGGAAAACACGCCCTACTTTGACACTGGTGCGCGCATAGGCTACACCAGTGCAAACGGCAAATGGTATGCCGCAGGACTGCTGCTGAACGGATGGCAACGCATCACACGCCCCACGGGCAATAACACCCCGGCCTTCGGCACCCAGCTTACCTACAAGCCCAACAGCCGCACCACCCTCAATTGGAGCACCTTTGAGGGCAATGACAAGCCCGACACCGTGGGCCAACCCCGCTTGTTCAGCAACCTGTACGCACAGCTCCAGGCTAGCGACCGGGTTGGAATGCTCCTTGGCTTCGACATCGGCCTGGAACAGGCCCCGTCCGGCGGCCGAGCTGACCAGTGGATAAACCCCACCGCCATCATCCGCTTCAAGGCCAACGACCGCACCTTTCTGGCTGCACGCTGGGAATGGTACCAAGACAAGCACGGCGCGATGATCTACACCGGCACACCGCATGGCTTCAACACCATGGGCTACAGCCTGAACCTGGACCGCTGGATCGCCCCCAACGTGGTGTGGCGCATGGAAGCCAGGCTGTTCCACGGACAGGACAAGGAGTTCACCGGCCACAAAGGCATAGCCTCGCACGGCAATACCGCCCTCACCACCAGTTTGGCTTTTCGGTTGCCCTGACCCCATGCGCAATACAGACCCCTTGATCGGCCCTGCAACCAAACGAGGGCACTTGAAAGTTTACATCGGCATGGTGGCCGGTGTGGGCAAAACCTTCCGCATGCTGCAGGAAGCCCATGAACTGTTGGCCAAAGGCGTGAATGTGCGGATAGGGTACGTGGAGACCCATGGCCGGAAGGAGACCCACGCACTGCTGGCCGGCCTGCCGGTGATCCCGCGCCGCGAAGTGTTCTACAAAGGCAAGCGCATAGAGGAATTCGATCTTGGAGCCACCCTGCTGCTGCACCCGCAGGTGGTCATCGTGGACGAACTCCCGCACAGCAACGCCCCCGGCAGCAAGCACGAAAAACGCTTCCAGGACGTACTGCACCTGCTGGAAAACGGCATCGACGTGATCACGGCCATGAACATCCAGCACATTGAAAGCATCAACGCGGAGGTGGAGCGCCTCGCCGGGGTGGCCATCACCGAGCGCGTGCCCGACAGCTTCCTGCAACGCGCGGATGAAGTAGTGAACATCGACCTCACCGCCGATGAGCTGATCGAGCGCCTGCGGGCAGGAAAGATCTACGACCGCGCCAAGGTGGAATCCGCATTGAGGAACTTCTTCCAAGCGGACAAGATCCTCCAACTGCGCGAACTGGCCCTCAAGGAAGTGGCCGGCCAGGTGGTGCGCAAAGTGGAACAGGAAGTGGAGAGGCCCAGGCAGTTCAGGCACGAGCACTTCCTGGCCTGCATCAGCAGCAACAACGACGTAGCCGCCAAGATCATCCGGAAAACCGCGCGCTTGGCCAACTACTACCACAGCGAATGGAGCGTGCTGTATGTGCAAACCCCGAACGAAACACCGGACCGTATCCCACTGGACAAACAGCGCCACCTGCTCAATAATTTCAAGCTGGCCGCCCAATTGGGGGCCGAAGTGATACAGGGCCAGACCGGGCCGGCCAGGCCGGCAGCAGGCTTCCTGCCTCTACGCATCCTTACCTTGGAGCGGGCGGACATAGCCAATGCGATCTTGCAGGTGGTACGCGACAAACAGGTGACCACCTTATGCATAGGCAAGCCCCGCATCCGCTTTTGGCAACTCATCTTGCGCACCAATACCTTCAACCGCCTGCTTTCCGCCATGGGCGGGAACAACATTGACCTGGTGATCCTCTCATGAAAACAAAGGTCCGCCTCTATTGGCTCCTGGGCGCCATGCTCCTGCTGGTGACCACGCTGGCCATCGCCAGCCTGGCCGTCATTTGGCACCTGCGCGCCGAAGGCATGGCCGTTATAAAGGCCAACTACAACAGCATCGCTTATGTGGAAGCCATGACCGGCGCATTGGATTTTGAACCCGACACAGCCACCCGCCATGCCGTGCTCCTTGACCAATTGCGTTTGCAGCAGGCCAATGTGACCGACCCCGGGGAACAGGAAGCCACCACCCGGCTCTCGCACGCAGTGCAAAACCTCATCGCAACCCCCTCCGACAAGGCGTTGGCCACCGACGTGCGCAAAGCAGCCGCAAACTTGCTCGAGATCAACCGCACCGCCATTATGCACAAGGCCGAGGCACAAGAACACCTCGCCGACAGGGCTATGGCATGGATCAGCCTTGCAGCAACCTTCGCCGTCGTCATCGCATTCTCCCTTTTCCTCGGCATGCCCAACCTCCTGGTGGAACCCATCCGCAAGCTCACCGAAGGAATCGACCGCATTGCCGCAGGGCATTATGATGAACGGGTGGAGTTGCCTCGCACCGACGAATTCGGCCACATGGCCGACCGATTCAACTCCATGGCTGCGGAGCTCCAGCACTGGAGCTCCGGCAACATGGCCAAGATCATGGCTGAAAAAGCCAGGGCCGAGGCTGTTATCAATTGCCTGCGCCACCCAAGCATCGGCGTAGATGACCAGCAGCGCATCCTCTTCATGAACCGGCAGGCCGCCGAACTGCTCGGCGTGGATGCCGGAGACCTGCTCCGCCAGCCGATCGGTACGGCGGCCAAGGGCAACGACCTCCTGGCCTTCATCCTCAATGCGAACGGCAACTCCAATTTCAAGGCCGTGCTCCACGGGCGTGAGCAGCGATTCACCGTGGAGGCAACGCCCATCGAGGCCAACCACGCCTCCTTGGGCACCGTGTACATGCTGCACAACGTTACCCCATACCTGGAACGGGACGAGGCAAGGACCATGTTCCTCGCCACCATCAGCCACGAACTGAAAACCCCGCTGGCCAGCACCGATATCGGCCTGGGCCTGCTGGAGCGCCAGCAGGCCACCCACCTTACCGCCGACCAGGCCGCCATCATTGAAGACCTGCGCAAGGACCACCAGCGGCTGGTGCGCATAGTGAGCGAACTGCTGGACATGGCACAGGTGGAAACGGGGCGGGTGCGCGTTAACCTGGGGCAGCAGGACCTGCGTGCCATTGTGAAGGAAGCCGTGGATGCCTTAAGGTCCGCTGCCGATGCCCGAAAGGTGCGGATCGAAATACACTTGAACCTGCCCGTTCCACATGTGCTCGCAGATGCGGACAAGGCCACCTGGGCACTGATCAACCTGATCAGCAATGCCGTGCGCCACGCTCCCTCGGACAGCACCGTCGCCATTGCCTGCCATGCTGTCGGCAACGAAGTGCACGTCACGGTTGCCGACCAGGGCCCCGGCCTCACCGCGGAACAGCGCAGGCACCTCTTCGAGCGCTTCGCGCCGCACGCCGGAACCGGCACGGGCCTGGGCCTGTCCATCGCCCGCGACCTGATGCGCGCCATGGACGGCGACATCACCTTCCTGCCCGGCGGGAGGTCCGGTTCCTCGTTCACCATGCAATTCAAGGCCGCACCAGCGGCATGAACACCCGCCGCTGCGTTCCTTTGCCCCATGCCACCTGCGCCGCGCCTATTGATCATTGATGATGAACCCCAATTGCGCAACATGCTCCGCCGCGTGTTCGCCGGCGAAGGTTATGAGGTGACCACCGCCGAAACCGCTGCCCAGGGCTTGGCCGCCATGAAGAAGCAGCCATTCCCCGTGGTGCTTTGCGATGTGCGCCTGCCCGATGCCAACGGCGTGGAGCTAACAAGGGCATTGAGGTCCATCAGCCCTGCAACCGAAGTGGTGGTAATGACCGCCTTCGGGTCCATACCCGATGCCGTGCAGGCCATGCGCAACGGTGCTTTTCAATACCTGGTAAAGGGTGATGACAACGTGAAGCTCATACCCACGGTGAGCGCCGCCCTGCAACAAGCCGAAGCTGTTGGTGCGGAGAGCGTTGGAAAAACCAACGATCCCTTTGCCGCCGTCATTGGCCGCACACCGGCGATTCAACAAGCCATGGACCTGGCCAGAAAAGTGGCGCCCACGGACGCCACGGTACTACTGACCGGTGCATCAGGAACCGGAAAAGAGGTGTTTGCCCAGGCCATCCACCAGGCCAGCGCACGCGCCGCAAAACCCCTCTTGGCCGTGAACTGCAGCGCGCTCAGCGCCGAACTCATGGAAAGCGAGCTCTTCGGCCATGTGGCCGGCGCCTTCACTGGTGCGGGCAAGGACAAGCCCGGCCTGGTGGAAGCCGCAAAGGGGGGCACCCTTTTCCTGGACGAGATCGGCGAAATGCCTCCAGCCATGCAAGCCAAATTGTTGCGCGTGATGGAGGCCGGCGACTACTTGCGCGTGGGCGACACCAAGCCGCGCAAGGCCGATGTGCGCTTCCTTGCCGCCACCCACCGCAACCTGCTGGCCGATGCCAGGGCAGGGCACTTCCGCCAAGACCTGTACTACCGCCTGTCCTCCTTCGTGCTGCGCATACCCGCCTTGGCGGAAAGGCGTACGGATATCCCCCTCCTGGCTGAAGCCTTCCTTAACCGCGCATCCGGCAAATTGCACAAGCCGATCACCGGCATTGACCGGTCGGCCATGGATCTGCTGATGGCATACGACTGGCCCGGGCAAGTGCGGGAACTGCGCAATGTGATCGACCGTGCCTGCATACTCTGCGATGCGCCGATGCTGGATGCGGCCTCCCTGCCGCTGGAGCTGCAACATGCGGCAACCACGGCAGCACCCCGCTCCGCCTACGACCTTGAGCAGGTGGAGCGGGAGCACATCCGGCGTGTGCTGGACCACACCGGCGGCAACAAGACCCTCACGGCCACACTGCTTGGCATCGGCCTTACCACGCTGTATGCCAAGCTGAAAAAATGGGAACTGTGAACCCTTGACCTTTCCGGGATCACCACGCCGCCAGCCGCTCCAGCGCCCCGCGCAGCCTTCCCTCCGGCAGGAACTGCTCCTCCAACGCCTTGCTGAACGGAATGGGCGTGTCGATGGAGGCTACGCGCATCACCGGGGCATCCAGG
>JAFDZY010000477.1 GCA_018266685.1 Bacteroidota bacterium
TCACGGAAGAGGACATCCGCGCATGCCTGGCCTTCGCAGCGGACCGCGAACGGATGCTGCGCACCATACCACCTTCGGTTTGAAGCTGCTCATTGACGAGAACTTGGCGCCTTCACTGGCGGAATCTTGGCAATCGGCCTTCCCGGGCACTGCCCATGTGCGTGGCATCGGGCTGGGCAATACGGATGACCGGATCATTTGGGATCACGCCAAGGAGAATGACTTCACGATCATCACCAAGGATTCGGATTTTGAGCAACGCAGCTTCTTGTTGGGATCGCCGCCGAAAGTTATCTGGGTACGTTCAGGCAACAGGTCCACGGCGTTCATCAACCTGATCGTGCTGCAGCATGTGGAGCGCATCCAAGCTTTCGGGGATGATGCGGAGGCTGCATTGCTCGTGCTGCCCTGAACGTCGGTGAATACATCTACGCCACCGCGATACGTGGTTCATCCCATCATCCGCGTGTGGTAGTATCCGCCGCTCTCCAAGAAGGTCTGGATGACCAGCAGCGTCTTGGTCAGCCCGTCGATGTGCGGCGATTCCTTCAGCTTGTCGCGCAGGCGCCAGTGCAGCAGTACCACGTTGGCGCCAAGCTCCTTCAGGCGGGCTTGCAGCTCTTCCTTGTTGTGGAGCAGGCGCTCCTCCTCATGCTCGAAGTTGTGCAGCAGGCGAGAAACCTGGTGGTAGGCCGCCCGGCCCTCGGGCGAGTCCTGGTGGGGCGAGGTGAGCAGGCCGGCCTTCAGCAGGTGCTCCTGCATGGGGCCGGTCTTGAAGGCATGTGTTTCAGGCACGGCGTGATCCAGATGGCGGCGGAGGTCGGCCAAGGAAAGCGCCTTGCCATCGGGGAACAGCGCGAGCACGAAGGCTTCGGGCGCGGGCAAGGATGCGGGGTCTGCGGCCCGCGAGAGGAACAAGCGCGACACCACATGGTGGTCGCCGTGCCCCACCTGCACCTGGCTGTGGTCCAGTGAAGTTGCTCCGTTGTACACCAGCTGTTCCACCGTGTAATACAGCATGGCCTCTCCGGCGGAAAAGAGTGGATGGTGCAGATAGGCGTGGATGTGGGGACCGATGAGCTTTTCCATGGCGATGATGTACGGCATGAGAACAAGTGGCGGAAGGAAAGGTGCGCGGCCTACCATCTTTGAACGAATGGCAATGAAGAAGACGTCCTCGCCCCACCTCGGCGGAAATCCCATCGATTGGCAACTCGCCCTCGCCCCCGCAAGCACCGATCACTTCACCCTGAAAGAGCAGTACGAGCTCTTCATCAACGGCAAGTGGCAGAAGCCCAGGAGCGGGACCCGTTCGGCCCTTCGGCAAGCTCAGGCCTCAGGGGCGCCGTACTTCTACGCCATCAACCCCGCCAACGAGGCCGCTATGTAAAATCCGCACGAAGGCGAGTCCGGTCACTAAGGGACGCGCGGGCAATTGGTGGAGCGCAGTAACCCAGGTGGGTCCCGATAATTAGGGATGCCGGGCGACCCTGCCTTGCTGTACATTGGCTCCATGAGCAGAACATTACACCGCCAGTTTCGGGTGCTGTTGTTCCTATTGTCACTTGGGTCGCTCCCGGCAGCCCAGGCCCAGGATACAGAGGGCGGCTGCTCCATCACCTTGCTCTCCGATTCGAGCACCAGGTATCAGGTCTGGTGCCTGGACCCGCCGGTCGCCACCATCGAACCCGTGGTGTGGTTGGTGCAGGGCACCGGCATACAGGTCAGCAACCTTCCACCGGGCGTGACCGCCGTGCTCTCCAACGATACCCTGACCATCTCCGGCACGATCAGCGCGGTAGGTATTAGCGCTGTGCAGGTCAGCACGAACGAAGGATGTTCTTCGCCGGTGTTCTACATGGCCATACATCCCTATGTGGATCCCCAGTTCTCATGCAGCCTGGTGGGCGAGGATGTGGTCCTTCATTGGCCGGGGATCAACGCGACTTTGCAGGAGGGCGGGGAGATCATCCTGCTGTGCACCACAACGGATGGTTTCGTTGACACATGGACCCAGTTCCTGCCTTGCCCGGATTCACTGGTGTGGCCCGGGCTTCCGACGAACATCGAATTGACCTTCGGCATGACCGGAACAGGCGATTCGTATTGTTTCGTGGGGTATTACGAGACCACGTGTATGAACCCCGCTACCGGTGTCAGCGAGCAAATGCAGGATGGTGTCCTGGTCCGTGCCACGTGCGTTGATGACCGGCTCGAACTATGGGCGCCAATGGGGTTGCGCGAGGCCCGCATCCATGATCCACTGGGTCGCTTATTGGTCACGCACGCGTTGAGTGGGACCACGGCAAGCATTCCCATCGCGGCCTTGGCTCCAGGTGCCTTCATCCTACGGGCGACCGGTGCCGATGGGCAGGTGACCGTGCAACGCTTCGTGAAGGAGTAACGTGCTGCGGCCCTTGGATCTTCGTCGCACGGCCACCAAGACCAACAGGAAGTCCCTCCACTGGCAACCGGACCCCGTATCCGATAGCAAGGACGAAGTCCGCATCAACGAGGGTTGATGGTTCAGGCGAAAGCGATCAAGGCAATGAACACAATGAGCCAGAGGATGAAGAGGCCCATTCGTTGGCGATATTTCCGCTTGTAGTTCCTTCGATCAAGTTCGCTCAGTCCAAGCTTCAGATCCACACCGAGCTTGCGGCCAAAGACCTTCCCTAACATGAGCAACGGAGCCTTGAGAAAGATTCCGATCATCTGATACAGCGAATAGCTTTCCCGTGCGTGCTGCTCGCGCAATTCGTGGCAAGCAAGTGACGTTGCCTTGAACTCCCGTTCCCGTTCTTCGATGTCCCGGACCGGAATACCACGCTTGTCCAGTTCCATGCGCGCGAGTGCTCGAGCCTCGGGTTGCCATGTTACGGCATCCGAGGACATCTTCAGAAGTTCCTCGGTTGAGCGACTTGCAATGGATGGATGAAAGTCCATCGCGGTCAAGATACGGTAAGCTGGTAGGCTGAAAGGTCCCGTCTATCTTTGAACCGATGGCAACCAAGAAGAAACCGGTCGATTGGGCTTTGGCCCCCGCCCCCGAAAGCACCGATCACTTCACCCTGAAAGAGCAGTACGAGCTCTTCATCAACGGCAAGTGGCAGAAGCCCAAGAGCGGGAAGTATTTCGATACCATCAACCCCGCAAACGAGCAGGCATCTGATAATATCGGGACCTTACGGTCGTTCGAAAGGCCAAACCCATCTCCCGTGTTCGCCCGAACCACTTTACTTGTGATCACCGTCCTGATCTTTTCTTCGGTGGTGTTCGGACAGGCCGGCAGATACGAAGTAGCCGCGCAGATCGGTCCTGGAATGGGCTGGTTGCGAGGCAACAAATTCATTGATGGCACCGACCCCCTCCTAGGCCTCTCGGCCGCAGTGAATCTGCGCTACGCTGTATCGAACTATTTCGGAGTTCGGGCAGGACTCAGCTACCAACGCAAGGGGATGTCCGACGTGGTGACATTCACGGATGTGAATGGCAATGTGATCCGTGAAGGGCACATGCAGAACTCCCTGGAGTATCTCGTGATACCGGTGATGGCGCAAACCTCCTTCGGTAACAAGGTGCGGCTCCTGGCCGGTTTCGGTCCGTATGCAGGGTTGCTGCTCCGATCGCGACAGTCCATGGGCGATGAGGTCGTCTTTCCAACGATCGAAAACACCGACGATCTTCAACAATGGGACATTGGGCTCAGTGCGAGCCTTGCAGGTGCGCTCCCCTTGAGTGAAGCGTTCGCCTTGCAAGCCGAGGTGCGCTACGACAAGGGCCTCAGCAACATCAGTGCCTTGCCGGTGATTGACGGTGGCAGCATCCGTACGAATGCGGTGAGCCTGCTGGTGGGTTGCAGCTATCGGTTCGGTAGCGTGCTCTAGCGGCAATGCAAAAGGCCATCGGTCTACATTTGACCCATGGCAACCAAGAAGACGTCTTCGTCCCGCCTCAGCGGGAAGACCCCCACGTGGCCCCTCGCCCCCGCCCCCGAAAGCACCGATCATTTCAAACTGAAAGAGCAGTACGAGCTCTTCATCAACGGCAAGTGGCAGAAGCCCAAGAGCGGGAAGTATTTCGATACCATCAACCCCGCCAATGA
>JAFDZY010000478.1 GCA_018266685.1 Bacteroidota bacterium
GGTGAACCCAACTTCGAGGATCGTCCCTACCTGCCGGGCGAGACGTCACTCGCAAGAATCCGGTTGCGACATGGTCGGCCGCAGCGCCACGGTTACGGCTAGATCAACCCACCCGCCAGCGCGATCCGGTACAACTCACGGTCGTTGCGCGCACCGAGTTTTTCCAGCACATGCGCGCGATGCACGTACACTGTTTTTGCGGCGACACCGAGTGCTTCCGCCGCCTGCTTGATGGTCTTGCCGTGCGCCAGCAGCAGAAAAACCTCGCGTTCGCGCGCGCTGAGCCGGTCGAGCGGCAAGGCAACGGCTTTGCGCCCGCGCAGATCGCTGCTCAGATAGCGCCGATCGGCCATCACCTCGCGGATTCCGGTGACCAGTTCATCCGGCGCAACTGCCTTGGTCACGTAACCCGCAGCGCCACGCGCCAGCGCCTCATCCACGTAGGATTCGCCCTCGTGCATGCTCATCACGAGGATGCGCAACACCGGGAACCGCGCGCGCAACCCGGGCAACGCGTCGATGCCACTTTCGCTGCGTAGCGTCAGATCGAGCACCAGCACGTCCGCGGCGTTGCCCAGCAACGCGCGTTCGGCATCCGCCAGCGAACCGCACTCCGCGACGATTTCCATATCCGCCTCGCGCTCGATCAGCGCACGGAAACCCGTGCGCACGATGGCGTGGTCGTCAGTGAGGGCGATGCGGATCATGCAGGGCATTGTCGCGCGGAGGCGCGGGGGCGAGGTAGGAATTTTTCTTATCGACTACGCGAGTTCGAAGGTCAAACATGCTGATAGTCAACACAGACGGGAGACGAATATGTCATGGCAGATCCAGTGTGTGGACCCAAGCTGTAAGAAGAACTCGTCCGCAGCGAACATCGTCGAATTGCTCACCAAGCATCGCGACGAACGCGACCACTTCCGCTGCATTTGTGGCAAATCTGGATACATCAAAAAACAATTCAATCTGCAAGAGCCAGGCGAAACGTGGCGTCCGCATCTGCGCGGCGCTATCTCACTCGGCGAGACCGGAGACACATACCGGCCCTTCGTGTTTCTCGTCAGCTATGAGCCGGATGGCGAAATTTGCAGCGTTTGGTTTTGCTACTACAAGGATATGCGCAGTTCGGGTGGGAAATTGAAGCTCGGTCACGGGCCAGGCGGCCCGCCAGTATTGAGTGTCGAGCAACTCCGAAATCTCACTCAGCGCATCGATGCGACGGCAAATCCATGAAACCAATCACACAACAGAAGAAAATCTGGTTGCTCGGCGCAGGTATTGTAATTCTGCTGGTCGCAATTGGCCGATTGGGCGTGCGAAAGACTGACAGCACTGCTACCGCACCGGTAATTTCGACGCCGGTGCGCGCGACGCGAGCCACGCAAATAGGGGATTTAGAAGTCGCTACCGATGAGACGGGAACACGATTCACGATTCAGGGTCGGCAGACGAGTATTTCGGAACATGTAATTGAGTTGGGCCCGACACAGAAATGGTATGCCGGAAACTGGATTCTCGCCAAGGTGCGCGAACCAGGAACCTGCGCAATTCAGTATGTGATGCTTCTGGTGGGGCAGGATTCGAACAATCAAGCCAACATCGAGAAATCAAACCCATTTGGTGACTGTTCCAGTATGACAAACATCACGAGCAACGAGTACCAGATTCTCGTGAATTTCCGGAGCAACGCCGTCATAGTCGCGCACAATGCCGAACTTGGATACACGTCTCAGGTAATCGAACCAGACGAACTTCCGCTCGCAGAAAATAGGATGCAGTTAAGTTCCGCAGAGGATGGGATGCGTACGGTGCTTCGGCCTCCGATCCAGCCAGATAACAAGATCTATCGATTCTATGGCCGGCTGGAAAACTATCACGATACAACTGATGCAGATGGCAAACCTGTAAGGGAATTTATCGGCTATATCGAATCTGGCGATAGTCGACAACACTTTGAAGGCATTGCAAGCGAAGGCGTCCCTGTCGATCAGGATCTCCGCATCGATGGACCAATACAGATTTCGGGCCTCTATGTCGGAAATATGGATTCAACAAATGTTATGGGCGTGCCTATCAAGGTACCTACCCTTATTGCCTACGATATTAGTTCGCGTCCGGGGAATTGGTCGATGGCACAAGTTTCGCGCGTGAATGCGCGCATCCCGTTTACTGTTCTGGAACTTGCCCCCACATCGGCACCGGCATCTTCCAGGCATGCAGGCGCTGTCGCCCAAGTACCTACCGTTGTTGCCTCTTCGTCGGCGTCCGAGACAGCAACACAAGTCAGCACACCCAGCTTCGATTGCGCCAAAGCCGCCACTCTCATTGAGAAGGAAATCTGTCGAGACCCGGTGCTAGCGGGCCTCGACAATGTGCTCGCGCAAAACTATGCGACAGTGCGCCACGCAAATTTTGGTTTCAGCAGCGAAGTCATGCAAAACATCATGCAGGCGCAGAAGGCCTGGGTAACTGAACGCGATCGCTGTGCCGATGCCGAATGCCTCCGCGACACATACAGGAAACGAATCGATGAACTTAACGAAATTTGCGATGCTCCAGTTGTTTCTGGCGTGCATCCCGACTGTGTTTCCGCCGACAGCGTTCGCTGACGGCAAGCACGACAAGACGGCAGCCGTGTCCGAATACCGCGTCGAGTA
>JAFDZY010000047.1 GCA_018266685.1 Bacteroidota bacterium
ATGCCGATGGTCCACAGCCCCGCCGTGTCCTGGTAGGCCGTGCTGCGCCGTCCCTCCCACCGCTCAATGAGCGCTTTCCCTTCACTGCCGATGTGCATCACACGTCGAACTTGGTGCTTGTATCAATGTCGGGCGTTTGTCCCTTGGGATACCAGCCTTTTTCACCGTTCTGCCAGGCTTCGGCCAGTTGGCCAAGCGTCCACTTTTGAAAGTCCGGCCCGTAAATGGTCCACGGTGATCCAGGATCACTTCCCGTATGCACGTCCCATTTGGCCACGATGCGCCTGCCCCACCAACGTTTGTTCAGCACGGTAAACGCCGCGGCCAAGGCCAACGTGATCACGAACCCAATTCCCACCATGGCAGGCTTGCCCATCAGGTGAAGCGGATTTTGGTGCCGTCGGCTTTCCTAGTGTAATCGGGGCTTCCATCCGCATTCTTGGCGAAGGTGCTTGCCTTGTCCGTGCTTCCCGTCGTGGCGGGTGATGCTGCAGCCGCTTTTTCCTGCTGCTTTTTGTGCATCCAGTAGCCCAGGGCCACCACGCCGATCACCACAAAGGCGGTGATGCCGAATTTCATGCCGTTGCTCATTTGGTCGCTTGTTGTTGTTGTTGCCAGTATCGGTAAGCCATGATTGCGGCAACGATTGCAGCAAGTGCCATGGCCGTGCCGATGATGGTGCGCGTGATCATTTCTTCCGGATGTACTTTTTCCACGCCCACAGGCCCACTACCAGGGCAACGATGCCAATGCCCGCAATGATCGCGATGTTCTGCGTCTTCGCTCGTTGCAATGCAACGTCACCGGTCAAGCCTTTTGCAGCCGCATCCGCCAGCGCGGAGTTTTGCGCTGCCAGTGCTTTGGTGGCCGCATCCAGTTGCTTGGTCAAGGCATCAATTTGCGCGTTGTCGTTCGCAATCTGTGCCTCAATCTGCGCTTTATCTGCCGCACATGAAGCCAACGCGGCATCCGCTTCCGCGCTATTGCCAGGACCTTTATACGTACGCATCCAATCGGCAGTGCGAGCCACATTCGCCACCTGTTGCGCCTTGTGCGATGCGAGGTTCGCCCGCGCGGTGGCCAGTTGCGCATTGATGCTGGCAATTTGCTCCTCTATGCTCATGGCTCACAGGTTGTTGTTGATCCAAATGGCCAGGAACACGGCCAAGCACATTACAGCGCCCAGCTTGACCAGTTCAGCCATGTCAAAATGGACTTCCATCGCTTGGGTGTTCGTGTCCATGGCTCAGTGGTCCTCCTCCGGTTGGTCGGCGGCAACGGCGGCTGCGGTGGCTTGCTGTTGCATGGCGCGAATTTTCTTCGCATCCACTTCGGCCTGGTACTTGGTCCGGGCGTACTTGATGGCCTCGATGGCCACCCACGCAAGCACCACGGCAAGCACCGTGGGGAATGCAGCTTTCAGGGCGTTCTTCATGGTTGTTTTTGGTTGTTGTCGTTGGTCAAAGTGCGAGCTGGTTCAATCGGGCAATCAAGCGTTCGTCCACATCGGTGGCGGGCATGAATTCATCATCCAGGTCTTGCTTCAGGCTTTGCCCGGTACTGCTGGCATTGTGTTCGTAGAACTGTGCCACGTAGCGCAATTCCGAATCGTTCAGCGCATTGATCAATTCAAGCTGGAATTCCCGGCCCGTGGCCGTTACACCGCCGATCATGAGCGTTGAGTTCAGCGCCGTATAAGTATCCTGCGCCATTTTTTCAAGCTGGGCCTGTCTGGCTTGGTTGGCCTGCTCATTCCCCGCCTGCACTTCGCCGAAGGATGTGAGGTCGGCGTAATGGCCTTTATCCTGCTTGGTCAGTTGCTCCCACCAGCGCTTGCCGTTCTTCCAAACCAGCACGATCAGGACCAGCCCCATCAGGGTGCCGATCACCTTCACGTTGGCGTATTTCTTCAGGTCGGGAATCATTTGCGCTTTGCGAGGATGTAGATGATGATGGCCACAAGGATCACGGTTCCGCCGATGATGTACGGCATGGCCTTTTTCCGCCGTGCCTCTTTTTCCTGCGCTTCCAGCGCGGCTTTTGCCGCATTGTAGTTCGCGTCAAACAACTGCTGCCCTGCCACTACCCCAGCCGCTGCGCTGGCATCTTTTGCCGCTTTTCCGGCACGGATGGAATCAATCGTTCCGAAAATCAGCGAAGGAATGGCGGTGAGCAGGGGAAACATTCATCGCTGCTTTTTCACGATCAGAACCACCACAAGGACCAGCAGCACACCGCCGCCGATCAAGGCGTAAGTGGTCGCGTTGCTCTTCTTCTCCGGTGCCGGTGGGGGCGGTGCCGGGGGCGGTGCCGGGGGTTGTGCCGGTTTGCCGCCCAGGATGGTCGTTGCGCCGGTGATCAAGCCACCCAGGAGCGCGTTGATGTCGAATGGGGTTGCGCTCATTGGCGGATGTTTTGGAATGCGGCCACAACTTCACGCACCACGGCGATTTCAGCCGGGTCCACCTGGTCCGTGAGGAAAGGCACGTTGAATGCCTCGTTCACCACGTCGCTGTGTCCTTCTTCGATCAGCTGGTTCACGGCGTTGAATACGTCGTCGGCATTGCTGATTTGGAAGCCCAAGGCCCGAAGGTTCAGGATCACTTGGTCCGGGTTGTTCCCGTAGATATATTGGATCACGAAGCCGGGATCGGTCAAAAGCCGGTCGCGAAGTCCTTGGATGGTTGTGCCCATTGGTTTCGGTTGTGAAGGTTTGAAGATGTAGGCGCGGGCCTCGGCCCGCGCCTGTTCGTCCAACGATCACGGCCTACCGGTACCCGGCGGCACCGAACATCAAGGTCACGGTCACGAGCTGGCCGATGCCTGCGCTGATGACGAAGGCGCGGTTCCAATCCAGCGTGAATTGGTTGTCGAATTCCAGCGTCAACAGGTTCGGATCATCCGCCGTATTGCGTTGGTATTCGGCCATGTTCACCGGTTTCATGGTGGCGCTGCCATCCACGTCACCGGTGACGTACTTGAACAGTTCGCTGAACTGCACCGCACCACTGGTGGAGCGGTAGTTGATGGCCTGCACCGTTACCGGTGCCTGGCTCACCACGTTGGCGAAAGCAAGGCCGCCAATGCCGCTGGAACGGTCGGGCTGCACTGCGGCACCCAAGCCCACGTTGCCCAAGATCCAGCCATCGGGGTCTCCGATCTTGTACAGCTTGGCCGCCACCCCGGCGGAGTTGTCCAGCACCAGGGAAAGGCTGGTGGGCATGCCGGTGGTTGGGCCTTGGCCTGAGCTGCGGGCCACAGCGCCGAAGTTGGTGATGCCCGTGTTCCGCACCTTTACGGTGGGATCGAGCTTGTTCACCGCGCGGGCTGCTTGAATGGTTTGCGCCGGTGCGGCCTTCATGGTCGTGAGAACTGCCATATTCGTTCCGTTTTGGTTGTTGTGCGGTCGTAGTTGGGCCGCAATGTTCGGAGCATCGGAACGGAACAGCAATGCGATGGATACGGGCCGCAAGGTGCGGGCTTTTCACAGGCACGGCGCGGGCCGCAAGGTCCATGAAAAGAGAAACCCCGCGATGGGCGGGGTTTCGTCGTTGCATGGTACTCTAAAGGTCAATGCGACTTCTTCCGCTTCACTCCTGTTTTCTCCTTTGCATCAAGCAACGCTTGCGCAGCCGTCATGACCGGAGGGACCGTCCGATCCTTGTAATCACCATCCCTTGTAACGATCCCGTCAAACCTTCCGCTGCCCATGGCTGATGCGTATTGTGCACCATCCTCCAGATCATGGAAATTGCTCTTTAAGGACCAAAGGAAATCTGCCTTGGTCGTGGGTATCACGTCGATGTTCAACAAAAGGTCGTGCATCATCGACCGGATCATGTTCAATTGGGGGCCGGGTTTCTTTGAACTGCGTTTCTTTTGAAGCATGGCCATTACAAAGCCAAGGGTCATGGGCGTTACCATCAACTGGATCGTGCGCCGGTATCCCATGTCAATTAGCTCTGCTGCCTGCATGGGTTCATGCTCCCGCATCATTAAGGCATCCAGGATGATGTTGGCATCGACGAAATAACGCGGTGCGGTCATGCGGATTTCAACCTCTTTTTCATGAGCTGGTATGATTCCGTGTTCCGCAATTCTTCACCCATCGGATCATTCGCCTCGAAATCATCCTTTGTGAACCAGTCCGCGAATTTTCCCGCCCACTTCATGAAGGGCGATGGACCTTCCTTTATACCGGTTTCCTCTTGCATCACCTTTACGGCGCGGTCCACTTCGGCGCTCATGGATGTATTGCGGCGGTGGCCTTTCACGCGAAGGGCCTCAATGGTGCTTTTGTCCAATGTGAGTGTGATGCGCTTTTTCATAATGCCAAAGATACGCATTGTGATATGCACACATCAAGCCGGAATGAACCGCTCGAAGTAGTACGGACTGGCCAGCGCCTTCCGGTTCACGCGCTCCACGGTCTGCAGCAAATCTTCCCACTTGGCCACCTTGCCTTCCACGGCCTCATTGGGCGGCAGCGTGGTTCGGAACACATATAGTTCCGGCTCAAACTGCATGAGCTGCATGTTCAAATCCTGAAACGCATGGCAGGCCATGAAGATATCCAGCATGCGGTGCCTGCGGCCCGTGAAGATCTTGGCAACGTGGGGCGGCAGATTGCCTTTGCTGGGGATGTAGTTGCGGAAATCGTCCAGGAACAGGCCACCGTTCTTGAACCCGTGCCGTTCATCGGTGATGGCGTTGAGCTGGGCGGGGTCGTCGATGTGCAACACGCGGGTACCTGTGAAGGTGGCCATATCTGGCACGCGGAAAGCACGGCGCTTTTTGCCGGGGTTCCAGGGGTCATCTTCCAGGAACACTTCAGGCACCAGTTCCGGGTATTGGCTCCATGCGCTGTCCAGCCGGTTGCTGGGCACGATCAGGTTGCGCTTGTTCAGCTCCAACATGCGCTTCATGGTGGTGCTTTTGCCGGTGCCGTTGCTCCCGACAAAGGCGAACAGTACGGCCTTCCTCATGGTGTGGTGATGTTTTTCGCGGCCTTCTTCTTCCGCGCATGGCCTGCACAGGATTGGCTGCAGTACTTCTTCCCCTTCTTCTCCAATGGCTTTCCGCATTCCAGGCAACTGCCGAAGCTCACCGGCGCGATGGGCGGCACCGGCGCGGCATGGACCTGCTCGCCGTTGGCCTTGGTGATGCTGCTGGGGGCCACGGCCTGGCCGGGGTTGCGCCGGGCCTGTTCCGCCTGGTGCCGCGCTTGGGCATCGGCCTGCTCGGCCTCGCGCTCGCGCCGCTCCTTCTTTTCCTTCCGGGCAGCCTTCACGGCCAGCCATTG
>JAFDZY010000479.1 GCA_018266685.1 Bacteroidota bacterium
CTCCTTACTCCTATCAATGGTCCGGACCTGGCGGCTTCAGCGCATCAACCGAAGACGTCACGGGATTGGCAGCTGGCACCTACACTGTTACCGTAGTGGATGCCGTGTGCACAAAGACACAAAGCGTCAATGTGGCCGAACCACCCGTGCTCGGCGTTTCGCTCGCTCCTTCCCTATTGATCTTCGGGCAGAACATCAGTTGCAGTGGCGGCCATGACGGCAGCATTGACGCCACCATCACCGGCGGCACTGGCCCATACTCCGCAGTATGGTCCGGGCCAGGAGGCTATTCCTCCAATGCGGTTGACATTAGCGGGCTGGCGGCCGGTACATACTCCGCAACGATCACGGATGCAGGCGGATGCACGGCCACGGCAAGCAGTACCCTGGTGGAAAGCGCACCGATGGTGGGCACCATTACTTCCACCACTGCGGTTACCTGTGCCAATGACGGCAGCGGCTCCGCCACGGTATCCATCAATGGCGGAATGCCCGCCTACAGCTATGCCTGGAACACTGTTCCGGTGCAAACTTCGGCCACGGCCAACGGGCTCGCTCCCGGCACATACACCGTAACGGCAACGGACCAATACGGCTGCACCACCTCTGCTTCGGCCACCCTAAACGGGCCTGTTCAGCCCCTGCAAATTCAACTTGCCGCAATCACCAATGTGGCTTGTTCCGGGGCTGCATCCGGCAGCGCCACTGCCGAAATCAGCGGAGGAACGGGCCCCTATTCCATCTCGTGGAACACAAGCCCCGTACAGCATGCACTGACAGCCTCCGGGCTTACCGGCGGCAGCTACACCGCAACCGCCACGGACGCGAAAGGATGCATGGCCAGCATGACGGTGTCCATCGCGGAACCCGCACAACCCTTGAGCCTTCAGGTGACGGCACAGCAGAACATCGCCTGCACCGGGCAAACCGGAAGTGCAACCGTACAGGCCAACGGCGGCACCGGCCCATATGCATACACTTGGAACACTTCACCCGTGCAAAACAGCGCCTCGGCAAGCGGGCTTCCCGGTGGTTCCTACACGGCAACCGCCACTGATGCCCAAGGATGCCAAGCTACCGCAAGCGTCGTTATTACAGCGCCCGCTTCAGCACTCTCAGCTTCCATCTCCTCCAGCTCAAACGTGCTCTGTGAAAGCGGAAGCGACGGTAACGCCACTGTGCAGATCAACGGTGGCACCCCGCCCTACACGCAAGTGTGGAACACTACACCGCCCCAAAGCGGCACTTCGGTTTCCAACTTGTCCGCTGGAACATGGCAAGTGGCCATACACGATGCCAACTCATGCGCCACCAGTGCTACCGTGGTGATCTCGCAGCCCGCTGCGCTTCAAGTTACCGGCACGGTTGCACCGGCCCAATGCCAGGGTGCAGCGAACGGCGCGGTGGACGCCACCACTTCCTTCGGCACGCCTCCCTACTCCTGGTCCTGGACCGGCCCGAACGGCTACACCGCCTCCACGGAAGACATCACCGGCCTTGCCGCGGGCGGATACACCCTTGTGGCCACGGATGCACATGGCTGCACGGCCACGCACAATTTCGACGTGAACCAACCGGGGCTCTTCACCGCCACGTTAACGGCATCCATGCACGGCGTTGCCAACGTAAGCTGCATTGGAAGCACCGACGGGGCCATTGACCTGGAAGTATCCGGGGCGGTGCCACCGTACAACTATGCATGGAGCGGTCCGAACGGCTTCACCTCCGCCATGCAGGACATATCCGGTTTGCAGGCCGGAACCTATTCCGTGACCATCACGGATGACAACGGCTGCAGCACCAGTTTGGGTTCGGTGCTCACTGCGCCGCCAGCATTGGGCATACAGCTTGCCTCCAGCAATTTCGGCGGAACCGCAGTTTCGTGCAATGGCGGGGACAACGGGGGCATCACCACAGCGCTCAGCGGGGGGAATCCAAGTTACTCCAGCGCTTGGACCGGCCCCAATGGATTCAGTTCGAACCAGGCAAACCTGACGGGCTTGACCGCAGGCCAGTACCAGGTCACGATAACGGATGACAATGGTTGCACCGCCACGCAATCCATTGCGCTCACGCAGCCCGCGCCGCTGGTGGCGGGCAACGGCGGAACCGCTCCGGCAACCTGTTTCGGGACCGCAACCGGGCAAGCTACCGTGGCCGTTACAGGCGGCCGGGAGCCATACTCCTACAGTTGGAGCACTTCACCCGTGCAGCACGCCGCCACGGCAACAGGTCTTACAGCAGGCAGCTATACGGCTTCCGTTACCGATGCCAATGGATGTTCCACCACGGCTACGTTCATCGTGGGTGGACCGTCGGCGGCGCTCACCATCAACCTTTCTTCCACCACCAACGTGCTCTGTCATGGGGGCCAAACAGGAGCCGCCACGGTTCAAGGTTCGGGCGGCACCGCGCCATACGCATACAGCTGGAACACCGCACCCGCTTCTTCAGGGCCTTCCGTGAGCGGCCTGTCGGCAGGCACTTGGACCGTAACAGTGACCGATGCCGCCGGATGCACGGCTTCACGCAGCGTGGTGATCACACAACCAGGGCAAGTCCTTGCGGCCATTGTGGGCTTCCAACAGCCGGTTACCTGCTTTGGTGACGCGAACGGCTCGGCTTCCATCATCGTTTCCGGCGGAAGCGGCAACTACAACATCACGTGGAACGCATCGCCCGTGCAAACCGGGGCAACCGCAGTTGGCCTGGCACCCGGCAGCTACATCGCCACGATCACCGACGCAAACGGCTGCCCGCAACCGATCACCCTGCCCGTGACCATTGGCGGACCGATTATCCCCTTGGCCTTGTCCTACGTGGCCTCCACGTATGCCGGCGGCGCCAATGTGAGCTGTCCCGGCGCGATTGACGGCAGCATCAATTTATCAGTAACGGGCGGTACTGGTCCGTATGCCTATACCTGGCTCAGTGGCAACGGCACCTCCTCTTCCGTGCAAGACCCCGCTGGCTTGGGTGCAGGCAGCTACCATCTCACCATTGGTGACGCACATGGTTGCACCATGGACTCCATGATCACCTTGTCCGGTCCAACGGGCATCTCGGCAACGGCAGTTGTACAATCCGCCATTTGCCATGGCGGCAGCACCGGCGCGGTGAACATGACCCCGGCCGGCGGCGCACCGCCGTATGCCTACCAATGGAGCGGGCCTGGCGGGTTCTCGGCAAGCACGCAGGACTTGAGCCTGATCCCGGCCGGCGTATACACCACTGTGATCACGGATGCCAACGGATGCAGTTTCAGCCAACCTTTTGATGTTACCGAGCCGGGCACGTTTGCCTTCGATGCCACGGTAACCCCCGTTAACTGCAGCAATTCCGCAGACGGTGCGGTCCAGCTCACCGCATCCGGCGGCACGGCACCGTACCAGTTCGCCTGGACCGGTCCCGGCGGGTTCACGGCAAGCGTTGCCAACATCAGCAATCTGCAGGGCGGCACCTACCATGTGGTGCTCACCGATGCCTTTGGCTGCTCGGCCTTGTCCAGCTACGACCTTACCGCACCGCCGCCGCTCACGGTATTCGCAATTTCCAACAAGAACCACAACGGCAGCGACGTCACCTGTTCCGGTGCTTCGGACGGTTCCATCTCCACCACATGCAGTGGCGGAACGCCGCCTTACAGCTATGCTTGGACAGGCCCCAATGGATTCACTGCTTCCACGGCAGACATCAGCGGACTGGCCAGTGGAACCTACTCCCTCACCGTAACTGATGCACACGGCTGCTCGATCAGCACGGGCGCCACGCTCATTGCCCCGGCACCGCTGCTGGCGAATGCCGTGGCAGCCACCTATGCAGGTGGCACCAATACCAGTTGCGCCGGTGCAACGGACGGTTCCCTTGTTCTCACTCCTTCCGGGGGATTGCCTCCCTACAACGTAAACTGGGCAGGGCCGAATGGATTCACGTCCACTGCGTGGCAGATCACCGGATTGGCCGCAGGTACCTATACAGCCACAGTTTCAGACATCAACGGATGCTCTACCACCATCACCAGGACATTGGCCGCGCCAGCGCCTCTTTCCTTGGCGGCAACCACCACCAACGCCACTTGCCATGGCAGCCTGAACGGATCCTTGGACCTCACCCCCAACGGTGGCAGCGGCACCTACACCTACCAATGGCAAGGCCCTAACGCCTTCGCGGCCAGCACGCAGGACCTCACCGCCCTTTACGCAGGCACCTATAGCGTTGCCGTTACCGATGCCAATGGCTGCACTGCTTCAACTACAGCTTCGATCGCGGAGCCAAGTGCGATCCAAGCCATTGCCAGCATCACCACTGCAGCCTGCCAAGGTGCCAACAATGGGGCCATCGACCTCACCGTAAACGGGGGCGCCGGCGCCTACACCTTTCTGTGGACCGGCTTCCCCGCATACTCCGCCACCACGGAAGACATCAGCGGGCTCTTTGCCGGGGTCTATACCGTGGCCATCACGGATGCCAACGGATGCAGCCTGACCACACCCTTCAACGTGAA
>JAFDZY010000480.1 GCA_018266685.1 Bacteroidota bacterium
TCATACAGGTCGCTATGAAGCCCCTTGATCTGCTGATCCAATGGCATCTCCAACAGTCGGATTTCCACTTCGGGATCTTCTTCACGGCTGCGTGCCAACAGCGTCGGCAGGCGCGACGGCGTGATACCGTCGGACAAGGCAATGCGCAACTGGCCGTGAAAGCCGTTGGCGGCGGATTTGACGCTATCGCGGGCTTGATCCAACGCCGCGAAGACACGCGGAACATGCTCCAGAAACAAACGTCCCGCGCGAGTCAGTTGCGTGCTGCGGGTGGTGCGGACGAACAGGCGGGCATCGAGTTCTTCCTCAAGTTCTTTGACGGTGCGGGACAGAGGCGACTGGTCAACGTGCAGCCGCTCGGCGGCACGGCCGAAGTGGAGTTCTTCGGCCACAGCCATGAAACATCGGAGGTGCCTCAATTCCATAAAACCTCCACGACTTTGTGCCTTCTTCTCCTAGCCCATGCCTCGAAGCTGCGACTCTCTTCCTCTCCCTGCCTTCATTGATCGTTTCCAAATATCGACTGTCAATGGGAAACTCCGACGTGCCGGCGAAGGTGCTCCGCCGTGTGCGTTCGCCCGTTGGCCGAGTGTGAGGTAATGCAATCCAACGTCGCGGAGCCTGCCGAGTAGATCGCGAATGGCCGGTTGGACGAAATAGGCGAGCGCTTCTTCCACCGTCATTTCGAACACGTCCGCGATGCTGCGGCCGTCAACCCGGTACTTCTGTGCGTCGGGCGTGAATCGTCGGCCTTCGCAAACCTCGCATCGGGTGACGACCTCTTCCATGAAGGCCAGGTCGGTGTAGATCACACCGTTGCCTTCGTGTCGTTTTCAGAATACGGCTGCACTAAATGTCAGAAGCCGACTGTGCTACAGCAGCAAAGGGGGTTGGATCCATGAGGCAATGACGGGCGGCAGGCGGCCAAAAACTGACACTGTCCACTTTCGAGACCGGACGTTCAACGCCCGAAATCAGCGGCGCACGCCCGCGTAGCGGGTGGGCGTCCGCTGGATTGAGTTGTTAGGCGGCACTGCCGGATTTAAAAGGGTCTGCATGTCGGTGGAACAGCTTCCACTGGCCGGTTTCGAGTCGGAATATTTCCGTAACTCTGAGATCCATAGGAACGCCTTCGGTCTTGCCCTTCATTTGGGCGACAACATGATGGATATATACCAAGTAGGCAATACTGCCATCGGAGCCCTTATGGAGTATCTCGAATGTGTTTTCGCTACCAGGCTTGAAGAGGCTGGCGCCCTTTGCATTTACTTCATTTACATTCTTGGCGCCCTGCACGCAGTCGCCCGCTGGCCCGAAAATCGTTGCGGGTGAGTCATGAACGGAAATCCCGTCCAAGGGGCTGATGTCACCGTTCACGAATGCATCAGACGCTTCTTTTCTCTGTTTGAGGAAGGTATTAAAGTTTGGCGCTGTTCGCATTGAGTAGTGACGTCTCAGGCTGTGAGCGCGCCAGAGGGGATGGTGGCGGCAAGCCCGAAGGGTTCGGACACAGGAGCCGCCGATGCGTACCCGCGAATTGAACCGCTGGCTGGGTCGACTGACCCACCTGACGCCCCACCAGCGCGAGCAAGTAAAAGCCCATCTTCAAGATATGGCTGGCCGCGACGCAGTGAGCGAGCTGCTCGAAGAGCGGGCTGCCCCCACGCATTGCCCCACGTGCCAAGGGAAGCATCTGGTGCGCCATGGCCAAGCCGATGGCCTGCAGCGGTTCAAATGTCGCGGTTGCGGGATCACGTTCAATGGTCTGACCGGCACGCCGTTGGCGCGCCTGCGCCATCGCCAGAAATGGCTGGCACAAGCCAAGGTGCTGGAGGATGGCCTGAGTGTGCGCATGGCGGCGGCGCGACTGGGCGTGCATCGCACAACCGCGTTTCGCTGGCGGCATCGCTTCCTGACCGTGCCACGCACGGTCATGGATCGGCATCAAGCTGGCGTGGTGGAAGCCGATGAGATGTATTTTCTGCGCTCCTTCAAAGGACAACCCAGGCGCCTGCACGCGGCCACGGCACGCCTGGCGCGGCGTCGAGGGGGCCACGCAACCAAGCGTGGCCTTTCCGATGAACAAGTCCCGGTGCTGGTCGTACGCAACCGCGCGGGACAGACCGCAGACTTCGGCTTGCCCTCGGCCAACAAGGCCGGATTACTCGCCGTCCTGCCCGAGGCGGTGACCGGCGATGCGGTGCTGTGCACCGATGGCAGCGCCATGCTGGCGGCCGCGGCCCGCCAGTTGGGTCTTGAACACCATGGCCTGAACACGCTGCGCGGCGAACGTCGCCGTGGTGCGTGGCACATCCAGAACGTCAACGCCTACCACAGCCGCTTCAAGGGCTGGTTGCAACGTTTCCGGGGCGTCGCCACCTCCTACCTGCCCAACTACCTGGGGTGGTATCGCGCGCTGGATCGGAACGCGCAAACCGGCGCCCAGACCGCATCACTGCTTGCTTTGGCTATCGCCGTATGAGCTCATCCACACCCAATGCGAACAGCGCCTAAAGTTTTCCGGTGATTGGGACATGCTAAGGAACCGCTGAACAATGGCTGTTGAAAACTCGGTGATTGAACCTTGCGGGTCAGGTTTCATCATCCGGCATGACATGCTCCGTTTTGGCCGATTTCGCGTTCGGATTTGTCGTTTTTGAGCGCTCTGGAGCCCCATCTGCCCTTTCAAGGCGCAGCTGTGCCTTGCAGCGCCAATAGCGGCCTCTTGAGCAGCACCAGA
>JAFDZY010000481.1 GCA_018266685.1 Bacteroidota bacterium
AACACACTGTCCAGCAGCAAGGTGGACGTGGATGTGCTGTTGCGTGCGTACAGTGTTAAATAGCCGGAGGATGCGAAGGCCACTTCGCGGTATCCGTCGGGAACCGTGTCCCGGTGCGGGTCGATGAGCAGCAGATCTTCCCCGCCGTGCGGATATTGGGAGACGTCCAACGCGTTCAGCGCCAGGCCGCGTTCGCGCATGCCAAACCCCCAGCAGGCAGGCATTTGGTGGTAGGCCCCGATGGTGAGCTTCCGCGAGGAGTTGCGCTGCAGGCTGTCCACGGTGAGGAAGATCTTGTCCGGGATGGCCTGTTCAGGCCAATACACCGTGGTCGCGAAGTTCAACGTGGCCAAGGTGCGCACGGGCAAGACCAGCAACAACAAGGCAGCCCAAGCCACCCGGGGCTTGTATCGCGCCAGCCGGTCCAGGGCGAATGCCACCAGCAGGAGGAAGAGCACGGCCCAGTGCAAGGCGGTACGGTCCTCCGGAAAAGGCGTGCCGTTCCACAGATACAGCGCTTCACGGACGGCCACGTCGAACAAGAGGAAGCCCGCACTGGCGGCCATGGCCCACGCCTGGAAGCTGCGCTCCCGCCGGCGCAAACTTGCCCCGGCCACCCCGGCGCCCAGCAAGAACAACACCACCAGGAGGCCCACCAAAAGGGACGTGGAGATCCCCAGCATGGTGTTCAGCAGGGAGGGCAACGTGCCGGAAAGGATCCCATCCACGCCGTAGTACAGAGCTCCGCCCAAGGAGAGCGCACGGGTGTAGGCTGCAGCAAGCAGGAGCGGGGCTGCGCCAAGGACGAGCCACAAGAGGAGGGATTTGCCGCGCTGCCGCTGGTGCATGCCTAAAAGGGCCGTGATCCCTAGCACCACGGCCCAAAGGGGAAGCAAGCTCAGCGCGCAATATGTTGCGCAGGCCATGGCCACCAACAGGGCTGACAGCCGTTGCATGGACCACCTTTCCAACAGGCCACACAGTTCATACAAGGCCATCGCCCAAAAGGCCATGGCCAAGCCGTAGCCGCGGAAGAGCGAAAAGAAATCCAGTAGAAAGGGCATCAGCAGCCAAGCGGGCAGGAAGCACCAGCGCACCAGCGGCACGGAAAGCCGCATGGCCCATTTCCAGCCGTAGCCTGCGTAGAGGACGAAGGCCAGCACATTGGGCAGGCGCAGCGCCCAGGGATGCTGGCCGAACACAGTATAGGACAGCCAGCCCAAGGCCGTGCTGAGCAAATGGTTCCCGGCATCCCAATGCGACAGGAAGGGCAGGAATTTGCCGGGCTCCACGTACAGAAAAAAGGTCATCGACTCGTCGTGGACCACCGGCACCTTCACGGCCCGTAAGGCCACGTACGCAAGGGTAAGCGCGGACAGCACGATGAACGCAGTACGTTCGGCGCGGGAGGAAGGACCCGCCGGCATGGCTCAAGCCCGCTGCCTTACCGTGCGCTGCTCGATGCGCTTTTCGTAATTCTTCCCTTGGAAGATCCGGTGTACGAAAATGCCCGGCGTGTGTACCTCGTCCGGGTCGATCTCGCCGGGTTGCACTAAGTGTTCCACTTCGGCGATGGTGACCTTGCCGGCCATGGCCATCATGGGGTTGAAGTTGCGCGCGGTGCGCCGGTACACCAGGTTGCCGTTGGTGTCGCCCTTCCAGGCTTTCACCAAGCTGAAATCGGCGCGGAGCCAGCGCTCCATCACGTACATCTTGCCGTCGAACTCGCGCGTTTCCTTGCCCTCGGCCACTTCGGTGCCGTAGCCCGCAGGCGTGAAGAACGCAGGAATCCCCGCACCGCCCGCGCGACATCGCTCCGCCAAGGTGCCCTGCGGGGTGAGTTGCACCTCCAGCTCGCCGGAAAGCAGCTGCCGCTCAAACTCGGCGTTCTCACCCACGTAGCTGGCGATCATCGTCTTGATCTGCCGCTGCTTCAGCAGCAGGCCGAGGCCGAAGTCGTCCACCCCGGCGTTGTTGCTGATGCAGGTCAGGCCCTTCACGCCCTTGCGCACCAGCCCAGCGATCAGATTCTCCGGAATGCCGCACAGGCCAAAGCCGCCCACCATCAGGGTCATGCCGTCCTTGAGTCCGGACAGCGCGGCGTCGGCATCCTTCACTTGCTTGTTCATTGTGAATGCGTGTGCTGGCGAAGATAGGGGTCTGCGGAAAAGTGCAAGGGGGGCACCACGAAATGCAATTTCCAACCACGGATGGACGCAGCTGGACACGGATAGGGAAGTGTGTATCCGTGCCCATCCGTGGCTATTGTATTGCGCTCGCCGCGCAGGGTCACACTATTGAGCCGGCCTTGAATCGTTGTCGGTTCCGTGCAATGGATCAACCGATCGATCAAACAGTTGCGGAGGTTGCTATGGTCAACTAGTGGAGACCGGCTGAAAAAGAGTGTACTGCGACGTGGACCCGAAAGTGCAAGTGGGGCACCGCAAAATGCAATTTCCAACCACGGATGGACGCAGATGGACACGGATAGGGAAGTGCTTATCCGTGTTTATCCGTGTCCATCCGTGGTTATTGTATTGCGCTAGGCACCTACGCCAACCACCCCGGCCACAGCCCCAGCGCCAGCACCGCCGCCGCGCACAGGCTCACCACCACCCAGTTCAACGTTGATACCGTGAACGTCACCGGTTGTTCCGACGGCACGAACACCTCGCGCGCCACCATGATGTAGTAGTAGATGCCCAGCAGCGCCATCAGCACGCCGAAGCCCATCACCTTCAGCCAGCCTGCGCCGATGGCCAACAGGAAGACCTGGTACTTGGCGATGAAGCCCGCCGTGAGCGGGATGCCAGCCAGGGAGAGCAGCATGGCCAGGGCGCAGAGGGCGAGCCAGGGCTTGGCGGCGAAGAGGCCGCGGAAGATGCCGTTGTCCTCGGCCCCGTTGCAGGCGCGCTTCGCGATGGTGAACAGGATGAACAGCCCCGTGGTGGCCAAGGAATAGGTGAAGGTGTAGTACACCAGCGTGTTGCCCACGGAAGCGCCTTGTTCCGCCGCGCCATTCAGCGTGAGCAGCGCCAGCAATAAGAAACCGCTGTGCGAGATGCTGGAGTAGGCCATCAGGCGCTTGAAGTTCGTTTGCCGCAGGGCGATCACGTTGCCCACCAGCATGGTGGCCAGCACCAGCAGCACCAGGATGCGCACCAGGGTTGCGGGCATGCCCGTGCCATCGATCAAGCGGTAGAAGCCTGCCGTGGCGGCCATCAGCACCACGGTGGCCATGAAGGTGGTCACCAGCGTGGGCGCGCCCTGGTACACGTCGGGTTTCCAAAAGTGGAACGGCACCGCGCCCATCTTGAAGGCCAGCCCCGTGACGGTGAAGAAGAGGCCGAAGTTGAGCAGCATGTTGGAGCTGCCCTCCGCCGCGATGTGCTTGCCCACCACCGCCAGGTCGAACGAGCCGGCCAGGCCGTAGAGCAGGGCGATGCCCATGAGCAGGAAGGCCGTGGAGAAGGAGCCGAGCAGGAAGTACTTGAAGGAGGCTTCGTTGCTGCGCAGGTTGTGCTTCTTCGCGCCGGCCAGCACGTACAGCGGGATGCTCAGCACCTCGATGCCGATGAAGAGCATCAGTAGGTTGGTGTACGCCGTGAGCAGGAAGCCGCCCACCAGCGAGAAGAGCATCAGGGCGTACTGCTCGGCCACGTGGCGCTTGGCGCGGTGGTAGTAATCGGGTCCGAAGAGGAAGATCAGCACGGTGATCACGGCCATGCCGATGTTCATGCGGGTGCTGAAGCGGTCGAACCGCAACATGCCGTCCAACAGCGGATGTTGGATGTGCCAGCCGGTGGCGAAGAGGGCGATCGCGCCCAAGAGGCCAAGCACGCCGATGGGGGCCAACCAGGCCTTCTTTTCGAACAGGCCGAGGTAGAGCGCCACTACGCCCAGCACGGAGATCAGGACCAGCGCGCTCATCCCAGTGCGGTGATTGCGTTCAACAACTGCTGCACGGGGGCGTCCACCAAGTGCAACACCACGTTCGGGAAGATGCCGACAAGCATGAAAATGGCGATCAGCGGCACTAAGAAAAAGTGTTCCTCACCGTCGGCGTCGGCCACGGCGATCTCACGGTCCGGGCCGAGCATCACGCGCTGGAAGGCGTAGAGCATGTAGATGGCGCCGAGCACGATGAGCACCACGGCGGCAAAAGCGGTCCAGTGGTCGAACTCCCAGAAGCCGGTGTACATCAGCCATTCGCCCACGAAGCTCTGCGTCAGCGGTAGCGCTACGCCGTTGAAGGTCACGAAGAGGAACATCAGTGCGAAGCGCGGCATCTTCGTTTTCAGCCCGCCCATGGTGGCGAAGTCATGGCTGCCGGTGCGCTGGAACATCGCGCCCACGATGTAGAAGAGGCAGACCATCAGCACGCCGTGGGCCAGCGCCTGGTACAGCGTGCCGGTGATGCCGTACACGCTGAAGGTGAACAGCGCGGCGCACATCAGGCCGAAGTGGCTCATGGAGGAGTAGGCCACCAAGCGCTTGAAATTGTCCTGACGGAAGGCGATCACCGCGGCGTAGAGCGCACCGAAGAGGCTGAGGCCGATCACCCAGTTGCGCCAATGGGCCGCGCCTTCCGGCACGAAGGTGAAGACCAGCGCCACGATGCCGTAGAGGCCCATCTTGCCCATCACGGCGCTCAGCACCATGGTGCCTTGCGTGGGCGCCATCACGTACGTTTCCGGCTGCCAACTGTGGAAGGGGAAGATGGGCATCTTGATCGCGAAGGCGAGGAAGAGCGTCCAGAACAGCCACACCTGCGTACCCATGGGCAGGTGCAGGGCGGCCAGCGCGCTGAAGTCGGCGCTGTGCGGTGCGGGTGTCTGCAGGGTGAGGTAGGCGATGGAAAAGAGCAAGGCCAGTCCGCCCAGCAGGGTGTAGAGGAAGAAGCGGATGGTGATGGCCCGCTTGTGCTCGCCGCCCCAGAACAGCAGCAGGAAGAAGATGGGGATCAGCGAAAGCTCGAAGAAGATGTAGAACAGGAAGGCGTTCTGCGCCATGAACACGCCGAAGAGCGCGGCCTGGGAGAAGAGCAGCAGGGCGTTCACCAGGGCGGGATCGCCGGTGGGCTGCTTGTAGCCCGTGCCGATGATGAAGGGGAAGAGCAGGCCGGTGAGCACCAGCATCAGCAGGCCGATGCCGCCGTAGCCCAGCACGAAGCGCATGCCGAAGGCGGGCACCCAATCGTGTGAAACGGCGATCACCGTGCCGCCGGCCCAGGTGTACCAGAGCCAGAGCACCAGCGCCAGCGTGAGCAGCGTGGACACCAGCGCGATGCCGCGCGCAGCGGACGGGCGCCCGAACAGCAGCCAGGTGGCGGCCAGGAAGGGGATGAGGATCAGGGCGAGCAGTTCCATTACCCCATCATGGTGATTAGCAGCAACACCACCACGCCGACCATCATGCCGAAGAGGTAGAAGCTGGTGTTGCCGGTCTGCAGCTTGCGCAGCAGTTCGCTAAAGCCGAGCGTGGTTTTGCCGGTGCCCACGGTAAGCGGTACGGCCACCTTGGTCTCTCCGATGCCGAAGAGGTTCCGGCTCAGCCAGCCGAATGGTTTTTCAAAGAGCGCGGCGTAGAGTTCGTCGAGCAGCCAGCGCCTGGCGATGAGGCGCTTCAGGAAGGGCATGTCGGCCGGTTCGCCGTCCAGCGTGGTCTTCTTGCCGAATAGCGTCCACGTGTACCAGATGGTGAGCAGCACCAGCCCGGTGCCCAAGGCCATCAGCGTCCATTCGGTGCTGGCGCTGAGTTCCAGGTGCTCGGCCCCAACCGCGTCCGCGGCCTTGGCCAGCACGCCCTTCAGCCATTCGTGCCCGCCGAACACGTGCGGGATGTTCAGCAGGCCGCCGATCGCGCTCAGCACGGCCAGCACCATCAGCGGCACGGTCATCACCTTTGGGCTTTCGTGCGGGTGCGCCTTGCCGCGGTAGGTGCCGAAGAAGGTGAGGAACAGCAGGCGGAACATGTAGAAGGCTGTGAGCATGGCGGCGAAGACCAGCACGGCATACGCTGCGGGGCTTTCCGCGAAGGTGCTCGCGAGGATGCCGTCCTTGCTGAAGAAGCCGCTGAGCGGCGGAATGCCCGCGATGGCCAGCGTGGCGATGAGGAAGGTGACGTAAGTGGTCTTGGTGGTGTTCTTCAGCCCGCCCATCTTGCGGATGTCCTGCTCGCCGCCCAGCGCGTGGATCACGCTGCCCGCGCCGAGGAAGAGCAGGGCCTTGAAGAAGGCGTGCGTGGTGACGTGGAACATGCCCCAGCTGTACGCGCCCACGCCCAACGCGGCGAACATGTAGCCCAACTGGCTCACCGTGGAATAAGCGAGCACTTTCTTGATGTCGTTCTGGAACAGGCCCACCGTGGCCCCGAAAAGCGCGGTGGCCACGCCCACCCACAGGATGATGTCCTGCGTGTACGGCGCGAGTTCAAACAGCACGGAACTGCGCACCACTAGGAAGATGCCGGCGGTGACCATGGTGGCGGCGTGGATCAATGCGCTCACCGGCGTGGGGCCGGCCATGGCATCGGGCAGCCAGGTGAGCAGCGGCAATTGCGCGCTCTTGCCCGTGGCACCAAGGAAGAGCAGCAGGGTGGCGCCCACGATCAGCGGGTTGCCGGTGCTGAAGGAAGAGCCGGCCTGCGCCGTGATCTCCGCGTAGTTCAGCGTGCCGAACTGCAGGAACATCAGGGTCATGGCCAGCACCATGCCGATGTCGCCGATGCGGTTCATCACAAAGGCCTTGCGCCCGGCGTAGTTGAAGTCCGGGTTGGTGTACCAGAAGCCGATCAGCAGGTAGCTGCACAGGCCCACGCCTTCCCAGCCGATGAAGGTGACCAGGAAGTTGCTGCCCATCACCAGCAGGAGCATGCTGAAGGTGAAGAGATTGAGCTGGGCGAAGAAGCTGGCCACGCGCGGGTCGTCGTGCATGTAGCCGATGGAGTAGAGGTGGATCAGCGAGCCGATGCCGGTGACGATCAGCATCATCCACAGCGAAAGCGTGTCGATCTGGAAGGCGAAGGGGATGTGCATGCCGCCCACGTCGATCCAGTTGAAGGCCTTTACGATGTGCGCGGTGCCGTCATGCCCCAGGAAGAGCAGCAGGCTGCACACGAAGGAAACCGCCACCAGCGCGGTGCCCAGCAGGCCGGCGCTGTTGCCCTTCAGCCGGTTGCGACCGAAGCCGATGGCCAGCGAACCCGCCAAGGGCAGCACGGGCACCAGCAGGGCGAGCAGCTCGGTCTTCACCATTTCAAGCGGTTCAGGAGGTTGATGTCCACGCCGTCGGCATTGCGTTTCAGCAGCACCAGGATGCTCAGGCCCACGGTCACTTCCGCCGCGGCCACCAGCATGATGAAGAAGACCATCACCTGCGCGCCGGGATCGCTGTGGTACGCACTGAAGGCCACCAGCAGGAGGTTTACGCTGTTGAGCATCAGCTCCAGGCACATGATCACGATGATGATGTTGCGCCGCACCAGCGCGCCCACCATGCCGATACTGAACAGCAGGAAGCTGAGGATCAAATAGTGGTCCAGCGGCACCACGCGGATGGCGGTCATCACCTCTTGCATCACGCGGCGCTGTCAGGTTCGCTACTCGGGGGCAGGTTGATGTGCTCGGTGCCGTCCTTCTTGGCCAGCATCATGGCCCCGGCCATGGCGCTGAGGAAGAGCACGCTGCTCACCTCGAAGGGCACCAGGAAATCGGTGAAGAGGGCCGTGCCGATGCGCTGCACCAGCCCGATGCCCGGGTCGAAGTCCGCCGGCGTGGCCAGCAGGATGCCCTGCTTGGCGGCTGCCATCAGCGTCAGCAGGAAGAGGCCGCCCGTGGCCCAGGCCAGCACGCGCACCACCACGGATTTGCGTTCCTCCACCATGCTGTTCATGTTCAGCAGCATGATCACGAAGAGCATCAGCACCAGAATGGCGCCGGTGTACACGATCACATGCACCATGGCCAGGAACTGCGCATTCAGCAGGATGTAGTGCCCGGCGATGCTGAGGAAGCACACCACCAGCGCGATCACGCTGGTGATGGGGCTGCGGGCCACGACCACCACCAAGGCGGCGATCACTGAAACGGCAGCGAGCAGGTAGAACAGGTATTGCATTGCGCACCCCCGGGGGAACGGTGGCGAAAGTAAACGCTTCGGCGGAATGGAGCGCACAGGGTGGTCAGTGGATTGAAATGCCCTATAGTCCCTCGCGTATAGGAACTCCTCACCGGAACAAATTGGACCAGCCTTTGACAAATGAACTCTAAGGACGAACGACCCGCGCCTGAAGGTATTTCCAGGCGGAGGATCTTGCCCGTAACAGGTACAATCCTGAAGCCTCTGCACCCAGATTAAGTTCCGTGGTTCCGCCGTTGAATTGCACGCTGCGCACTTGCCGGCCAGTGGCATCATACACCTCCAAGGTCCACTTGCCCATACGCGGGAAATGCACGGCCCACGACGTGCCGGTGGGCAATGGCGTAACCTGAAGTTCACTCCCCACGCCCATCAAAGCGGCTTCCTCCACGCCCGTGGCCTGGCTGCAGGTCTCCACCGCATCACCGCCTATCCACTGCACCACCTGCTTCATGGTATCGCCGTCCACTGTGAGGATACTGCCGCACACGTAGAGGCTGTCCCGCCATACCGCCATGTCCAGCAACATGGATTGGCTATTGAAGATCCAGCGGAAATCCCCAGGCGGCATGCACCAGCGGTGGCCGTCCCACTTGGCGATACTATGAGCCGGCAGGCCCGCCGCCAGATCAAACTGGCCACAAGCCCACAGATCTCCATGGAGCCACTCCAGGTCCCACACCACGCCGCTCATGGGCACCGGAGAATAATACAGGCCACCGCCCATGTTGTTCCATTGATCGTTGCTGAATGCGGCCACCAGATTGCCCGGCCCACCATCCGCCAGGGTAAAGGTGCCAGCCACATAGAGCGTGTCATTCCGTATGCTGATGTCCTTGATAGGGCTCAGGGTGTTCCAGCCCGGCACGTGTTCCCAATCTGAGCCGTTCCATCGTAGAAAGCTTACGAATCCCGTGCCGTCCACCGGGTCCGGCAGGCTGCAGGTCATGTAGGTCTTCCCTTGGAAATCGAAGACGGTGCCCACATACGCATCGTTCAATCCTTGTGGAATCAGGTTGAAGGGCTCCCACACGTGGAAGGCGCTGCCATCGTAACGGAACACGCAGCTTTCCGGGAAGCCGCAGATGCTGCCCATGTAACCCGTGGCGTAAAGTGTGGTCTGGGGTTCCTTGGGAACAAGTGTTGTAAGGCCGGTCATGAATTGATAGTTACACCCCAAGTTTTCCCAATGGTGATTAACCTCATTGAGCCTGGCCATATTATTATTCCACGTACCATCCGAATTTTGAAAGCCAAAGAAGCCGCACGCATACAATCTCCCTTCAAAGCGTAAGAACCAGTGCGTTTGATTAGTGGAATTGTTGCCGGAAATGGGTTGTATCCGCGTAGCTACGCTATCCCACCTGGTTCCATCCCATGCTGCTTGGCCCATGCCAAGCACGGAATCGTTTTCGTTCATGATCCACATGAACGTGCCTCCGGCAAGCAGTCTATTGGAACTGCTATCCCCAAACAGCGTTTGAACTTCAGTCGGGCCGATGGTTCCCTTTCCCAGCGCCTTCCAGTACTGGGCGTTGGCCACCGCCGCACTGAGCAGTGCGGCGGTGGCAACTCCAACTACACGTTTCATGGCTTGGCCAGCTTGGTGCTTAGCGTTTTGCCGGTCGCCGTCATTGCCTGCAGCAGGTATATGCCTGGAGCCAGGGCGGAAAGGTCCACTGCCGTGAAAGTGCCTTGGGAGCGCCAATCCCCCACAACCTGGCCTGCGGCATTGAAGGCCATCAACTTCCATTCCCCGGCATTGGGAAAGTGTACCGCCCATTGGCTATATCCGGGCAGTGGTGTGACAAGCAGGCCATCCGCTGCATCACTTCCAGCAGGTTCCCCAATGCCTACGGGATGGTAGGCCGCAAAGGAGGCGATGAAGCCATCATGCCCTTGGTGGCTGGCCTCCGGAGAGGCGAAACCCAGTGTGCCGTTCTCAAAATCCAGCCCGTATTCAAAGCGGTACCAGGAATTGAGCGAACCGCTTGCGCCCACACCCGTGAGGTTCAGGGGCTGGTAATAGTCCAGCGTGCTGCTGGTACTGAACTCATGGAGCGGGAACAGCTGGAAAGGCTGGGAAGCCGCACCGCCGACCAGGTAAATATCACTGGGCTGCGCCAAACTGCCGGCAATGCCCCAGCCACGCTCGCTGGCGGTGCCGCCAAAAGCGGTGCGCCACACCACTTCCGGGGCCGCATCGCCTGAGCGGATGGCTAAAACCACCGCATCGCGGGTATTCACGTTGCTGTTCATGGGCTGGAAGTAGCGCAAGGGGTTTATGTCCGTCGCAAAGCCACCGGTGCTGCGGCTTTCGCCCGTGATGTACACATTGTCCGCATCATGGCCCACGTCTAACAGCATGTCGTACTTGTTGCCGCCGATCAACGTGCCGTACAGGAGGGTGTGCTGGGCAATGTCAAATTTCAGGATGAAACCATCGCACGGGTTACCGGGCGGCGGGTCGCTGGCGTTCACCAAGCTGTGGTATATGGTGGAGGGGCCGGTGGGCAACGGCGCATCCGTTTCAGTAACTGCGGACCGCCGGGTGCCGCCCACCACCCATATATACTTCCCGTCATAGTCCAGCCCATAAGCCAGGCTGGACGGGTCTGTGATGGGCCCACCGCCCCAGCGGGTGCAGTAGTCCAAGCCTGGCCCTGTGGTCATATTGAACTCCCCGATCATCGCGGAGCCGAACTGGTTGGAGTAACTGCCCGTGGGTGTCACGAGGTCCAGCGTGGATAGGCTGCCTGAACTGATGCCGGTGAACCAAAGCCACCGCCCGGTGGATTCATACCGCAGGTCGGTAAGCTGGGTATAGGCCACCTGGTCATAGTTGCCCAGGGTGCTGGCCCAACGGATGGTGAAATCCGGGTTAAAGGACATGACGAAGGCCCCGCCGGTATTGCCATTGTGGTCGTAGGCCCCGGCAGGTGTTACCACGGGGAATACCGGGTTGGCCACGCTGTAGTTTACCGTACGGTGCAGGCGGCCGCCCACAGCCAGCTGGCCCGCCTGATTGATGGCGATGGCCAGGCCCTCTTCCCGGCTATCGTACTGGCCATTGCCCTGCCCGTGGGTGGTGGCCCAATGCCGCACTCCTTGCTCCTTTGTAAATGCAGCCACCCACATACGGGTGCGCCCACCTGTGTACCCCTCTTGGAAGGCACCTGAAAAAATGGACTGATTATTTGCGTCAGTGGCGAAATCCGTGCAGTTGGTTACTCCGGTGGCAAAGACGTACTGTTTTTCAGGTTGGTAGCTGGTGAACACAGCTATTTTGCGGGCTTCGGTACGGGCATGCGCCTCTTCAGGCTGTATTGCAGGATTTGCATCTGCACCACCGTAGTAGGTGGCCCATTCCACGCGCTTGCTGGTGCCGTCAAATTTCATGATCACGGCATTGTCGTAACCTGCGGCTGCTGCTTGGAACGGAGGGTAGTGCTCATTGCCCGGTGCAACCGGGAAGTTCGTTGCCAATGTGTGGCCGCAGGTATATGCATTGCCAACTTCATCCGTTTCCACGCAAGTCAGTTCATCATCGCCCGCGCCGCCCACGTAGGTGCTCCAGTTCATGTCGCGGTCGTCCGGTCCTCCTGCGCCGCCCATGGCTGCGTATCCAATTTGCAGGACCAAGGGTAGTGCAGGGTCATAATCCCCGAAGCTGATCGTGGCATACACGGTGCCGTTTTCATGCACCCATTGCGGGGTCCAGGGCACATCCACCATGGCTCCGCTGCTTGTCACTTGGTAGGCAGTGGCCTCTTTCAGTTCCACCCACTTGCCGCTGAGGTACACCTTCAGGGAACCCAGCCAATCAATGCCCAAGCTGTCCTGCCCGGTGAACATCAGCTTGATGGTCGAGGGATCCCCGCCAGGCCGCACCACAAAGGCCATGCGCGGGCCACCAGAGCTTGCATACATGTGGAGGTCAATGTGGTAGAGCACCTCCTCATAGATGCCCCGGTAGTAGGCGGGCACCAATTCCGTGGCATACTTACTGCGGTAGTAATTGGCCACGCCGGGCGCAGGCAACAGCATGTGCGGGTCCATGGGCTTTGCCCCGCTGAAGGCCATGTCCACCCGGTAGGAGGTGTCCGCAATTGCACTGTCCATGAACATGGTGGCGTAGGTAAAGGAAACGCGGCTGGAATCCCGAAGATAGATGCCCACGGGCGAACCTTCAAAATAGGCTTTCACATCGCGCCGCTGGTTGCCATCGGCATCAAACACTTGCCCATTGTTCCTTCGCAGCACGTCCGTGCCCTGGTGTTCGCCGCCCAAGCGGTCGGGTGGTATGTACTGGGCATCGGCCAGGCTGCATGCCAGCAATATGGAAAGGGTCAGGGTTGCAGCCCGGTTCATGGTCCGGGCCAATGTACTTGGCGTATCGTTCTGCATGATGGTCTGGGGTTTGGTGAATGCTTGTTTCCAATGTGCCGCCGGACCTTTCCAGCGGAAAGGCGAACGTACCGGCATGGATGGGGCTTGGCCATACCATTCCTGAAGAACGTCAGCCATTTTTGAAAAAGATATGCGATTTCTGAATACTTTCGGCGAAGCCATGAACGATACACCACCTGAAACTGGAAATGCGACCCCGCGATGGTCCAAATTGTACAGCCTGCGCATGCGGCACAATTACACCCAGCAATATGTGGCCGATGCGCTGGGAGTGTCGCCTGCCACCTTGGGCCGCTGGGAGAAGGAACCGGAAAAGATGCACATAGACGACCTCCGCAAGGCGGCGGAGTTCTACAAGGTGAGCACGGAGTGGCTGATGAGTCCGGATCCGTTGGTGCTGCACATGCACGACAATCAAGTGGCGAACGGTGCGTATAACACAGTGTATATGGTGTCCCAGGACGTATGGGTGCGCATTGACAAATGCTTGGACGAGTCTGCGCGCACGAATGCAGAATTGCTTCGGTTAAACAAGAGGTTGATGGATGTGGTGGAGCAGTTGGCGGGCGCGGACAGCGCTTGATGAATCACGATCATCCAAAAGGTTCTGAATTCCCGGAAAAGGACTATAACGAAGTCCGCATTATTGGATCACTCCTTGATTACCTTTCCAACTAGCAATTTTCCTTCGCTGGCCAAGCGGATGAAGTACAGGCCCCGCGCCCAATTTTCAGTGTCCAAGGTTATCACCCCTCCGCCGTTCAGCCCCAGGGAATGCACCGTGCGCCCCAACGCATCGGTGATCTGAAGGGTTGCCACGCCCAATGTTTCAGGCATCCCAATGTGCAGCAGCCGCGTGGCCGGATTGGGCCATGTGGCGATCGCGGTTTCGTTGGGCTGCAGAATGCCCGTGGTGCCCAACACTGCCGTAACGGCGTGGTAGGCATTGAGCTTGCCCATGCCCCAACGCGTGCTGCCGCCTGGTGGGATCACCCCGGTGAAGTTGTCCGTGCGGGCCGTGGAGCGGATGATGTCCCGGATGTCGGCCGGCGTAAGCGTAGGGTCAGCCTCCAGCATCAATGCCACCGTTCCGGTGGCGGCAGGGGCGGCCATGCTGGTTCCGCTGAAACGCGCGAAGGGATAATTGCGGCCCTGGAACGGCACGGTGGCCACCGCTGAATATGAATCGTCCGTGAAGAAGCTGATGGACGAGGCCACGTTCACGCCGGGCGCGGAAATGTCCGGCTTGATGCGCCCGTCCAGCGTGGGGCCGTAGGAGGAGAAGCCCGCAATGTTGCCGCCATAGGTGTTGGTGCCACCGGGAATGACGTACTGTGCTTGGTGCGCGGCCACCGTGATCGCACTTTCCGTGCACGCCGGTTCACCGATGCCGTACTGGTTGTCGCCTGCGGTCCATCCAGGCTGGCCTGCTTGGAATTCCTGGCCCCAGTTGCCCACGCCATTGTCCAATTCGGTGACGTTCCAAAAATGCACGGTGCCGCTGTCCGCGGTGGCCTGCATCACCACCTGCAGACCGGTGTGGGTGTTCTTGATGCGCAGGCGGGCGTGCGGCCTGCCGTTCAGCGGGTCGGCTGCTTCCATGGCAAGGTTGAACCACACGGTATCCGTGCCGAGAATGAGCAGGGAATCCACATAAGCCGCTTGTGTGGCGGTGTGGTACCATGGCGTTCCTGTACTGGTGGCGTTCAGGTTGTTGATCACTTTGAAGGCAGTGGAAAAGGCTGCCCCGGGCGAACCCCACATCGAAAGGCTTTGCCCCCATGTATGCGGATTGGCGCTGTACGGATAGAACTGCACGCGGCTGCGCAACGTGTCGCCGGAAAAGGTTTTTCCGAGGTGGAAATCCACATCGCCGTTGTTGCCGCCGGAGATGCAGAATACAACGCCTTCATCCGAGAACTGGTCCAGCGCTTGGCTGATCAGGGAGTTGCCGTCCAGCGTGCCCATGTAGTACAGGCCCCAGCTCATGTTCACCACTAAGCGTTTGCCGTCCTGCTGGGCGATGTCCTGCATCCAGGCCACGCCGTCGATGGCGGAAGCAGCGTCAATGAGGAAGGTGCAGAAGAGGAACTGCGCACCAAAGGCCACGCCGCGGTACACCGTGCCTGCGCCGCCGCCGCCCATGATGCCCGCCAC
>JAFDZY010000482.1 GCA_018266685.1 Bacteroidota bacterium
CGCGACAAGGAAGGCACGACCGACGAAGCTTACCGTCCTCGATAGCGAGTCCCCGAGCGAATCCCCACCGTCATCGCGAGGCCGAGGTACGAGGCCGAAGCGATCTTTGATTGGCCCGTAGCCCAAAATCAAAGATTGCTTCGGACCTGTTGAATGCACAGACCCTCGCAATGACGGTGGGAGTTGGGCTTATTGAATGCACAGGCCCTCGCAATGACGGTGGGCAGTCACCGTGCAACCACTACAGTGCGTTCCCACACACCGAGCCCATCAATGCTTCCGCGCAAGAGGTAACTGCCCGGGGCCACACCGGAAACGTCGATGCTCAAAAGTGCATCTGCGCCGCGCCATTCCAGCGTTTGCAGGGTTTTCCCAAGAACATCCATGACCATCACCGTATAGGCTGGCTTCACACCCTCATACCGCAGGTCCAGTCGGGACTGCGCGGGCTGCGGATAGACCGCTGGATGGAAACCGCCATGTTCCGCTACACCAACCGTGTTGACCACAACCCCCGCTGAAACCAGGATGCACGGTGAACCCAAGTTTACCCTTACCTGGTAGGTGCCGTTTGCCTGGGGCACAAAACTCTGGCCCGTGGCTCCTGGCACGGGAACTCCGTTGAGGAGCCATTGCCAGCTATTCCCCGGGGTGCTGGTCAGTGCTGTTCCATCGAAGGTGGCCACCGGATCGGCCATGGGGCACGCATCCACGATCTTCTTCACCGTGCCATGGTCCACGTCCGTCACATAAAGCTCGCCGTCCATATCCTCGCCAAACCCGGAATAGCCACTGTTCCCGGTCATCAGCAGGGTGTCCACATCGTTGTTGGCCCCGAACGTGAGGAAATCCCCGCTGCAGTAGTCCGTAAAAATGTACTTGCCATACAGGTGCGGGAACTGCGTTCCTCGGTACACATACCCACCGATCACCGAGCACCAACCTTGGCTGCCATGGTTGAAGGCCGCCACGGGGTCCGTGAAGGGACCATCTGAAGAACATCCGGCCTGGCTAACGCCCGGCGTGGCCACGAAACCCTCGCGGCAACGCCAACCGAAGTTGGCCCCGCCCCCGTTCGCCGCAGGCCAGTGATCCACTTCTTCCCACGCATTCTGGCCAACATCCCCGATCCACAGGTCTCCGTTAAGCCGGTCGAAACTGTAGCGCCAAGGATTGCGCAACCCGCTGGCCCAGATCTCCGGCAATGTGTCCTGTGCGCCCACAAAGGGATTGTCCGCAGGAATTGCGTACGTGGAATCATGCTGTGACACGTCAATGCGGATCATCTTGGCCAACGGCACGTTCATGTTCTGCCCATTGCCATTGGGGTCGTTGCCGCTGCCTCCGTCGCCAAAGCCACAATACAAGTATCCGTCCGGCCCAAACTGCAGGCATCCGCCATTGTGGTTCCAATAGGGTTGGGCCACGGTGTACAGCACCACCTCACTGGCGGGGTCGGCCAAATTGGGGTCGCTGCTGACATGGAAGCGTGAAATGCGGCTGGTACCGGCACCGCTGCCATGGATGTAGTACACATAGAAAAAGCCATTGGTGGCATAGCCCGGATCGAACGCCATGCCCAACAAGCCCTGTTCACTGGCATCACTGTTCACCTGGCTCGTAATATCCAGGAACGGCGCAGGAAGCACCTGCATGCTATCGGTGATGACCTTGATCGTCCCGGGCCGGTTCACCACAAAAAGGCGGCTGTCGCCCGCATTGGCCACAAACACCGGCCCATCGAGGCCCGTGGCCCAAGTATGCAAGGCGATCTTGGCGGGATTCTGCTGCGCTTGGGCACAGGAGGAAAGCAAGGCAACGAGCGCAAAAAGGGTCTTTTTCATGGTGCTTGTACCGGTGTTGGGCCGGAGTTGGAATGCCGAAAGTAAAGCACCGTGAAGCCCACCTGTTGCAACCACCTACATTTGCGGCCCTTTTCGGCCATGGGTCAGCAGCAGGAAATAGCCAAGCGGCGCACGTTCGCCATCATCAGCCACCCGGACGCGGGCAAAACCACGCTTACTGAGAAATTCCTGCTCTATGGCGGTGCGATCCAAACCGCAGGGGCAGTGAAGAGCAACAAGATCCGCAAGGGAGCCACCAGTGATTTCATGGAGATCGAGCGGCAGCGCGGCATCTCCGTGAGCACCTCGGTCATGACCTTTGAATATGGCGGGGTGCTGATGAACCTGCTGGACACGCCCGGCCACAAGGACTTTGCGGAGGACACCTACCGTACGCTTACCGCCGTGGACAGCGTGGTGCTGGTGATCGACTCCACGAAAGGCGTGGAACCCCAGACCGAACGGCTGATGGAAGTGTGCCGGATGCGCAACACGCCGGTAATCGTCTTCATCAACAAGCTGGACCTGGAGGGCCGGGATGCCTTCTCCCTGCTGGATGAACTGGAGGAAAAACTTTCAATCCGGGTGCGCCCGCTGAGCTGGCCGATCGGTGTGGGGGCCACTTTTCAAGGCGTGTATGACCTGTTTGACCATGACTTAAGGCTCTTCGAGGCGGGAAAAACCAAAAAGGAATTGGCCGACGAACGGATCGATGACTTGGCAGACCCCAGGTTGGACAGCCTGTTGGGCAGTGATCCGGCCGCGGAATTGCGCAGTGAAGTGGAACTGGTGAACGGCGTTTACGACCCGCTTGACGTGACTGCGTACAGAAAGGGGGCCGTGGCCCCGGTGTTCTTCGGCAGTGCCTTCAACAACTTCGGCGTGCGCGAGGTGCTGGACACCTTCATCCGCATTGCACCTCCCCCTGGGCCACGCGACACGGACCAAGGCACCGTCTCCCCGGAAGACCCCGCGTTCAGCGGCTTCGTGTTCAAGATACACGCCAACCTGGACCCCAACCACCGCGACCGTGTTGCCTTCCTACGGATCTGTTCGGGACAATTCAAGCGGAACACCTTTTACCACCATGTCCGCTTGAACAAACAGCTGCGCTTTGCCAATCCCACGGCATTCCTCGCCGCACAGAAATCGCTGGTGGAAGAAGCCTGGCCGGGCGATGTGATCGGCTTGTTCGATACCGGCAACTTCAAGATCGGCGACACCCTCACCGACGGTGCGAACTTCAACTTCCGGGGCATCCCGGCGTTCTCGCCGGAACTGTTCCGTGAACTGGTGAACATGGACCCCATGCGCAGCAAGCAGCTGGACAAAGGCATCCGCCAGCTTACCGAGGAAGGAGTGGCGCAGCTGTTCACCCAGCAGCCCGGCAACAAAAAAATCGTGGGGTGCGTGGGCGAGCTTCAGTTCGACGTGATCCGTTACCGGCTGGAACACGAATACGGCGCCAATTGTGCCTTCCAGGCCATTGCGGCACACAAGGCCTGCTGGCTCACCAGCGATGACCCCGCTGCCTTGCAGGCTTTCATACGGATCAAGTCCACCCAGGTGGTACAGGATAAGGACGACAACCCCGTGTTCATGGCCCCATCCGCCTACATGTTGGACCTTGAACGCCGCAACAACCCGGAAATCAGCTTCCACCTGACCAACGAGTTCAAGACCTTGCAGGTATAGGCCAAAGAGGATCAGGCGTTTGGTGCAACCCATCCGGGCACGAAAGCGTCAAAGGATCGTTAACAGCGGAACACGGGTTCGGCCCCCATCTACTTTTGCCTTATGCGAACCACCTTCTTGCTCATCGCCTCAATGGCTGTTGGAACGCTTTGCGCGCAAGACAAGCGCGAGCTGAAGTTCACCATTGACGGCACCGCGCATGACACTATTTACCTGGCCAACTACTACGGCAACAAGCTGTACTATGCGGACACCACCGTGGCCAATGCCAAGGGAGTCATCCTTTTCAACCGCCCCGGCGGATACAAGGCGGGTGTGTATGCCGTGGTGATCCCAGGCCCGAAGTATTTCGAATTCCTGGTGAACGAACCCGTGGTGGAAATGAAAAGCGACACGGCCGCCCTGAACGAGCACCTCAGCGTGGTGAAGTCGAAGGAAAACCAGCTCTTCCTGGCCTACGTGCGGTTCCTGGGGGACAAAAAGACCGAGGCCGATGCGGTGGCCAAGAAATTGGAAGCCACTGAAGACCCCATTGCCAAAGCTGCATTCAAGGAACAGCTAAAAAAGATGGAAACTGAGGTGCTCGCCTACCAGAACAAGCTGGTGGCGGAGAACCCGGGCACTTATGCCGCCAGCATCGTAAAGATGAGCATTGCGCCTGAGCAGAAGGAAATCAAAAAGGCTGACGGTAGCGTGGACAGCGCCGCGACCTACTATAACTACCGCGCGCATTTTTGGGACAACACAAATCTAAAAGACCCTAGGAACCTGCGCACCCCCGTGTTCCAAAACAAATTTGATGAATACATCGGCAAAGTGGTACCGCAAGTGCCGGACACCATCAACAAATGCGCCGATGAGCTGATCCAGCGCATGGACGACAACGGCGACCTGTTCAAGTTTGCCGTGAACGGCATTACATACAAATACGAAACCAGTGACATCATGGGCATGGACGCCGTGTTCGTACACATGGCGCAGACCTACTACTGCCCGCAGAACGGCACCAAGAGCCGCGCCACTTGGATGGATGCTGACAAGCTGAAGAAGCTCTGCGAGCGTGCCGACAAGGAAGCCCCTTTGATCATTGGCTCCGTTGGCAAGAACATCCTGCTTCCGGACACGACTGAAGCCAATTGGCTGGGCTACTACAACATGCCGGACAAATATGTTCTGCTGGTGTTCTGGGATCCCCATTGCGGGCATTGCAAGAAGGTGCTGCCAAAGCTTCATGAAGACTGGAAGGAAAAACTTAAGCCCTTGGGCGTAGGCGTATTTGCCGTGGCCAAGGCAACGGACAGTACGCTCTTCGCGGATTGGAAGGCCTTTATCAGGGACAACCACTTGGATTGGACCAACGTGGGCCTTACTTGGCATGTTTACGAAGAGGCCAAGACCGCTTCCTACAAATTCATACCGAAATACACCACGATTGAGAGCCTGAACTACGCCAACACGTGGGATGTGTACAGCACTCCGAAGTTCTTCCTGCTGGACAAGGACCACAAGATCGTAGGCAAGCAATTGGACATTGACCAAATGGTGGACTTGGTCAACGCATTGGAAAAGCGGAAAAAGGGCTGAGCAAGCCATTCCGTTGGGAAATTCCATCGCATGCTGTAAAGCGTCGTTGTCGCAGGGTCTCCTGCGGAAGACCGCTGCGGGAGGATTGTGTTAGCGGCACCCAGTTGGACGTGGACCAGATGGTTAACCTGATCAACGCACTGGAGAAGCGCTAGAAGGGCTGAGCAATATGTTCACAGGCGCGCCGCCCGTTGGCGAAGCAGGTGATCGGCCAGCACCAAGCAGCACATGGCCTCCACAATGGGCACTGCGCGCGGCACCACACAAGGGTCATGACGCCCTTTCCCTTCCAGCACCACTTCCCGGCCTTCACGGTCCAGCGTGGTTTGTGGGCGCATCAACGTGCTCACGGGTTTAAAGGCCACGTCGAACAGGATGTCCTCGCCGTTGCTGATGCCGCCTTGCACGCCGCCACTGCGGTTGGTGGCCGTGCCAATGGCCCCGCCCCGCTCCACAAAAGCGTCGTTGTGCGCAGAGCCGCGCATGGCGGCAGCATCGAAGCCACTGCCGAACTCCACGCCCTTCACTGCATTGATGCTGAACATGGCTTTGCCAAGATCCGCATGCAGCTTGTCAAACACCGGTTCACCCAAGCCCGCCGGCACTCCTTGTGCCACACAGGAGATCCTGCCCCCCAGCGTGTCCCCTTCGGCCCTCACTTGTGCGATCAACGCCGCCATGCGCTCCGCCATGTCCCGGTCCGGACAACGCACATCATTCCCGTACACTTGGTCCAAACGCAGGTTCTGATACGGCACTGTGAGGCGCTCCGTTCCAACTTGGCTTACCCAGCCATGCACCGCCACGCCAGCTGTGGCAAGTAATTGCCGCGCAATTGCACCAGCGGCCACGCGCACGGCGGTCTCGCGCGCACTCGCCCTTCCGCCGCCGCGATGGTCCCGCAAGCCGAACTTCGCTTCCCATGTCCGGTCGGCATGTCCGGGGCGAAATGCATCCTTCAAGTGGTCGTAGTCCCCGCTCCGCGCATCCTTGTTCCTAATGATGAAGCCAATGGGCGTGCCCAACGTGGTTCCCCCGAACACACCGCTGAGTATTTCCACTGTATCGCTCTCCTGCCGTGGTGTTCCCAACGGTGTAGTGCCGGGGCGGCGGCGGTCCAGCTCCTCCTGTACGGCCATCGTATCCAACTTCAGCCCTGCGGGGCAGCCCTCCACCACCCCACCAATGGCCGGCCCATGGCTTTCACCGAAACTGGTGAGCTTGAAGATGGTGCCAAACGTGCTGCCCGACATGCGGCGAAGGTAGCTGCCAATGAAGCGCGCAACGGCGGAAGCAGGGGCCGCTGTTTCTTTGCAAAACAACCCTGCCCATGCCAACCGAGGCCCAAGTGCTCAGCCATGTGATGGACCGCGCCCGCGAGTGGACGCGCTACTACCTCTCGCCCCTGAAAGGAGCAGATCCGCACCGCCAGTTCGTATGCGACGGCAAGCCACTGAATACGGTATTTTGGTTGGTGGCCCACCTGGCGACTTCGGAAAATGGATTGTTGCTGGCGGCCACCAAAGGTCCGTTTGAAAAATTCTGGTGGGCAAAGCACTTCACCCTGGGTGCTCCCGGCCTCCCACCGGAGGAATGCCCTACGTTCGCTGAGGTTTGGGAAACCTTTAATGCTGTGCATCTCAATGCCGTGGCCCACGTGGCCCAACTCGATGATGCCGCACTGAACGCCCCCAACCCCACTAAGCTCTCCATCGGGGATACTGTACGCGATGTGATCACACATGCCATCCGCCATGAATCAGGCCATTCCGGGCAACTGGCCTGGCTTTGCAAGATGTATGGCATTAAAATGATCTAGGCACCATGAGGGAAGCTGGCCCGGTGCTGGCCGATGGATCGCTCAATGAAGCAGCTGTGCAGTTGCTCCATGCGGTGAGCAGCGTGGACAAAGACCTGCTGCGGGCCGTACGCATCAGGCCATCGCGAAACAACTGGTTGCACGCGCCCTGGTATCCCTACCGCAGGGGCGGTGCATTGACCATTGGGCGGACCATCTGGTTCACGGGCATTTGGTTCGCCCTTGATGGCTATGGAGATGGAAGCCCAGCTTCCAACCGCCAGTGGCTGCTGCACCTGGCACATGAAGTAGGCCATTTGCCGCAAGCCAAACGTTTCGGGTACAGTCTCTTCGCCAAATGCAGGTATGTGGCCGCATTCTTTTTGCAATACGCCGCCGGATTCCTCCTGCTGAAGAAAGACCCGCACGACTGCCCGTTGGAACGCGAGGCCGATGCAGGCCGCGTGGTGCTCCTGCACCTCATGGCAGATGCTGCCGCCTCCGGGCAATTGCTGGCCGCCGTACACCGGAATGATGTGCAAGCGGTACACACTTGGTGTACGGAGCGCGAACCACTGATCGCGGCGCTTTCCGCGACGAAGGACAAGGGCCAATTCGCCTAACGCGCCACCACTACCCGCTGCACGGTGCCATCCGCGCGGGAGCGAAGCAGGTAAGGGCCTGGTGCAACGCCTTCCAGATCAATGTGGTGGTACAAGGCGGAAGTGGGTGCCACCGTACACACCACACGGCCGTCCGCTGCCAGGAGCTCGAGGCCGGCAGGTGCCTTGCCCTCCACATAAAGCATTGAACCCGCAGGATTCGGCCAAACGCGGAATGCTGCGCGCGCAGGCGATTCGGGCACTGCGGTGGAAATATCCTCCGGATGGTAGTAGAAGCGCACCAGCGTGTTGATGCCCCCCACGGTGGTTACCTGCAACACCGGCTCATCCATGCCTTGGGCCAACCACTTGTATTCGATGGTTTCCGGTTCAGGCACGGATATTCCGAAGCCAAGCTGGTCCACGTAGATGGTATCCGTGCGTTGCAGGCGTGATTTCACCCGGAGCACTTGAAACGTATCGGCAGGCAGGATAAGCGTTCCCCAACCATCCACCTCATTGCGGCGCATCTGGTCTTGGCCGTAAAAGCCCAAGGTGGGCACGGAGATCTCAAAATGGCTCGCCGAGCTGTCCGTGTTGCCAAAATCCATCGGGAAGCGGTAGATCCAATCAACGGGGGTGCGCTGCACAGAAGTGGGAAGGCCGTTGATGTTGGCACCGAATCCCACGTCGCGGTAGCCTGCGGAATTTGACTTGAAATAATTGAAGACATCGCTGATCTGCACGCCCTGCATGCCCATGTCAGCCCCGCGCATGGCCAGATCGGCCTTGTTTTCCGGGTAAAGCAGGGCATTGTTGAAGAAGAACTGGTACAAGAACGGGGTGCTGCCTACCGTAACTGCGGTGTCCGCTCCTTCCGCCGCTGGCTGCAGGTCGCTGAAATCCCAGGTGTGCCCTGCTCCCGTATCCGCCATATCCGCCGTGGTGTTGGTGTTGCGGAAGCGCACCGTGTCCCCCGGGGAGGGCATGTCCGCCGGGCCGATGGAAATTTGGGCGTTTGCGGCAGCGCTCCAACCGCAAAGAGCCAAGAACAACGGGCGTAGCATCTGTTTCATGCCGCCAAGGTATTGCACTTGCCGCGGTCCGTGCAACAGGGGGGCCTGCGTTTTTGGCACAAGGTTGGCAGCACCCCGGTTTAACTTTGGGCCGATGCGCCACATCCTCCTCATCGCTCTGCTTGCCTTTTCCAGTGTTGCATTCGGCCAAAACCCCACGGACCGCAAGCTGGTGCAGTTCAGTGGCGTGGTGGTTACCGGCGACAGCCTGGAACCGGTGCCGTTCACCAGCATCCTCACCAAGGGCAGCTACCGGGGCACCATCAGCGATGTGTACGGCTACTTCAGCTTCGTAGCACAAACCGGCGATACCATTGAGTTTGCGGCGGTGGGGTTCAAGCGCGGCAATTATGTGATCCCCGATTCACTGCACGACAACAAGTACTCCATGATCCACGTGCTCTTCCCGGACACGGTGTTGTTGAAGCCCCTTGAAGTGTACCCCTGGCCCAGCAAGGAGCAGTTCCGCGAAGCGTTCATGGCACTGAACCTGTCCGACAATGAATATGAGCGCGCCTTGAAGCACCTCAATTCCGCCGAAGTGATCCAGCGCATGGAAAACTTGCCGCCGGACCCTGGGCTGGCCGCCCATTACCAGGCCGCGCTGGACAACACGCGCATCTACAACCAGGGCATGGCGCCCACGGTGAACCTGTTCAACCCCATCGCATGGGCGCAGTTCGTGCAGGCGTGGAGGTCCGGCCAACTGAAGCGTCAGTAGGTCGAAAGCTGGCAATGCCCCCAAGCTGTTCCGGCGGAACACCTGCTGCACTGCGTGAACCATGCGTTCCTTTGCCGCGCGATGGCAAAACACGGGGAGATCATTCTGGAAAATGTAGAGGTGACGGGATGGGCGCAAGGCAAGGCCATCGCCAAAGTTGACGGGCTGGTGGTGTTCATCACCGGTGCAGTGCCGGGGGATGTGGCGGACCTGCGCATCACGCGGAAGAAAAAGAGCTTTGCGGAAGCCTCCCTGGCCCGGCTGGTACAGCCATCGCCGCACAGGACCGAGCCGTTCTGCAAACACTTCGGCACGTGCGGGGGCTGCACCTGGCAGCACTTCGCCTACGATGCACAACTTGCCTTCAAGCGGCAGGAAGTGATCGACAACCTGCAACGCCTCGGTGGCCTGGAACTTCCGGAGGTGCCCGCCACGCTGGCCTCACCGAAGCAACGTTACTACCGGAACAAACTGGAGTACACCTTCAGCGCCCAACGTTGGTTCACCAAGGAAGAACTCGATGGCGGCGAGCGCATTGAAGACAGAAAAGCGCTGGGCTACCACCTCCCCGGCCGGTTCGACAAGATCTTGGACGTGTCCGAGTGCTGGCTGCAGCCCGCCCCCAGCGATGCCATCCGGAATTTCATCCGGCAGTACAGTGCGGCGAACGGGCTATCGCATTACGACATCCGCAGGCACGAAGGCTGGTTGCGCACGCTCACCATCCGCACCACCACCACCGGCGAAGTGATGGCACTCGTGGCCTTTGGCCATGAGGATCCCGGGCCGCGCGAGGCGCTCCTGCACGCCGTGTTGAAGCATTTCCCCGCGATCACTTCCTTGTTGTGGTGCATCAATCCGAAGAAGAACGACACCATCTGGGACTTGGACATCCAGGTGTTCCACGGCCGCGACCACATTGTGGAGGAATTGAAGGATGGCGGGCTGCCCCCGCTGCGTTTCCGCATTGGCCCAAAGAGCTTTTTCCAGACCAATCCGGAGCAAACCGAAGCCATGTACAGGCTGGTACGCGAATTTGCCGGGTTGAAGGGTGATGAACATGTGTATGACCTGTACTGCGGGGCCGGTAGCATTTCCCTGTTCCTGGCGCGCCACTGCGCACGGGTCACCGGCGCGGAAATTGTGCCTGAGGCGGTAGCGGACGCCAAGGTCAACGCCGAACTGAACCGCATTGGCAATGCCACCTTTGAAGCTGGTGACCTGAAGGACCTGTTGAATGCCGAATTCATGGTCCGCCACGGGAAACCCGATGTACTGGTCACCGATCCGCCACGGGCAGGCATGCATGAAGCAGTGGTCCAGCGCATCCGTGAAATGGCCCCGCCGAGGTTGGTGTACGTAAGCTGCAACCCGGCCACCCAGGCCCGCGATCTTGGCCTGCTAAAGGACCTGTACCAAATCACGCACGTGCAGCCGCTGGACATGTTTCCGCACACGGCGCACCTGGAAACGGTGGTGCGCTTAGTTCGGAATTGACCCGAGCCCGGTGCCCTGCCGATAGATATGCTCCGTGCACGGATGCCCGTTGAGGAAGTAGGTCACCTGGCCATAATAGCTGGCCACCCGCCGAAATTCATCGATCCGGTTGCCATCCCGCACGCTGACCGTGGTGAAAACATGGAGGTGGTCCGCCCACACCTCCCTGCGAACCACATTTTCCGGCAATCCTATTGGCGCTGGCAGCACCGCTGGCATTGTGGCATCCGGGGCCAAAGTGCTTTCCGGCAGGGGATCCATGCGGGGCGCGGGGCGCACCACGGGCGGCACCTCCGCAGCCTTGGGGGCCGGCTTGTCAACCGCTGGAGCGGAAAGTACGTGTACCATGGGTGCCACCCGGGGCACCGTTGCCGCCACTACATCACCCATGCCAATGCCAGAGCTTGCACCGGCGGGCTGCGGTGCCTGGGCTGTCTTTGCTTCACCCAGCGTACCCTGTCTTGCCGCTGGATCCGCGGCTACGGGCAAGGTGCGCTTCATCCAAGCTTGCCGCACTTCATCCACGCGCCTTTCCAGTTCCTCATCCTTCGCGATCCGGTAGTCCGTGCTGTACGCAAATCCATGTACTCCAAGGTCATATTGGATGTAGCCCACCGGGCCGGCATATTCCATGCCCCCGCTCTTGGACACGGGTTCCAATGTCACCTGGAACGGAAAGAAGAAGCCCCTGTTGCCAACGGATGCAGCGGGAACCTCCGTATTAAACATCAATTGTTTGGTGGTACAGCCCGGATGCTCGAACGACAACAAGTAGCTGCGTTGGAGGTCCAACTGCATGGTAAAATGCCCCAAGCCTGCGGAGATCACTTGCTGCTGCCCATCCTTGGAGGCCACAACCAATACCGCTCCATCCATGGGAAAGCCCTTCACCACCAGCTTTCCGTCGAGCAGTAAAGACTCCGCATGCAAACCCACTGCGGAGGCCGCCATGGCGCAAGCACAAACCAAGCCTTTAAGTTGGTTCTTCATGGGATGTTTTACAACGGAGCCGTGTCGAGCCTGCAAAGGTATTGTGGTCCTTGCCGTTAGTCCCATAAAGCTGCATTATCCTGCTTGCCGCACTCCTGTGCCACAGACCTCCTGCAACCATTTTCACATCTTTGACACATCTCCAGGCCTAAGGTTGAATTTGGCACGAAACTTGGCAAGTTCCATTTTGAATCAAAGTACCATGCGCACGCTAGCACGCCTCATCCTTCCGGTTCCTGCATTGTTGTGTTCAGTGCAGGCGTTCACACAGGTGGACAGCACCGGCGGTTGGCCCTTGGTGTTCAGCACCAATGGAAACCAGGTCCAAGTCTTCAAGCCGCAACCGGAGTCCTTTGACGGTACGAGCTTCACCGCAAGGGCTGCCGTGGCATTGCAGCGCCCGGCGGACAAAACGCCAGTTTTCGGGGCGATCTGGGGCAATGGCACCCTGGCCGTGGACCGCGGCAACCGGATGGGCACGCTTACCAATTTCAAGGTTACGGATGCACGGTTCCCCGGGATCAGCGATGCCGGAGAGATCGCAGGCATCAAGGAGATGCTTTCAGCAGGGATCACGGCGCATGCCGCCCCTGTTCCGATCGACTGGCTGGTGGCAGCCTTGGAGGAGGAAAAGCAAAGCACAGCTTCGTACGACAATGCGCCACCCACGATCATTTACAAGGACAAGCCCAGCATTCTGCTTTACATCGACGGAGACCCGATCTACGAACCGGTAAAATCGGAAGACAAAGCCCTGGATCCCGTTTATGCGCAAAATGCACCCCAACTGGAGCGCGTGGTGAATTCGCCTTTCCTGCTGGTGCGGCCGAAGGGTGGTGACATCTGGCTTTACGGTTCGGGCACGTGGTATTCCTCACGCAACATCCAAGGACCGTGGAACCATGAGGACAAGGCTCCCGGATATTTGGAGACCCTGGCCAAGCAGGTGGATACGGCGAAAGTGGCCCCGCCCAAGGATGGCATTATTCCGGAAGTTGTTGTCACCACCAAGCCAGCGGTGCTGCTGGATGTGGACGGGAAACCGCAAATGCAGCCCTTCGACAACAGTTCGCTCATGTACGTTACCAACACGGACAAGGACCTGTTCATGTACATCCCCACGCAGGAGTACTATTTCCTGGCATCGGGCAGGTGGTATGCCACGAAGGACCTTCCAAATGGACCTTGGCGTTATGTAGCACCTGAAGACCTGCCTGCAGACTTTGCCAAGGTGCCGGAAGGCTCTCCAAAGGATGGCATCCTCGCGCACGTGGCAGGCACTCTTGCCGCCCGTGAAGCCGTGCGGGATGCAAGCATTCCCCAAACCGCCCAGGTGGACCGTGGTTCCGCCACCGTGAACGTTTCCTATGACGGATCACCGAAATTCAGCCAGATCGCGGGCACTTCCGTGTACTCCGCAGAGAATGCCAGCACCACGGTGCTGCTGATCAATGGCGTATACCACGTGTGCGACAATGCCGTGTGGTACGAAGGCACCAGCCCGGACGGTCCATGGACGGTAAGCACATCCGTGCCTGCCGAAGTGAACGAGATCCCCCCTTCGGACCCGGCCTACCGCGTGAGGTACGTTTACATCTACGACTACACGCCTGATTACGTATTCACCGGCTACACGCCCGGTTATTTGGGCAGCTATGTACAAGGCGGCACCGTGATCTACGGAACCGGCTACTACTACAACCCCTGGCGCGGCAGCTTTTGGTACCCGCGCCCGTACACCTGGGGCTTCAACATGTACTACAACCCTTGGTATGGCTGGAGCTTTGGAACTTCCTGGGGATATGACTGGTTTTATCCTTCGTGGAACTACTATGGTTACTACCGGCCCTATTCCTGGGGCTGGTGGGGGCCGTATGCCTACTGCCCGCCTGTGGTGCATTGGCACCACAACGGCTTCTATGGCCACCGCGGCAGCTTTGGTGGCAATGCCAATGTCAACGGCCGCCCCATAGGGAACAGCAACGGAGCACTGCGCGGCGGAGACCTCTATCAAAACCACCGTTTGGCCGGGGTGCGCCCCACCGAAATACCAGCAAGCAGGCCGGTGCGCACGGCAGAAACCAACCGGACCACAAGGAATACGGCGACTACCGTTCGTACCCCTGAACCAATTCGTGGCGATCATTTCACGGACAGCCAGGGCAATGTGTTCCGCAACGAAAACGGGCGCACGCAAGAACTCCGCAATGGGCGGTGGACCGAAATAGGCCGGAACCCCTCCTCGGGCAACATCCAGGAAAAGCAGGGAAACGGCACCAACACCGGGCGAACACCCGACATGCAGCCCGACCAACGGACACGCACACCACAAGCCAACCAGGGAAGAACTCCTGACGGCCAAATGGACCGGAACCCGTGGCGGATTGAGCAGGAACGGAACCGTGGCGAGGAGCGGTCGCGTGATTTCCGCGGATACCAGCAGGACCGGTACAATGCCCCTTCACCGGGCAGGCAGCAGGCCCCAAGCGCACCGTCCATGCGCCAGCCTTACAATCCTTCCCAGCCAGCGCGCAGCACACCGGGCAATCGTGGCGGAAGCCCCGCCCGGCGCGGAGGGCGCTAACATTTCACCTCTTTTGAGGATGCCGGGCGGAGCTTCTTCGCCACATTTGCGCAGATCGGCGAAGCGCAATGGATACGGCGGTGGTCATCCTCAACTGGAACGGACAGAAGTGGCTGGAACGCTTCCTGCCCGGGGTGGTGGCGCATACGGGAGCGGATGCCCGCATCGTGGTGGCGGACAATGCGAGCACGGACGGTTCCATAGCATGGCTGCGGGCAAACTGGCCCGAAGTGGAAGTGGTGGAAATGCCGACGAACGAAGGATTCGCCGGCGGCTACAACATTGCGCTGGCCCAGCTCGAAGAGAAATACTTTGTGCTATTGAACTCCGACGTTGAGGTAACCCCGGGCTGGGCAGCAACCTTGCGGAACCACTTGGAGCAACATCCGGACATGGCCGCCTGCCAGCCCAAAATGTTGAGCCATGCCAACCGCAACAGGTTTGAGCATGCCGGTGCGGCCGGCGGGTACATCGACCGCAACGGGTATCCCTTCTGCCGGGGACGCATCTTCGAGATCACCGAGGAAGACCAAGGCCAGTACAATGACGTGCGCGATGTGTTCTGGGCCACCGGGGCCTGTCTGATGATCCGCTCCGAAGCTTTCCGCGCCGCCGGTGGCTTTGACGCCTCGCTTTTTGCGCACATGGAGGAGATCGACTTGTGCTGGTGCCTGCGCCGCATGGGCTGGCGCATCGGATACACCAGTGCGGCCACGGTGTACCACGTGGGCGGCGGCGCATTGGGCTACGGCAATCCGCGCAAGACTTTCCTCAATTTCCGAAACAGCCTTGCGGTGCTTACCAAACATTTGGACTCACGCTGGATCTACGCCCGGATCATCCACCGCATAGTACTGGACGTATTTGCCGCACTGAAGTTCCTTGCAGAAGGCCATGCAGCCCACACACGGCAAGTGTTTCGTGCACATTGGAATTTCACCCGCTGGCTTCCGCGCCTGCTTCGCGAACGAAAGCGCCTGCGCAAGCTTGAAACACGCCCGGACCTCACGGGCATGTACCACCGGAGCATCGCCTACGACAGGTACATCCTGGGCTGGCGGAATTTCGCACAGTTGGACCGCACGGCCTTTGATCAGCCGGCACGCCGCAGCAAGTGATCCACGGCCATGCGGTAGCCTTCAAGCCCGAAGCCGGTGATCACACCTGCGCAATGCACCGCAGTGAGCGAGCGGTGGCGGAACTCCTCCCGCGCGTGGATGTTGCTGATGTGGACTTCCACAACCGGCACTTTCAGGGATGCCAGGGCATCGCGGATGGCTACGCTGGTGTGTGAATACCCTGCGGCATTGAGCACCACGCCGCCACACTGCCCTTCGGCGGCACGCAGCGCCTCGATCAGCGCGCCCTCGTGGTTGCTTTGGAAGTGGTCGATCACGTGGCCCGGAAAGGCAGCTTGGAGCTCAAGCAAGTATTCGGCGAACGTGCGTGTTCCGTAGATGCCCGGCTCGCGGGTGCCCAAGAGGTCCAGGTTGGGGCCGTTGATGATGCGTATGTGCATGACGATGCGCAAAAGTGGGCAAAACCTTTCATCGGCACACGCTGGCCGCAGCCCAACTTTGCCACATGGAGTGGCAGGCTGCACTGACCGATTTCCGCGTACACCTGAAGTTGGAGCGTGCCCTGAGCGACCGAACGGTGGATGCTTACCTGCGCGATGTGGGCAAACTGCGTGATTTTGCCTTGGCCCAGGCCCCGCCCGTTGCACCGGATACATTAGGGCTGGACGACTTGCAGGAATTCATCACCCAGCAGGCCAAACAGGGCCTGATGGCCACCAGCCAAGCCCGGCTGTTGAGCGCAGTGCGCAGTTTTTTCAAGAGCCTGCGCATGGAAAAGCAGATCAAGGAAGACCCAACTGCCCTGTTGCAAAGCCCGCGCACTGGCAGGCACCTGCCCGTGTTCCTGAGCGTGGAGGAAATTGATGCGATGGTGGAGGCCATCGACATGTCGAAACAATTGGCGCACCGCGATCGTGCCATGCTGGAAACGCTGTACGGATGCGGCCTGCGCGTGAGCGAGCTGTGCGGACTGCGGATCAGCCGGTTGAATTTTGCGGACGGTTTCATCCGCGTAGTGGGCAAGGGCGACAAGGAGCGTTTGGTGCCAATCGGCCCGGAAACCATGCACCAAATCAACCTCTACCGCAAGGAGGAACGCGTGCACCTCCCCGTGCAATCCAAGGCGGAGGACCTGCTCTTTCTCAACGCGCAAGGCAACGGGCTCTCCAGGGTGTGGGTGTTCAAATTGGTGAAAGCCCTTGCCCTAAAGGCGGGTATCACCAAAACAATCAGCCCGCACACGTTCCGGCATTCGTTTGCAACGCATTTGGTGGAAGGCGGTGCGGACCTGCGCGCCGTGCAGGAAATGCTGGGCCATGCCAGCATTACCACCACGGAGATCTACACCCACCTGGACCGGGAGTACCTGCGCAGCAACATCATGCAGTTCCACCCGCGCGCACGCAGCGGACAGTGATCACTGCGGCGCCACCACGAAGCCTGTGCGCCCGCCCCACAAGCCGTCCGGGGTATGCAGTTGCAGCACATAGGTTCCCGCCGCCAGTCCGTTCAATTGGAACTTCAACGTTCCATCGCCGGCAGTGCCACGATAGCCTTGCATTGCGACTGTTCCGTCCATGGCGTGTACGCTGAACCGGACCATCCTGGCGGAAGCAGGCAGGCCGGCCACATGCAACTGGTCCACGGCAGGAACAGGCCATGCTTTCAACTGGCCGGCATCCTGCGCGCTTTCTAGCACACCCACCGAACCGGGCCCTTTTGCGAATGCATACTGGCCCTTCAGCAGCACGTTGATGTCAATGGTGCCCACGCCGTTGGTGAGGCTGTTGGCGTGCAGCGTTTGGTCGGGATAGATCTGCCAAGTGGATGCAGGATCGGGCCGGTACACCAGCAAGGCACCTTGCTCGGTGGTGCCAAAGAGGTCGTGGTCCAAGGCTGTTTCCGCAAGGCCGGAATAGTCCAGCTTGGCGTGCAGTGCGGTGCCGGCGGGCCACAGGCCGTCCACGGTCCAATAGTGCGTAGAGGAGATCTGGTCGATGCCGAAGCCCAACGGTGCTGGATCGGGCGCGGCCCAGATGTGTTCAATGCGGACCAGGGTGGTGTCTGTCAGCTGGTCCTGGTAAAGCCTGAAGTCCACGTAAGGCAGGAATGCGCTGAAGGATTGGCCGGGCACCAAGCTCCGCTCAAGGTCCAGCCGGGCCTGGTTCAACCGGTTGTGGCCGTTGAGCACGGCCATGGCAGGCTGGAAGGTGCATTCCAGCGCCAGACTGGTGAACTCCCCTCCCACCATCTGGCGGTATTCCTGCCGCTGGCCATTGGCACCGACCAAGGTGATGTCCAAGGGCACCTCCTGGTGGAACACGGTGGTGCCGCGCAGTTTCTGTTGGATATTCAGGTCCACGTCCCAGTCCGGCCCGTTCGGTTGGGCCTGCATGTGCTTCACCACGAACACCGAGAAGCCCGGGGCGAACACTTGGTCGTTAAAGAAGGGGTGCAGGTCGTAGCCGGTGGCGGTTTCCAAGGCATCGCGGAAGCCGGCCGCATCCAAGGTGCTGTACGCATGGGCAACCTGCACGGCGTGCATGCCCACGCTGAACAGCGAATCGCCAAGGTAGCCCCGCAGGTTGTGCATCACCGAGGCACCCTTGTAATAGGTGGTAAGGCCGTAGATGTACGGATCGGGCATGGGAGACAGCGGCTGGAAGCCGCCATCCTGTACGTTAGCCTGGCTGAGCACGTAGTGCTGGTTGTTCTTCACCACGTCCTCAAAGGCGGGCTGCCCGCCGATCCATTCCTCCACCAAGTGGGCACTGTATTCCGCCGGGCCTTCCTTGAGCCACATGTCCTGCTGGGTGCGCGGCGTCACCATGTCGCCCCACCAATGGTGGCCCAGTTCATGCGTGAAAAGGCCCCTGTTTTCGAAGAGGCTCTGCGAGGTCATGAAATCAGGGTAGGCAATGTTGGTGGGAATTTCCAGCGCCCCGTCCGTGGTGAACACATAGCCCACGCGCCCCCAGGCATAGGGGCCGTACCAATGTTCGCACGCATCGATGGCTGCGCCGATGTCTGCGAACTTGGAGGTCATGGCGCCGAGTTGGGCGGGTTTAGCGGTGAGCCGCACCGGCACATCGCCGAAGGCCCCGGCATGGATGAAGTCCGTGTCCTGGTAATCCGCCACGGCAATGGCCGATAGGTGCGTGGGGATGCGCTGGCCCATGCGGAAGGAACGGATCACCGTATCGCCGCCGAGCTGCACCTCGCCGAGGAAATCGCCCTGGCAGTGGGCCCGGAAAGTGCCAGCACTCTTCACGTGGTAGGTGTAGGTGGCACGCTCCACGAAGGAGTCGAAACAGGGGTACCATACCTTTCCGAAGTTTGGCGGGATGGTGGTGAGGCCGATGCCGAGGTTGTAGATGTAGCCGCTTTCAAAATAGAAGCCGCCCCAATCCGGGTCGCGGTGCGGGTGCCCGTGGTAATGCACCGTGAACGCCAGGGTGTCGCCGACCGCCAGGGGCGATGGGAAGTTTACGCGCAGGTGCATGGTGTCCTGGCTGAAGGTGAGCGGGCCATTGGGGGAAGTGACCGAATCCACCTGCAGGTCCCAAAGTTCAAAGCGGATGAAGCTTTGGTCCGCCATCAGCGGGGTAAAGGTGATGGTGGTGGCCGCCTTGATCTGCTGGTTGGCGTAGTCGGTGACATCAATGGCAATGTCGTAGTCCAGGATATCGAACGTGTCGCTGCGCGCAATGATGTCATCGATCAAAGCGCGCTGCGCGGCCGTGGGCACCGCTGCCGCATGCGGGTGCTGCCTGAAGTAGTGGCAACCATACTGGTAGGGCTGTGCTTCTGCGGCAACAACCGGAATAGCGGCCGCAAGAAGCATGAACGTGCGCAGGCGAAGCATCATGTGAGGAATGGTGAAAGCACGAATCTACGCGGTGGACGCGAATGGCGTTTGCCTAGCTCAAGTTCCGTGGCCCGGGACCCCGGGGCCGGCTCCCCACGAAACCCAGGGATAGGCCGGTTCGTTGCAACGGGACCAATCCACCTGTGCCACATGTTGTTTCCATTGCGCCTGCCCATGGCGATATCCCTCGCTGCATCCTTCTTCTGCACGGCGTTCAACAATTCGGCGCAAGCCGAGGTGGTGGTGCACTCCTCCAACGGCTATGACGTCCATATCAGTGTGGTACCGATCGCGATCATTCCCAATACATACAGCTGCCCTTGGGGCTATACCTACCGCGTTCAATTGAGCTACACCGTTACGTTCACCGGCCCAGGTGCACCGGCCAGCCTATGGGTACTGCAAGGTACTGTGGGCTGCGGCTCCACCTCGCAGTTCTTCAATCTTCCAAATAGCCCATCCTCCGGCACGGTCAACTCCGCCGCTGCCTGGCGCTCTGTATCCGATTGTGCCACAGCCACCGTGGCTTCCCTGGACTGTACGGATGTGAATGTTGAAATCTCCGGGCCAGGGATCCCTTATCAGATAATCACCATTCCCGGCTCCACCCTACCCATCACCTTGGTGGACTTCAGCGCAATGCCGGACAACGGGCAGGTCCGCTTGGATTGGGCCACCGCATCGGAACAGGACAATGCCTACTTCACCGTGGAACGCTCCGCTGATGCCGCCACCTTTGCGCCCGTGCTGCAACAGCCCGGTGCCGTTAACAGCTCATCCATGCTGTACTACTCCGCCTTGGACGGATCGCCTTTGCCGGGCCTCTCCTACTACCGCCTGCGCCAAACGGACATCAACGGCACCACCAGCTACTCACCCGTGGTGGTTGTGGACAACCACGGTGCAGCCGCCGGTGCGTTGGCCATCTCCCCCAACCCCAGCAGCGGGGAAACCATTCAACTGCCCGCTTCCGCAGTGGGCAAAACGGTGCAGATCCGCTCCATGACCGGCCAGTTGCTGTACACCGTGCAGTTCACGGGCTCCGTGCTGCAATGCCCACCGATCGGGACGGGCATCTTCCTGCTCCAAGCCACCGACCCCGTCAGTGGCCGTAGTGAGCAGTGCCTGATGGTGCGGCGTTGAGGGCGCCGTTCTTGGTGCCTTCCCCGGCAAGGTTTTCACGCCAGCCTATTGCACGCGTTGCATGCTCGAATAGCGGCAAAGCACTTGCTGGGCATGCATTGCGGCCACGGTATCCCGAACATCGTATCTTCAGCGCACCGTTGAACCTTTTTGCCACGATTTGCCATGAAGTGCCCGGAATGTGAAGCCAAGAACAAGAGTTCCATTGTTTACACCCGCAGCAACCATCGCACCGATTTGGGGTTTACGGCTTCCGCCCCCGGCCCGGGCGGCCCGCACCTGCATGACCCCAATGTGCTGGTTGAATCCTTTGAGTGCAGCAACGGCCACCGCTTTAAGCGCGAAAGCCGAACCGCCTGCCCCAAGTGTGCGTACGGTCATGAGGAACCTGTGGTGACCTTGCTGACACCACGGACAAAGTACCAGCCGGGGGTGACAGAGTGACTGAATCTCAGCGCTGTTGCACGCGGCAAGCGCCGTGTATTGCGCCCACGTTGCAAACGAGGGCGAGGGATGGGCGCGAAATCCCAACGGCGTGCCCCAAATGCGATTATGGGCATGAAGAACCCGTTGTTACCATGCTTACGCCGAGGGGGAAGTTCCAGCCGGAGGTAACGGAGTGACTGAGGAACCGGAAACGCAAGAAGGAATGCCTTAATGGGGGAAAGCTGCCTTTTTCCACGATCGCTGAAAACTTAACAAGGAGCTAACCCGGCCGCAGTGCCCAGTGGCACGGAATTGCCGATATTTGTATGGGCAAGTCCCGTGGTGCCCATCGATGACGACCATGCACGTTCCCGTACGCATACGCCACCTTTTCGTAAAAATGGCCATTGTGCCCGCTGTATTGGGCCGTGGGGTCAACTCGGCTACAACCTTGCTGTTTGTTTCCGCGATTGCGGCATTCTGTATTCCACAGATATCCATGGCGCAGGGGTCAGAGAATTTCACGAACATTCCAACGACAAGCTCCACCAGTTACTTGAACAGGAGTTGGACTGGCACCGACGGAGTGACGTGGAATGCCACCCTTGCCCGCACGGACCAAACTCTGACGGGCAAGGCAATTTGCACCAACGGAAGTGGAACGGTAACCTCACCCACTTATGCCGGTGGTATGGGCACGCTGCAATTCAATTATGTCCGGGCCTTTACTGGAACAGGCACACGTACGATCCAAGTATGGGTCAACGGTGTTCAAATCGGCGGCAACATAACGGTCAACCCTTCTTCAGACGTTGTTGCTGCTTATTCCGCCGCCATCAATATTGGAGGTGGCGTACAATTGGAGCTTCGCACATTCGGGGCGCAGATTAAGATTGATGACATTCAGTGGACCGCCTACTCAACAGGTCCCACGGTAAACTTTACCGGGTCCACCAGTTCTGCCTTGGAGAATTCGGGCACTGCCACGGTGAACCTTGCCATCAACCCGGCGACCACGGCAGCAGGCAACATCAGCATCACCATCGGGGGCGGCAGCACGGCCACTTACGGCACGGACTACACCACCACACCCGCTGCCGTGGGTAATGTGATAACGCTCCCGGTAGCATTGGGGGCCACAACTGCCAGTTTCACCATCAACCTGATTGATGATGCCATCACCGAAGGCAATGAAACCATCGACTTCACCATCACCGGCGCCACTGGCGGCACCAGCATCGGCGCCGTTGCCAACCATGTGTTCACCATCACGGATGATGACAACACGCCCACCATCAACTTCAGCACGTTGAACATCACTGTGCTGGAGAATGCCGGATCGCAAACTTTTGTATTGAGCTTTCTGCCCACCACCCACCCATCAGGGAACCTGACCATTACCATCAGCGGGGCTGGCACGGCAACCTACGGAAGCGATTACACCACCGCACCCGCAGGCGGCGGCGGCACTTTTGTTGTGGGCTTTGGCCCGAACACCTCCACGGTGAGCTTTACCACCACGGTGATCAACGATGCACTGCCTGAACCCACCGAGAACGCGATTTTCACCATCACCGCCGCATCGGCAGGCTTCGCCATCGGCAGTAACAACAGCGCCACGCTGGTGATTGGCGACAACGACAGTCCGCCAGCGGTGCTGCTTCCCGGCGACCTGGCCATTGTGGGAGTGAACGCTAATGACGGCGCATGCGACGGTGGCGACCCGGCCGATTTCGACTATGTGAGCTTTTTCTGCTTCAAGGAAATCACCTTCGGCACGCAATTGATCTTTACGGACAACGGTTATGAACGCTGCACCGCAGGCCAGTGGGGCAATGTGGAAGGCACCGTGCGCATGACCCGCACCGGGCCCGCCATTCCCGCCGGCCAGGTGATCACCTTCCGGATCAGGAACACAACGGGAACCACCAACGTGGGATCGGTGGCCCCGGATGCAGCGTGGACCTGTGCCAACATCGGCATCGGAGGCACAACCCTGGCGCTTAATGCCGGTGGTGAACAGCTCTTTTTCATGCAAGGCGGTACATGGAACCCCGGCACTACCGGCGGAAATAATGCCACTTACACGGGCACCGTATTGTATGCGTTCAGCACCAACCCTTCGCCTCCTTGGACGGCAAGTTGCGGCACCGACCCAAACCAACGGAGCAACCTCCCTCCCGGCGTGGAATGCTTCAGCATGGCCCCTACCTCCGCCACGGACTACAGCAAGTACATCGGTCCCATTACTGCTGCGGACCAGCGGGATTGGATCATCCGCATTGACAACACGGCGAACTGGAACGCCTATCCGAACTGCGCGCAATACAACAGCCTTGGCTACATCTGGACCACCGCCCCCATTCTGCCCATCATTCCCGGTGCCATGACCCACGGCTTGTGGCGCGGCAGCACCAATACGGACTGGTTTGAGTGCAAGAACTGGGATGATGCCCGGATCCCCGATGCGGCCACCAATGTGCTGATCAACAACAGTGCCTTGCGCAATTGCGATGTGGGCTTGGCCACCGGGGTAAATCCCGGCGGCACCGGCGTGTGCGCCTCGTTGCAGCAGACCTACGCCACCGTGCCAGTGTTCAACCTCATCGTAAACAACAACAGCACGCTCAACATCGGCGGGAAATTGGACATCAGGCACAGCGCCGGCGCCGGCATTGTGTACACCCGGGTGGATACCAATGCCACACTGACGGCAGACTCCGTGCGGATCACGGGCTACACCACCCCCAGTTGGCAGGCCATGCTGCGCTCCGATGCGCCGGGAAGCCTGGTACAGGTATCCGGCGACCTCACCATTGGCACGGGCGCCAACCTGGACCTTTCAGGCAGCTTGGGCGGCAGCGGCACGCTGGAGATCGGGGGCGATTTCACCAACACGGACGGCGAGGCCCTGTTCACTGAGCAATACAGCCTGGTCACCTTCAACGGCAATGCGGACCAAAGCATCAACAACCCCGGGTTCCAGGAGAAGTTCTACAACCTGCGGATGAACAAGCCCGGCGGCCAGTTGATCCTGAACGCACCGGTGGCGGTAACCAACCAGTTGGACCTCACCCTCGGCCGGCTCCTTTCCACATCCACCGACCTGCTCACGGTGAACAGCGGAGCCACTGCGGTGAACGCCAGTGATGCCAGCTTCGTGAACGGCCCGGTGGAGAAGCTCGGAAATTTGGACTTTACCTTCCCCGTGGGCAAGAACAACAGTTACCGCCCTGCGGCACTGCGCAACATTGCGGGATCCGTTGCTTACGGCTTCACGGCTGAGTATTTTGCCGCAGACCCATACGTGGCAGTAGGCCCGTTGACGGCGCCCACCACATTGGACCACATCAGCCATTGCGAGTATTGGATCATCAACCGGTCCGTGGGCACCTCCAATGCGCGGGTGGCGTTGAGCTGGGACACTCCGGAAAGCTGCGGCGTAACCGCCGGCGCGCTGGGAGACCTGCGCGTGGCCCGGTGGAACGGCAGCAACTGGGACAACAGGGGCAATGGCGGCACCACAGGCACGGCCACGGCCGGTGAAGTTTCCTCCGCCGCAGTGGAAACAGCATTCAGCCCATGGACATTGGCTTCCGTCACCGCCAACAACCCCTTGCCCATCGAGCTGCTCTCCTTTACTGCCGTGCCCGCCCATAATGCGGTGGACCTGCGGTGGAGCACGGCCAGCGAACGGAACAACGACCATTTTACCGTGGAGCGCAGCAGGGATGCACTGAATTATGAGGCCATCGGGCAAGTGCCCGGTTCGGGCAATACGCAATCCGTTACTGAATACGCGGACGTGGACCGCGCGCCGCTGAACGGATTGAGCTACTACCGCCTGCGCCAAACGGACTTTGACGGTACATCCACGCTGAGCGCGGCGGTGCCCGTGCTGTTCAGTGGGAAAACCGGGTTACCGCCCACTGTGATCTACGGGCAGGACGGCCTTTATGTGCTGCACGATTTCCCCATTGGCAGTTCCTTGGAAGTGATCGACCCCACGGGCCGTGTGGTCAATTCCTCCGTGATCACTTCGGAAGGCATGGCGCCAATTCCCTTGGCAGGCCTTTCGCATGGCGTGTACATCCTGCGGATCACGGACGGCCAAAGGGCTGAAAGCACGCGGCTGGCCTATTGAACACGGCAGCTTAGCCACGCAGCACCAGCAACGGCACGTTGGTGTGCAAGGCCATGCGCTTTGAAGTGCTACCGTTGAACAGGCGGTGCCAAAAGCTGCGTTGGCGCCGCACCACGGCCACGAGGTCCGCTCCTTCTTCCGCCACAAGGCGCTCCAACGCAGGCACCACTTCCGCACCAGCCACCGACTTGACCGTGTGGGGCACATTCTTCAGCAGTGCCTTCAGTTTTGCACGCTGGCCCGTAGTGTCCGCTCCTTGGTCCACGTGGAGCACGGTGAGCGCGGCGCCTGTACGGCGAACAATGTCCAAGAGGGGCTCCAAGCTGTATGCCGTGTCCTCCACGCCATCGTCAGCAAAAAGAATGCGGTCCAGCTTCACAGGCTGCCATCGGGCGGGAACCGCGATCACCGGCAAGGTGGCAGAGGTTACGGCTGCAGACGTATTGCGGCCCACCAACCCGTAGTTGCCTTCGCCCTGGGTGCCCATCACCACTAGATCAACCGGCTTTGCATCATCCGCCTCCTCCATGGCGTTGGCAAGCGCGCTGAAGCTGGAGCGCAAGGCCAAATGCACGGTGCCGGCCTCTTTGCGGAAACGGCGTTCCATGCGCCGCAGCCCGTTGCGCGAAGCCCGCTCCGTATCCTGGCCGGGGGGCAGCAGCGCATTTCGATAGGCCAGCTTCAGGTACACGTTCAGGAATGTGTATTCCGCATCCTTCGTGCCATACAAGCCCAGCGCAAACTTGGCTGCGTTGAACGACGCATCACTGAAATCGGAGGGGAGCAGGATGTGCTTCATGGTAGGGTATTGAGCCGAAGGTAGTGTGCCTGTCGGCAGGGGAAAGTGGCAATTGTCACCTTTCGGGCGGCAGTCGTTGCCCAACTTGCCGGTAAACAAGCACCATGGAAGACAGCAGGGAACAACTCTATGCAGGCCTGGGATACCTGTTCTACAGCATCGCAGCCAGTGATGGACATGTTGCATCAGCAGAAGCGGCCAAGCTGAAAAGACTTGTCCGCGATCATTGGGCACCACTGGAACGGCGCCAAGATGATGCAGGCACCGACCTGGCCTACTACATCGAGATCGGGTTTGACCACGCCAACGACAACCGTCTGAGCCCCGACACGGCCTTCCAACGCTTCAAAGAGGCCCATGCCCGGAACAAAGCGGTTTTCGACGGGAGCACGCAGCACCTGGTTACCCGCACGGCCAAGGCCGTGGCCGATGCCTTTGGTGGGCAGAGCCAACAAGAACGCAGGATCTTGGAGCAAATGAAGGAAGTGTTCCTGTGAACCGCGTTAGCCTGGCAGCACGCTGAAGCAGGGATCCAAGGGGTCCAGTTCCGCCAGCAGGCGATCAAAGAAGGCCGGGCCTTCGCGGGCATACCACGACATGAAATTTTCCCGGCGCTCCTGCAATCCGCCGCCCGGAAAGAAATGGCCATGCACGGTGTCCAACTGGTCCAAAGGTTCACGCTGCTGCCGCTTTGCCGCACGCAGCAGCTTCGAGCCCAACGCCTCCAAGCGGCGCAGTGCCTTCTTCTCCATGGCTTCCACCGCTGCGGCCAATGTGGGGTCTGCAGCACCAGCCCTTGCGCGCAGTTCAGTGTAGAAAGCCCTTGTGGTCCCCATCTCCTTTTCCAAGGATGTGGAAAAAGGCGAATTCTTCCTGGCCAAGCGGACGTACAAATCTTCGAGGGGGGCAAACAAGTCACCTGCGTTTAAGCCGAGTTTCTCCAGGCGTTGAAGGTCCTTGGCGCCAATGAAAGCTGCGGAGGTGCGCAACATCAGCACGGGCATGGGCACTTGCACCGCTTGGAAAAGCCATTTCAACTGGAACCAATAGGCCAGTTCGCCGCCGCCGCCCACGTAGGCGATGTTGGGAAGGATGGTCTCCTGGTACACGGGGCGCAACAGTACGTTCGGTGAGAACCGTTCGGGGTGTGCTTCCAATTCGGCCAGCAGTTCATCGAAGCTGAACGCCGGGCCGCCTTCCAAAACTTGGTACTTCTCCCCTACCCGCTCAATGCGGCCGCGGTGGCCGGGCCGCAGGTAAAAGAGGTTGATTGGCCTTGCGAAAGCCTGGGTTTTGTAGTGGACCGAGAGCCTTTGGTCCGCGTAGTGCACGGAGCGCTCCGCGATCTGGTTGAGCAGTTCCTGGCGCATTACCGGGGCGAAGATCTGCTTCAATTGGGGGTCATCGGCATCCAGCACCAACACGCCGAAGCGGCCGAAGAGCGCATCCACGAAGCATCGCGTGGCCGTGGCCAGATCATGTTCCGGGCGGTAGCACCGGCGCAGCAGCGCACGCATGGCATCGGCGTGGCTTCCCGGCCCCAGCAGGGAATCCACTTGGTCCAGCACGGGTTCAATGCCGTCCAATTTCAAGCGGCCCACGGCACCTGCGGCTTCACCGGGCCACTGTACTTTGGTGCCATTGATGTATGCGTGGTCGATCTCTTGCCGGTCATGATCTTCGGTGGCCATCCAGAACACGGGCACCACGGGCCTTTCCGGCGTGGAAAGTTGGCGCGCCAGCCGGACCACATTGAGGATCTTGAACGGGACATAGAGCGGACCGGTAAACAAACAGAGCTGGTGGCCGGTGGTCACCGTGAGCGTTTCCGGTTGCCGCAACCGCTCCACGTTGGCCCGCACTTCGGGATGGAGCTCCATGCCGGAGTACTGCCGCTGCACAGCCCCGCAAAGCACTTCCCGGGCCCGGACATCAAATCTGCGGGCCTTTGCGGCCTGGGCCAATCCCGCTGCGTTTGCCTCCCCTTGGAAGAACTCGCGCAGGCGGGGATCGGCGTCCAAATAATCACAGATCAATTCGGTGAACCGTCCGGTGGCCCGGTACGGAACGGGAATGCGCTCCATTGGCTGCGAAGGTAGCAGCCCGGTGCGCGGCATGGCCGCTACAAGCTCGTTATACCAATTCGTTTTTCAAAATTGCCCGATCTATTCATGGTTGCCGCAGGCCTGCTGCCGGAAGGCAGGGTCTCCTGCGGAAGACCGCTGCGGGAGTTTTGCGTGATTATGAATGACGAATTGGTGTTACGCCTGCGAAACCCGTAATTGGCTGTGCGGACTATTTTTCACCCCCAAACCACCCAAGCCATGCCGATCCGGATGACGCCCGACGAGGGCTTCGATGAACAGCGCCAAGGCCCACCCTCCAACCGCCCTTCCGGCGGCGGCGGTGGCGGGTTGGGAGGCAGTTTGATCCCCATGCTGCTCGGCTTTTTGATCAAGCGGCCCAAGCTGTTGCTGATCGCGGCCGTGCTTTTCGGCTTGTATTTCTTCTTTGGGAAAGGCTGTTCCGGCGGTGGGCAGAACATGATCTCCCAGCTGGCCAACTTCAGCACCGGCGCGGATTTCAACCCGGCACTGTATGACAGCGTGGCCATATTCGAGCCCTTGGCAGACAATACCGAACATCCGCTCCCGGAGCGGGTTTCGCTGGAGCAATTCGCTCCCACCGCCGGCGACCAAGGGCAGCAAGGCAGCTGCGTGGCCTGGGCCAGTGCCTATGCCGCGCGTACCATCGTGCAGGCCGAAGCGACCAAACAAGATCCGAACAGCGCGCGCTTCAGCCCCAGCTTCCTGTACAACCAGATCAAAATCCCCAACAGTGGGTGCCAGGGCAGCTACATCGAGCGCGCCATGCAGAACATGCAGAACGGCGGCGCGTTGCCCTTCAGCAAATTCGCTTACACGGACCAGGGCTGCGACCGCATGCCCAATGCGGAGCAGCTGCAGCAGGCCATGCCCTTCCGCATCAAGGGTTACCAGCGCCTCACCAAGGGCGATACCCAGCAGGATGAAGTGGACATGCTGGCCATGAAGCAGCAGCTTGCCCAAGGTTCGCCCTGTGTGATCGGCATGATGGTGGGCGGCTCCTTCATGCAAAACATGGAAGGGCGCGAACTCTGGCAACCGGACCAGAGCGACTACCAGATGGCCGGTTTTGGCGGACATGCCATGTGCGTGATCGGCTACGACGACTACAAATTCGGCGAGGAGGGCGGGTTCCAGTTGCAGAACAGCTGGACACCGAACTGGGGAAAGAACGGTAGGGCCTGGGTGCGGTACAGCGACTTTGCGTACTTCTGCAAGGAAGCCTACGCCGTGTACCCGCAAGGGGAAGGCGTGGACGTGAAGCCTTCGGAGTTCGACATCCGGTTCGGCCTGGCATTGGTGGATGCAAAAGGCAAGGCCAACGGGCAGCACATTGCACTGAAGCATGAAGCGGGGCGCGTGTTCCGCACCTCCGCCCCCATCCACAAGGGCGACCGGTTCAAGATTGAAGTGACCAACAACGCCGAGTGCTACACGTATGTGTTCGGGCTGGAAACGGACGGCACCACCTACGTGCTTTTCCCCTACACACCGAAGCACTCGCCCTATTGCGGCATCACCGGTACCCGCGTGTTTCCGCGGGACCAGAGCCTCACGGCTGACCAGGTGGGCAACATGGACGTGATGGCGATTTTGGTGGCCAACCAGCCGCTCGACTACCCCAAGATCAACGAAGCGATGAAGACCAACGCGGCACAGGGCCTGGATGCCAAGCTGGCCGCCGTGCTGGGTGAAGAACTGTTGCCCGCTGACGCACCTGCCTATTCCGAAGGAGAGACGTTCGGGGCAAAGGCGGCAGCGGCTAAAACCGCATTGGCCATTGTGCTGCAAATCGATAAGCGCTGAGATAAATCACTCGCGGGGAAATGCCGTCCCGCTACATTGGTCAGCGTTCAATTTAGCAGACCAATGAAAAAGTCCCTTTACATCCTTGCAGCAGTTATCCTTCTGGCGCAATTCATCCGCCCCTCGAAGGTTGATGAACCTGTGGACCCCGCATCGGACCTGATCTCATTGACCAAACCCACTGCGGAAATCGCGGGCCTGCTGCGCGTGGCTTGTTATGATTGCCACAGCGGCCAGCCGCGCTATCCTTGGTACGCCAACATCACGCCGGTGAACTGGTGGCTGGCGCACCATATCGAGGATGGCCGCAATCACTTCGATGCCACCACTTGGGGCACGGTACCCGCCTACCAACGCGACCATCAAGCCAAGGATGTAATGGAAATGATGGAGAAGAAAGAGATGCCACTTGAGAGCTACACGTGGACCCATACCGACGCGCGGCTGAATGATGCGCAACGCCAATTGCTCAGCGACTTCTTCAAGGCAAAGCGGGACGGGTCCTGGGATATTGAAAAGACACGGCGGAAGGCGGCCGGAGAGATCAAGTAAGTGGACCGATCAAAGGGGCACGGCGTCCAGCTCGTGCTCCCGCGCTTCAGTGATCTGCACCTCAGCAAAGTCGCCGATCCGCAAGTGCCCTGCGGCAACCGGGATCAGCACATCATTGTCCACTTCGGGTGAATCGTGCTCGGTACGGGCGTAGTAGCGGCCGCCTTCGGCCTTGTCCACCAACACCTTGAAGGTCTTGCCCACCTTGGCCTGGTTCAGCTCGAAGCTGATGGCGCCCTGAAGCTCCATCACCTCCGTTGCGCGTTGCTGTTTCACCTCGGCGGGTACGTCATCGGCCATGGTGAAGGCGTGCGTGTCTTCCTCGTGGCTGTAGGTGAAGCAGCCCAAGCGATCAAAGCGCATGCGTTCGATCCAGCGCAGGCTGTCCTCGTGGTCTGCCTGCGTTTCGCCGGGGAAGCCCGAAATAAGCGTGGTGCGGATGGCGATGCCGGGCACCTTATCGCGGATGGCGGCCACCAAGGCTTCGGTTTTCTCCTGCGTGATGCCGCGCCGCATACGCTTCAACATGTTGGTGCTGCCGTGCTGCAGGGGCATGTCCAGGTACTTGCAGATGTTGGGGCGGTCGCGCATCACGTCCAACACCTCCATGGGAAACCCGCTGGGGAAGGCGTAGTGCAAGCGGATCCAATCGATGCCCTCCACGTCGCTGAGGCGCGTCAACAGCTCTGCCAGGTTGCGCTTCTTATAGATATCCAGGCCATAGTACGTGAGGTCCTGCGCAATGAGGATGAGTTCCTTGGTGCCGTTGGCCGCAAGCGATCGGGCCTGTTGTACCAGGTCTTCGATGGGCACGCTCACATGCCCGCCGCGCATCAGCGGGATGGCGCAGAAGGAGCACTTGCGATCGCAGCCCTCGCTGATCTTGAAGTAGGCGAAGTGCGCGGGCGTGGTGAGGAGCCGCTCCCCCACCAGCTCGTGCTTGTAGTCGGCCTTCAGGGTTTTCAGCAGGCGGGGCAGGTCGCGCGTGCCGAACCAGGCATCCACCTGCGGGATGCCGTCTTTCAGCTCCGGCGCATAGCGCTGGCTGAGGCATCCGGTGACGTACACCTTCTCCACCAAACCCTTGTCCTTGGCATCGGCGTAGGCCAGGATGGTGTCGATGCTTTCCTGCTTTGCATTTTCGATGAAGCCGCAGGTATTGATCACCACCACGTTGTGGTCGCCGCCTTTGCCTTCGTGCTCCACGGCAATGTTGTTGGCCCGGAGTTGCGCCATCAGCACTTCGCTGTCCACCACGTTCTTGGAGCAGCCCAAGGTGACCACGTTGACCTTGGTGGGGCGGAGTGTTTTGGCTTTCATGGAAAAGGCCGCAAAGGTATTCCACCCTTCGGGCGCCACTACTTCCGTGCTTCTGACAGTCCAACAGGATGAACCTGATTTTCAGGCGAACCCTTCAATTTGATCGGCCAACACGTAACAATAATGGGCCTAACCGCGATTAACGGCGCGGCATGGCAGCCGCATATTTCCCTTTCCGCACATTCCTGTTGCGCACTTTCGCCATGGCGTTTGCCCTGGCCGGGGCGTTCCACAGCCATGCGCAGGAGCTACCCGCCTTGGACCAGGAAGAACAACGCCTGTTGCAAGCCGATCCGCGGTCGTTGCTGCACAACTCCAACGACCAAGGCACCTACTACTCCACCACCCGGCTTGCGGACATGGAGAACCGTGACGAACGTGAAGCGCCTGCCCAGATCCAGATCATTACTTCACGGCAGCTCCGGTCGTACGGCGTGCACAACCTACGTGAAGCACTGATGCTGGTGCCCGGCCTGTCCGTGGCCATTGGCCGCGATGAGACCGCAGGCCTGGGCGTTCACGGTAGCTGGGCCATGGAAGGCTTGTGCCTGTTCCTGTTGAACGGCGATCAGCTAAATGAAAACGGCCAAGGCAGTTTTCCATTGGACGAGCGCATTCCGCTGGCCAATGTGGAACGGATTGAAGTGCTTACCGGCCCCGCATCCATGCTCTACGGCGGCTTTGCCGGGCTGGGCGTCGTAAACATCGTAACACGCAGCGCCGAACAGGGGCCGGGAAGCACGGCCCAGGTCCGGGGAGGCATGACTGAAAGTGGAAGCTCCTTTACCGACGGTACCGTTAGCGGTGCCCACCGCCTCAGCGGGCAACAGGAGATCAGCTATTTGTACAGCCAGGCCAGCGGCAACCGCAGCAACGCCCGCTATTTGCTGCCGGACGGAACACCGGTGCGCTTGGCCGACAGCACGGCTTTCATGGCCAACACATTCCAATTCACCTACGGCTGGAAAGACCTGAAGGTGCGCATGGCGTACATGGATGAACGGCAACAGGTACCTGAAGCCGCATGTACCCTGCTGCGGCGGGATGCAATGGTGGGCTTGGAGCAGCGCACCCAAGTGGCCAAACCGCTGGAATTGTACTGGCGCGCCGCACATGATGTACAAGCACCGTGGTCGTACACCAACACGCTGTCCGCAGCATTGGTAGCCTCCAACACCACCAACCAACGCACCAGTGCGCTGGCCTCCTTGCTGTATAAGCCATGGGAAGGCGTTGCGATCCGGGCAGGCTTCACCGGCTACCAAGCCACCAGTACCTTCGACCTGGCCGGAAGTGCCGGGGCCCGGTACCTGAACGGGGAATCCTCCATCCAGTTCCATTCCTTGGCCTGGTTTGCCGAAGGCAGCTGGCAAAGCAAGGCGGGGGTTCTGCTCGCGGGGATCAGGCAGGAGCAGCATTCCTTGGCCGGTTCGTTTGTGGCACCACGCTTAGCCTACACCCGGGTATTGGGCCGCTTCCACGTCAAACTGCTGTGGGGCAGCGCCTACCATATCCCATCCCTTGTACAATTGGAACATGCAGCCCCGGGCTTTGAGCCTGCAGATGGGCCCATCACGGGCCTTCAGGCGGAACTGGGCTTTAGGATCGGTAAATCCACGCGGATCACCGGAAACATCTACCGAATGACCCTCTCCAACCCCTTGGACGCATTGGTTGACAGCCTGCTGCGGGTTGAATACTGCAACGGCAACACCGCAGGCACCGAGGGCATTGATGCGCGGATACAGGTGGAAACAAAGCGCATAAGCCTCCTTGCCGGAGCGGGCATTAACCGCATGGTAGCTGAAGCTGTGGCCACCACGGACCTATTGAACGGTCCGGAACAGGCTCCTTGGCAAGAATTGCCCGCCGCGCGTGTGGTATTGGCTACAGGCTATGATGCTTTCCCTTGGCTTTCCGCCCATGTACGGGGAAACTGGCAAAGTGCCATTAGCTCCCCTGCATCGGGCGAGGCGGCCGTGCGGGTGCACCTGCCTTCGCAGATCTTCCTCGCCTCCGGCCTCACACTGCGTCCCGGAAAAGAACGCAGGTTTACCATAGACCTCTCCTGCAGCAACATCCTTGACACTGAACGGGTGCTCACCAGCCCTGGCAATGACGGCCTTCCGCTGATGCGCCTCAATGGCAGGCAATGGCTGTTCGGCTTGGCATACAAGATCGTCAAATGACCAGGAGGTCTTCCATAGTCCTTGCATGCGCCGCCTTGCTGGCAGCCGGCAGTTGCTTTGCCCAGGAGCAGGACCAGCTACTGTCCTCCGCGGCCGCACCAAGCCCGGACAAGGACCATGCGGCCAGCCTCATTGCACTGTCCACGCAGGAACGCGAGGCGGGCCATTGGGGCAAAGCAGTGGAATACGCCACCTTGGCCAGTTCAGAAGCGGAAAAAGCCGGGCTTGGCCAGGACCAGGCACGTGCCCTGATCGAACTGGCCATGGCCCAAAAGGCCAGGGGCGACATGGAAAACGCCATCGGTGCAGCACAACGCGCAACCTTGGTACGCTCCACCACGCACAGCAGCCTGCGCACCAATGCCTTGTTGTACCTGGCGAGCCTCTATGTATCGGCAGGGTTTCCGCAAAAAGCCCTTGAACACTTGGAGGAAGCGCGCAAAAGCACGGCAGCCGCCCAAGTGCCTGCAAGTGCCATGCTCAGTGTGGAGGTTGCAGCCAAGTCAGGCGTGCTTCCACCAGCTGAACTGGAGTCCTATTGCACCCAGCAGCTTGCCTCCAAAGCAGTAATGGAGGATGCCGGACTGGAATACCTGCTTACGGCACACCTGGCCACGGCCCAGGCCAGCCAAGGCAAGAACGCGGAAGCCTTGGAGACCGAAGAGCGCGTAATGCGCATGGCCATTGCCATGGGCCGCAGCCAGGATGCAGCCATCTGCGCCAACAACAAGGCCGAACTCTACAATCGCCTTGGGCAGCGTGAGCAATCGATTGAAGCATACAACCAAGGCTTGATCCTGGTGGAGGACTTGCCGGAGATCCGCCTGAACATGTCCATCAACGTCATACAGGCCATGGCTGCGGCAGGTCATCGGGAGGCCGCCATGCGCACCCTGGCGGACGCAAAGCGGCAAGCCACGCTGCACAACCTGCAGCAGATGCAGCCCCGGATCCAACTAACCGAGGCTGTCGCCAATTTGGTGCTGGGTGACCTTCAAAAGGCACAAGCCTCGGCCGCCACGGCGCTGGCCACCGCCGAGGAACAGCAGAACGACGATGCACAGGCCCAAGCAAGTGACGTGCTATCGGCAGTGTACGACCGCATGCAGTTGGAAACGGAGGCCCGCCGCTATGAACGGCTTGCAGGCGAGATCAGGCAACGCATCGACCGCAAGGCGGAAAGCACACGTGCCGACCATGACGCCCAATTGCTGCGCCTGCAGCGCATTGAGCGGGAACAGGGAGACCTGATGGGCCGGGAGCAGCGCAAGGAAACCAAGCTGAAGCAGTTGGCGCTGGACGCGGAAAACCGTGAAAAGCAACTCTCGCTGCTGCTATACGAGAAGCAACTCCAGGAAGCCGCCAGCCGGGAGGCCATCATGGTAAGCGAACGGACCAAGCAACAATTGCTGCTGGTGCAATCCTCCCTGGAACGCGAGCGGCAACAGCGGAAGATCCAGGAACTGGACAACAGCCGCATGATGCAAACGCTGAACCTCTCGCGCATGAAGGCCGAGCAGCGGGAGCAGCAGCGCAGCATGGAAATGCTGGAGCAGCAGAACAAGGCCACCGTCATGGAAAGCCGGGCCATAAAAGCCAACCAGGAACGGCAGAAAGCCATGCGCAACCTGTTCATCGCGGCAGCCATCGGGGCACTTGCCCTGGCGGCATGGATGTACTGGGCATGGCTGGTGGCGAGGCGGAAGAAACGCATGGTGAGCGAGCAGAACAAGATCATCACCTCCATCAATGGGGAATTGCATGCACGCAACACCGACATTGAAAGCAGCCTGGGCTATGCACGCACCATCCAGTCCACCATCATCCCGACGGAATCAACGCTGAACGACCTTGTGCCGGAAAGTTTCCTCCTGTACAAGCCCTTGCAGAGCGTGAGCGGCGACCTGCCATTTGTGCGCCGCATCGGTGACCGCCTCTACATAGCCGCGATCGACTGCACCGGCCACGGCGTGCCGGCCGCCATGATGACCTTCATTGCCTACTACGGACTGAACGAACTCCTTTTGCAAAACCCGACGTTGACCAGCGGCGCCCTGTTGGACCGGTTGCATGAACATGTGCGCAAGGTGATGAACGAGCGCACGGGAGGCGGCCTCTACAACGATGGCTTTGACATTGGCATGTGCTGCATGGACCTCCGCAAGCAAACGCTCTGCTTTGCCGGTGCACAACTCCCCTTGGTGTTGGTGAGGAACGGCCATGCAACCCGGTTCAAAGGTGATGTATTACCCTTGGGTGACGACCGGTACCAACGCAAGCAAGGTTATCAGGACCACCACATGGACCTCCGGAACGGGGATGCCCTTTACCTGTTCAGCGATGGCATCATTCACCAATTCGGGGGGGAACAAGGCGACAAGAAATTCTCCTCCAAGCGCCTTACGGAGCTCTTGGAGCGGACCGCCACCATGGACATGGCATTGGTGAAGCAGGAAGCTGAGCGCGAGTTTGAGGCCTGGAAAAGCAACCAATCCCAAACCGATGACGTACTACTGATCGGGCTGCGGTATGCCGCCTGACCGAAAGCACTGGACAAGATGAACAAGAACCTGCTTGAATACCAAGGCCAACTAAGCAGTGAGGTGCGTGTCCAACTAATTACCCTGCTGCAGTGCATCGCCCTGTACAATTTGGGGAAACGGAGCGACCTGAAGCGCCTTGTGGGAATAGCCTTGGAGCTCCTGGACAATGCCCAGCGCTACAACGTGGGTTCAGACGTTGACTTCACCTGGCACATTGCCAATGGCGAACTGATCGTTCAGGTCACCAACCGCGCGGTCGGCAGCGATGCCGAGCGCCTGCTCAAATCCGTGGCGGACATTGCCCGGATGACCCCGGAGGAGGTAAACGCTGCATTTAAGCAACAGATGCAGGAAGAAGGCTTTGGTGATAAAGGCGGCGCAGGGCTGGGCATGCTCCAGATCGCACGTAAATCGGGCAACCAGATCCGGGCCTATGCAGAACCGGTGGACAACGACCTCTTCATCTGCCGGTCCGAAGTTTCAGCATCCTTGGAACGAACAAAAATCTGATCCATGGAAGAACTGAACATAGCGGCAACCAGGAACACCCCTGCGGTATCCTACCAACCGCAGGATGCCAAGTTCATCGTATCAGGCCATTCCATCCCTGAGAACGCCAGCAATTTTTACCGGCCCATCATGGAGTGGCTTATCCGCAATGGGAGCGAGCTGCCGGCCGATTGCACCTTCGAGTTCAACCTCCCCTACTTCAACTCCAGCTCGCTGAAGGCCTTGTACCTGCTGCTGATGGAGATCAAGAAGGCCATGCAAGACCGGAAAGGATACCGAATTGCCTGGTATGTGGAAGATGGCGATGAGTTCATGCAGGAAGCAGCAGACACATTCACCGAATTGACTGGCATCAACATTGAGGTGTGCCAGGGCGGACCAAAAGCATAGCCCGCTGCGGAGAACATTGCCCGGTTCTGCCCGCTGCCCCACCAGTTGGTTGCAGGCATGGCCGGATTTTCGTTTGTCCGGTTTGATTACTGAGCCGGTGATGAAGATCCGGTCTCCCCGATTGGCGTCCGTCATGGTGAAGAAGAGAAGCAGTGAAGATGGGCGCAGCTTCCCCACTTCATTACTTCTTCACGAATTACCGGCAAGGACCGCTTCTTTGCCACCGTATCAGTAAAGTGTCAAGCACTGGCTGTACCTACACCACAGGCAAGGAAGCCGTGGATCGGCGTAGAACATCGACAAAGATGCAACCATCGTCGACCAAATCAGTATAAAGCCGCATCCGATGCATTCGCCACACGGCCTACCCTCCGTTGGCTTTGTGTTTCGGCGGTATGCTGACAGCTATGACCCCAGCCCACTGGATTCAACTTCGTGCAATAAGGAAACAGCTCCTGGCGTGTGGAGCGGCAACCACGTTGCTGGTTGGAATCTTCGCGCCGAAAGCCCAGGCTGCAACCTTCGCCGTAACAAGCATGGCCAATGCCGGCGCAGGGACTCTGCGCCAGGCCATCACCGACGCAAACAGCACACCGGGAGCGGACACCATTGCGTTCTCCATTCCGGGGGCCGGGGTAAGAACCATCACCTTGGCCAGCGCCCTGCCCACCATCACTGAGCAATTGCGCATTGATGGCTACACGCAGCCGGGCAGTGCATGGAACAACGCCAATCCCGGCAACAACGCCGTGCTTCTCATTGAGGTCAGCGGCAACAACACCGTAGCCGCCGGCCTCACAATAAATGCATCCAACTGCATCATCCAAGGCCTGGTATTGAACCGTTTCACCACAAACTCGATCCACATACAAGCTGGAGCGGGCTACACCCGGATCTACGGCAACTTCATCGGCACCAATGCCACGGGCACCGCCGCCAGTGGAACCGGCAATGGCGTGGTCGTTTCAGGGCCGAATGCGGAAGTTGGCGGGTGGGGGCCTGAATACGGCAATCAGTTCTCCGGTGCCACCGCCGGTGCGGCGCTTCGTTTTTCAGGTGTTGGCGCCACGCAGAACTACATTCGTGCAAACCGTATTGGGCTCAGTGCGGACGGCACGACGGTGATCGGCGGATTCCAGCAAGGCATCCGTTTTGAAGGTGGCTCCACTTGGAGCGAGGTGGGATCGGACGGCTGCTGTTACAACTACATCACGGGTGCCACGGGCGCTGGCATTGCAATTGTCGGAGCCACCACGGATCACCACACGCTTTACGGCAACATGATCTGGGGCAATGGGGGCTTGGGAATCGACCTGGGCAACGACGGCGTAACCGCGAATGACCCCGGGGATGCCGACTCCGGCCCGAACGACGGGCAGAACTACCCGGTGATCCAAGAGGCCATGACGGACCAGGACGGGCGGGTTTATGTACGCCTTTCCTTCACCGGTGCGCCAAACACCTGGTACCATTTCGCATTCTATGCCAACGCAAATCCCGACGGCAGCGGATACGGTGAAGGCCAACAATGGATCGGTGCCTGCAACGGCCCCACCGATGGCGCGGGCAATTTACTGCTTCACGCCACTGCGGGGACTTGGTTGAACATTCCGGCCGGCACCATGATCAGTTGCACCGCCACCAACCAAAACAACGGGAACACCTCCGAACTTGCACAGAACGTGGCCTGCTACTATGGCCGCCCGATAGTGACCAATACCAGCGACCTGGTGAACGGCAACACGGCTTCCATCATGGACCTGGTGGCCGGCCCCGGTTCGGACGGCATCAGCCTGCGAGAAGCCATCATTGCGGCCAACAACAACCTGGATGCCTGGACACCGAACTATATCTACTTCAACCTGCCCGGCGCAGGGCCGCAAACCATCACTCCTTCTTCGCCATTTCCCAACCTGCAAACCAGGATAGTACTGGAAGGAAGGAGTGACCCCGATTACACGGGCACACCGGCAGTACACATCGCCGGTGGTGCAGCAGGTGCCGGTGCCGACGGATTCATCATTGAACAGGCGTGGAGTGCCATCTATGGTCTGAGCATTACCGGGTTCGCGGGGCACGGGGTGCTCATCAACAACGAAGGCACGGAGATCTCGGCATGCCATATCGGCCTAATGCCGGATGGCATTACGTGCGGCGGCAACGGCGGTGCCGGTATTTGGATCAACAATACGGACTTGGCAAACATCGGCAGCCCCTATGTAGCCGAGCCCAACGTGATCGCCGGGAACGCGCTGGGCGGCATAGTGATCGATGGCGCTGATGCCTCCTACAACCAGGTAGTGAACAGCCGCATCGGCGTGAACCTGGCGGGCTCCGCCGCGATCTGCAGCCAACCCAACGGCATTGTGCTTCAAAACGGTGCCAACACCAACTTCATCGGCATGAACGACCCCGCCCGCCTGAACGTGATCGGCGGGCACGACAACGACGGCATCCTGGTGGAAGGCAGCAATGACAACACCATCATTGGCACCTATAGCGGCACCAACCTCGCCGGCAATGCCGCCATCCCAAACAACCACTTCGGGATCCAATTGTACAATGCCGACGGCAACGTGATCGGGCAACCAGGCGTGAGCACCGTGTGCTCCGGGAATAACGATGATGGAATAGCGATCCGCAGCGGCAGCGACAACAACCGGGTGGTGAACACCATCGTGGGCCTAGCGGCGGACGGATTCGCCTCCTTGGCGAACAGTGATGGCGGCATTGTGATCTCGACCGGTTCCACCGGGAACATCATTGGTGGTGGCAACTCCGGCGAAGGCAACCTAGTGGCCGGCAATACCAATGGCTTCGGCGTTCACATCGGTGCAGGGAGCGCGACCAACCAGGTGCTTGGCAACCGCATTGGAATCAATGGAGCCGGAGCAGCACGCCCCAACCAGTACGGGCTTGTGGTGGAAAACAGCGCCGGCAACATCATCGGCGGGACTACGGCAGGAGCCAGGAACTATATCAGTGGCAACACCTACGACGGCGTATGGATCACCGGCGACGGCGCGGACAACAACCGCGTTGAAGGGAACTACATCGGTACAAATTTGGCCGGCACGGCAGCCATTGGCAATGGAGGTCAGGGTGTACTGGTCCGCGAAGGCGCTGGCAACATCATTGGCGGGGCCACAACTGCCCATGGCAACCTGATCTCCGGCAATACGAACGGGGTGTACATGCTCTACGCCGGCACGGACAACAACCTGGTCCGTAACAACCGGATCGGCACCAACGCCTCCGGCACGGCCGCCATACCCAACACGAACTACGGCATCTCCCTTGGTACCGGTGCATTGAACACCTTGATCCAAGAGAACCAGATCAGCGGTAACGCACACCATGGGGTCACGCTCGATGACGTGGCCAACACCACCATCATCGGCAACCTGATCGGAGTAACCGCCACAGGCACCGGTGCCTTGGGCAACGGACAGCATGGCATTTGGATAGGGAATGACGCACATGACAACACCATTGGCGGCACCTCGGCTGCGGACCGCAACGTGGTGAGCAGCAATGATGAAAGCGGGATCAATCTTCAGGACGGGGCCCACGACAATACAATTTTGGGCAATTACATCGGCACCAATTCAGCCGGGGCAGTCGTGTTGGCCAATGTCGACCATGGCATCCACTTGCATGACAACGTGGCAAACAATACCATTGGCGGATCAGTTGCAAGGGCAGGCAACGTCATCAGTGGCAACAGCGGCAATGGCGTGTTCATGAACTTTTCGGCCACCGGCACCAAGATCCTGGGAAACTATATCGGTATTGCGGCCAATGGCACTGCGGCGATCGGCAACGGCATTTCCGGGATCCGGTATTGGAACAACTCCACTGGCACACAGATCGGCAACAGCACCCCGTCAGGTCGGAACATCATCAGTGGCAATGCCGGTGCTGGCATCAACTCCGACTCCGGATCAGGCAACTCCATCATCCAAGGAAACTACATCGGCACTGATGCAACCGGAAGCGCCGTGATCGGGAATGCAGAAGGAATCTCCATCAGCGGTACATCAAACAACTTAATTGGCGGAGGTATTCCGGGCCAGGGGAACATCATTTCCGGCAACTCTTCCACCGGTGTGCAGCTCGCCAATACACCTTGCACGGGCAACCAGATCAAGGGTAACTGGATCGGTGTGCTTGCCAATGGCACCACTGCCGCCGGAAATGGACTGGACGGAGTGCGCATCATTGGAGGACCGACCGGCAACCTTATCGGCGGCACCGGCACCGGCGAAGGAAACATCATTGCCAACAACCAGTTCAGGGGAGTACGGGTGAGCTCCGCCAGCAGTTCCGGCAACCGCCTGCTGGGAAACCGGATCTACGACAATGGCGACCTGGGAATCGACCTGAACGCGGACGGCGTGACGGCGAATGATGCCGGAGATGCCGACGGAGGGCCCAATGCCTTGCAGAATTTCCCCGTGCTCACCAGCGCCACAAGCAGCGGAGGCAACACCACCATCACAGGCACCCTCAACAGCACGATCAGCAGCAGCTTCCGCGTGGAATTCTTCTCCTCACCCGTTGCAGATCCCTCCGGCCATGGTGAAGGTGAAACCTTTATAGGCTTCGATATCGTTTCCACCGATGGCACCGGCAATGCAACGATCAACACCACCCTTACCGGGGTTTCCCTGGCCAACGGCCATGTGGTTTCCGCAACGGCCACCAACATCGCCACGAACAATACTTCGGAATTCTCGGCCGCCATCACTAAGAACGTGCCTCCGGTGGCCATTTGCCAAGCCGCCACGATCTACTTAGATGCCGCTGGCAACGCCACTATCACACCGGCGCTCATCGACAACGGCAGCAACGACCTCGATGGCACCATCGCCTCCATGAGCGTGGATGTAACCTCGGTGGATTGCAGCGACATCGGCACGCTGACCGTAACACTCACGGTTACCGACAACGGCGGGTTGACCGACGATTGTACAGCTACGGTCACCGTGGTTGACGATACCGATCCCATAATCAGCGGATGCCCGGGCAACATCAGCCTCAGCGCAGGTGCGGCTTGCACCGCAGTGGCCACCTGGACCGCGCCCACGGCCAGCGACAATTGCACCCTGGCCAGCTTCACCAGCGACCATAACAGCGGTGATGCCTTCCCCTTGGGCACCACCACCGTGACCTACAGCGCTGAGGACGCGGCAGGCAACCAAAGCACCTGCTCCTTCGATGTCACCGTGACCGATGACACGGATCCCGTGATCAGCGGGTGCCCCGGCAACATCAGCCTCAGCGCCGGTGCCGCTTGTGATGCAACCGCCACATGGACAGCACCCACGGCTGCTGACAACTGCACCCTGGCCAGCTTCACCAGCACCCACAACAGTGGGGCCGTGTTCGCGCTCGGC
>JAFDZY010000483.1 GCA_018266685.1 Bacteroidota bacterium
AGCAGTTCCTTCCGGAACGGTTCCTCGTGCTCCGCCCGTGCCAGTTCATCAAGCAGCTCCATGGCCGATTCGATGCCTCCGCCGATGTCGCCGTTGCTGTCGTCGGCGTGCTCCATGGCCTCCGCGCCGGCTTCGATCACCGCGCTGATCATCGGCAGGGCGCGTTGCGGGTGGCCTTTCTTGATCAGCGTGCGGGCCTGGTCCACCATGTCATGCAGCACGGCGGCGGCCGCGTACGTGTCGTCCCAGCCAAAGAACCCGCCACGCCCGGCCACGGCCCGCAGTCCGGCCCGCAGGCTTTTGAGGTGGTCCTTGCGGTCGCCGGTGATGGCTTGCGGTGCGCAGGCCACCAGGAATTGCTTGCGGAACGCGCCATCGGCCATGCACCGGTCGCGCACGAAGGCGACCAATTCCTTGTGTGGCAGTTCTGTCAGGGCACGGTCCACCTGCTCGGCCACAGTGGGCTTCTTGGCTTTCTTTCGCCCCTTTCCTTGCTTGGGCAGGTGAAGCACGTTTTGTTGCAGTTCGAAGAGGAGCGCCACCACGTGCTTGCACACGGGGCCCTCATACGGGCAGTCGCAGGCATGTTCCGTGACGGCGTTTCCCTTCAACCGAACGCTGACCGTATAATCCTCGCTGCCTTGCACCACGGCCTCGTACAGGCCCGGTTCCAGTTCTTCCGGCTCCTCCACCGCGCCGCGCTCGAAGTACTTCAGCCCGCGCTCCAGGATGCGCTCGTCGATCAGCTGCTCAAAATGGTCCAAGGGGATTTCCATGAGGCGAAGGTGGGCACTATGACCCGTTCACGCTTGTCATCACCACGAGTGCACGCCGGCATTGGCCCTCTGCGCGGCCTGGTCGCTCAGCGTTGACCTTCCATCTGTTCCATCAACGTTCCAATGATGCGGCGGTAGTGCCCTTCGAGCTTCCGAGCCTCCTCGGCATCATCGCATTCCTCGATCACAAACCCCTCCGGTGCTTCGCCGGTTTCGAGGTAGTTGGCGGTCATTCGCCACGCATCGGCGCGTACTTCCAGCCCATCGATCACTTGGCCCAGATCGAACCCATTGAGGCGGATGACGTATTCCTTGTCGACTTTCATTCTGCCAGGTTAGCGATATTGCGGCAGAAAAGCCAGAACCATGTGGAGACGTGTATTCCTGATCTGCGTAATGGTTGCCATTGGCTTCTGCTGCCTGCGAATCGGAGCGTTGGAAGCACGAAAGGCGGAGTTGAAGCGCGATAAGGTTGAGATAAGCCACGTCAAGTACGGGTTGTTTAACGTTGATGAATGGAAGAGGATCATTGCAGAAGTCATTACCAAGAAAATCCGGGAACTAAAAATCACCAAGGAGAACCGGCCCGAGATGAAACGGAAAATCGAGGACCTGTTGTACAGCGTTGTGGACCAGTTGGATCAGGACATCCAGCAACGCGGCTCACGATCGATCGCCGGGTTCTTTCAAAGTTTGATTTCTGACCTGGTTGGTGTTACCCATCGAATGAGGGAAAGGGTGCCACACTTTGCAGATCAAGTCCTCGAATTCCTGAATGATCCACGGAACAGAGAGGAGCTTAGGGGATACCTGATCAAACAGTTCAACGATATGGCGGATAAGACGGTAGGGCAAGTAGATTATTCGAAGTACGATGACATCATGGCGAAATATGGAGCCGCTTCCAAGGAAATGTTCCTGACCAACGTTGATTTTCAAACGGAACGCATCAATAGGAACGAACTCGTTTTCATTTATCTCTTGGTGGTGGCGATGGCTATGCTGCTTACGCTTCTTCTGGCAGGCGGTGATTGCAGCGCGCCAGACCTTGGGATCATGGTAGCCTGCGCGGCCATGCTGTTGCTTGCAGGACTGGCCATGCCAATGATTGATATCGAAGCGACTATATCAAGCTTCTCATTCAAGCTGGTTGGCGAACCAGTGGAATTCAAGAACCAAGTATTGTTTTTTCAAAGCAAGAGCATCCTACAAGTCGTATGGCTCCTTCTCAAGAACGGTGGATTTGGATTGGTCCTTGTATCATTCTTGGTATTCGCTTTCAGCGTTTTGTTTCCAATCTCCAAGCTCATCGCCACCATCATTTCCATTATGCAGAACAGACGACCCACTCATTGGCTACATCGATTCCTCGTGTTCAAGAGTGGGAAATGGAGCATGGCTGACGTAATGGTGGTGGCAATATTCATGTCATATATCGGCTTCAATGGTGTGATCAACAGTCAGCTTACACAGATTACTGCTGCAAGTAGTAATGTGCAGGTTTTCACCACAAATGATTCCGAACTAAAGGCCGGTTTCTACCTATTTGCGAGCTACTGCCTGATTGGACTGTTGTTGAGCATGATGGTGGAAAGGCGCATGATGAAACAAGCTCTGATTGAAGAATGAGTGCGATGACTACCCGCATCCCATGGACACGCGACCAACTGCTGGTCCTTCTGAACCTATACGAGAAGATTCCCTTCGGCAAGTTTGACCAGAGCAATCCGGTGCTGATCCAGATCGCGGAGCGCATGGGCCGCACACCCGGCAGCATCGCCATGAAGTTGAGCAATCTTGCTTCACTTGATGAGCGTTTGGCAGCGCGTGGAATCAAAGGGCTGACCGGTGCCAGTGCATTGGACCGTACAGTGTGGGCGGAGTTCCATCAAGCGTACGAAACCATGGCACCGGAAAGCGAAGCCCTGCTCGCCGACCTCCTTACCGGCGATACCGAACAACCGATCGAAGTGCGCCCGGAATCAATCACTGTGATACACCCACCAGAAGGCCCCACGGAATCCATTTCCTCCGTGAAAGTCCGTCGCGGCCAACGCTTCTTCCGCCAAGCCGTCCTCAACGCCTACGGTAGCCGTTGTGCCGTAACGGGCCTGCCCATCCGCGAACTCTTGGTGGCCTCCCACATCATCCCGTGGAGCGAAGCCGCCGAACACCGCCTCGATCCCCAAAACGGCATCGCCCTCACCCCGGCTCAAGTCCGGGGATTACCCTCCACGACCGCGCATTCGATCGTGGCCTCATCACCTTCGACGAGCACCTCCGCCTGGTATGCGCCTCTGCGCTCCGCGATTATTTCGTGCATGCTGTAGTAGCCCAGCACTTCCAAGCCTACGAAGGCCAGCCCTTG
>JAFDZY010000484.1 GCA_018266685.1 Bacteroidota bacterium
TGCACCTGCACGACGCGCCCAGCAGCAGTTGCACGGACCACGGCCTGATGCGCGTGCTGCGCCGTTACGACCATGCCCCGCGGCCCTTCCTGGAGGAACTGGAGGAAAACACCGTTTTCGGCTTCAACGACAAGATTTTCGTGAAGGGAAAACAGTTACGCAAGCGCTTCCGCTGCAGCTGCCTGAACAACCGCCGCGTATACTTGATCGACCCCACTGCGGAGGTCCAACTGGAGCACCCCTTGGTGGTGCGCCGCGCCTCCTGAGGGAGGTTGCCACAAGCAAGCAATGAACGAATCACACACTTATTGCGTCATCATGGCCGGCGGCATCGGAAGCCGGTTCTGGCCCATGAGCCGCACCCGCCGCCCCAAACAATTCCTGGATTTTCTGGGCACCGGGCGCACGCTGATCCAGCAAACCTTCGACCGCTTCCTGCCCTTGTGCCCCCCGGAACGGATCTTCGTGGTGACCAATGCGGACTACGCACCGCTGGTACACGAGCAACTCCCCCAGTTGGGGCCGCAACAGGTGCTGCTGGAGCCGGACCGCCGCAATACCGCACCCTGCATCGCTTATGCCTATCATGTGATCCGCAAGCGCGACCCAAAAGCACTCATCATCGTGGCCCCCAGCGACCACTTGGTGCTGGATGAAGCGGGCTTCCGTGAACGCATGGGCATCGCCCTGGAACAGGCTGCCGGCGCGGAATGCCTAGTCACGCTCGGCATCCGGCCCAACCGGCCCGACACCGGATACGGCTACATCCAATACGACGAAGGCGACAACGGCACGGCACCGGGCGTGAAGCGCGTAAAAACCTTCACCGAAAAGCCGGACCTGGCCACCGCCCAGCGCTTCGTGGACAGCGGCGACTTCCTCTGGAACAGCGGCATCTTCATCTGGTCCGCCGCCAGCATCGATAACGCCTTCGCAGCACACCTGCCCGAAATGCGCACGCTCTTCGCGGAAGGAAACGACACGTATGGGACGAAGGACGAAGCGGCCTTCATCAACAAGGCCTACGGGCTGTGCCAAAACCTAAGCATTGACTACGGCGTGCTGGAGAAGGCCAAGAACGTATTCGTGCTTCCAAGCGACTTCGGCTGGAGCGACCTGGGCACCTGGGGAAGCCTGTACACACACCTGCCCAAGGACCAGAACGGCAATGCCGGCACGGGGAAAAAGGTGTTCGTCCATGACGGGGCGGACAACATGGTGCATGTGCAGGATGACCGCTTGGTGGTGCTGCAGGGCCTGGACGACTACATCGTGGTGAGCACGAACGACGTGCTGCTGGTGTGCCGCAAGCAGGACGAGCAGAAGATTAAGACCATCGTGGCGGAACTCACTGCGGGCAGCGGGGACAAATACATCTGAACATACAACCCATATTCTGCGGCAGCTTCATTTTCATCCTATTCCAGCCTTCCCATTTCATCCTTTCAGAACCCACTTCGTTTGCAGTCCACCATGGCCGAAGCTCCCCTGATTGCCGAACCCGGCCCCATGCGGGACCTGATGGCGCGGCTGTCCGGCGAGACCACCTTGGCGCTGGACACCGAGGCCAGCAGCTTCCACCGCTTCCACGAACGCATCGGGCTGATCCAGCTCAGCAACCGCAAGGACACCTGGTTGCTGGATCCGTTAGCGCTGCCCGACATGGGTGCGCTGGGCAAGCTGTTAGGCACCGAAGGCAATGAGACGGTGATCCATGACGCCGACTACGACCTGCGCCTGCTCAAACGCATGTACGGATTTCGTGTGCGCCACATCTTCGACACGCTCATTGCCTCCGAGCTGGTGAACGAACCCGAGCTGGGCTTGGCCTCGCTGATGAAGAAGTACTTCGGCATCCAGTTGGACAAGCGCTACCAGAAGGCTGACTGGACCAAGCGGCCGCTCACGCCCGGCATGTTGGAATATGCCGCCATGGACACCCGGAACTTGATCGCCCTGCGCGATGTGCTGGCTGGACGGCTGAACGAACTGGGCCGCATGGACTGGGCCCTGGAGGAATTTGAGCTGCTCACCGAGATCCCCTTCCTGGCCCACGACGACCAAACGCCGGCCTTCCTGCGCATCAAAGGTGCCAAGGCCCTGCGCCCGAAGGAGCTGGCCATCCTGCGCGAACTGCACGCCTGGCGCGACAGCGTGGCCTCCCGCATCGACCGTGCCCCCTTCATGGTCCTTGGCAATGAGGTGATGCTGGCCCTGAGCCGGCAACCGGTTTCATCCCCGGCTGCACTGGCTGCACTGAAGGGGATCGGCCCCTCGATCATGGAGAAGCATGCAACGGACATCCTGGCTGCCATGGAACGCGGCCTGGCCGTGCCCAAGGACCAATGGCCCCGCACTGAGCGCCCCAAGCGCTGGCCCCGCGACCCCGCATTCGACGAGCGCCTGAAACGGCTGAAGACCGTACGCGATGAGCTGGCCACGCGTTATGAGCTGCGGCCCGGCATCATCGCCGCCAACCAGTTGCTCACCGACATCGCCCGTGCCAAGCCGGCCGACATGGCCGCGTTGCAGGCCGTACCCGGCCTGCGCAAGTACCAGGCACGCGAGTTTGGCCCGGCGCTGTTCGCGGTGATGTGATTCCCCGAAGGCCCTACTGCCTGGAGTATACGTTGATGCCACCGCGCGGGCCTTGCACGCCTGCCTTGCGCAGCGCCTCCTGCCCGCGCTCGTAGGTGCCGTAGTACACGTCCCAGTAGTGTTCCGGGGCGCACCACGGACGCACTGCCAGTTCCGTGCCCTCCGGGTTGAGCTTGCTCACGGTTACCCCCGGCACGGGATCGCCCAGCACCTTGGGGTCCGCCTTCATCACCTCCACCAAGATCCGGCGCACCTCGCTGATGGAGGTGTCACCAGCCACGCCAAACGTGAGGTCCACCCGGATGCGTCCCTCGGCGGAATAGTTGATGATGTTTCCATTGGCCATGGCCCCGTTGGGCACCATGGCCAGCTTGTTCTCCGGCGTGAGCAGCGTGGTGGTGAAGATCTGGATCTCCTTCACATGCCCGGTGACCCCTTGCGCCTCGATCAGGTCGCCCACCTTGTACGGCCTGAACAGCAGGATCAGCACGCCCCCGGCGAAATTGGCGAGCGTGCCCTGCAAGGCCAGGCCCACCGCCAGGCCCGCCGCACCGATGATGGCCACGAACGAGGTAGTGGCCACGCCCAGCATCTGGATCACGCTTACAAAGAGCAGGATCTTCAAGCCCCAGCCCACCAAGCTGGACAAGAACCGTTGGAGCGTGTGGTCCACGTGCTTCACGGCCATCATGCGCTGCACCCCGCGCATGATCAACTTGATGATGAAAAGGCCCACGGCCAATACCAGCAAGGCGAGCAGAATGCGCGGAACGTAGGTGTACAGGGCGGATGTGGCCAAGGCTGCCCACTTATCAAGGTTGTCAGCGTGCATGTTCAGAGCAATTTCGTTGGTGTGCGTTGGCCAAATATCGCATGGAACATCCGGTCATGCCTCTTGATTCCTTCATTCCGGTGTGACCACAGCGGTCAAACCCCTATGATGAACAAGTACAAACCCGTTCACCGCTTCCCAGTAGGTTTGCGCCCATGCTTCCATCATTCCGCCTGCCTTTGCCATGAGCTGGGAACTGCTCGGCTACGCCGGTGCCGTGCTGATGGGCTTTTCCCTGGGCCTGCTGGGCGGTGGCGGCTCCATCCTCACCGTGCCCATCCTGGTGTACCTCTTCGGTCAAGACCCCGTGACGGCCACGGGCCTCTCGCTGTTCATTGTGGGGGCCACCAGCGGGGCAGGCATCTTCAGCCACCACCGCCAAGGCAACATCGAGTGGCGCACCGCGGGCATCTTCGGCGCCGCGTCCATCCTCAGCGTGTATGCCACGCGCCGCTGGTTGGTGCCCGCCCTGCCGGACCCGCTGCTGCACATGGGCGGCGTGGCCGTGGGCAAGGGAGAGGCCATCCTGGCGCTCTTCGCCGTGGTGATGCTGCTTTCCGCCACCTCCATGATCCGCGGCAGGAAACTCTCCGCACCTGCTGAAAACGGCGGCCGCCACCTGCCCTCCCTCCTGCTCATCGGCCTGCTGGTGGGCCTGCTCACCGGCGTGTTGGGAGCAGGCGGCGGCTTCCTGATCGTGCCCTCATTGGTACTGCTGGCCGGGGTGGACATGAAACGCGCCGTGGGCACCTCCCTCCTGCTGATCACCGTGAACTCCTTCATCGGCTTCCTCGGCGACCGGCACGTCCATTTGGCCGACCACGTGACGATCCTGCTGCCCTTCCTGGCCCTGGCCATGCTCGGCATCGTTGTTGGGGCCCGGCTCAGCAAGCGCACCAGCAATGCAAAACTGCGTCCGGCGTTCGGCTGGTTTGTCCTGGCCATGGGCACATACATCCTGTTGCGCGAACTTTACACCTTGAACGGATAACTTCGAATTTCTTCACCACAGAGGCACAGAGAACACAGAGAAATGCGGATCGCGATCGCGCCGACCAGTAAAACGCTTACCCTCTGTGCCTCTGTGGTGAACCAATCCAATCCATCCCATGAAAATTGAACAGATCTACACCGGCTGCCTGGCACAAGGCGCCTACTACATTGAAAGCAACGGCGAAGCGGCGGTAATCGATCCGCTGCGCGAAAGCCAGCCCTACATGGACCGCGCGGAAAAAAGCGGCGCCAAGATCAAGTACGTGCTGGAGACGCACTTCCACGCGGACTTTGTGAGCGGCCACGTGGACTTGGCCAAGCGCACCGGTGCCACCATCGTGTACGGGCCCACCGCCACGACCGACTTCCCCGCGCACATCGCCACGGACGGCGAGGAACTGAAGCTCGGAAAGGTGACGATCAAGGTGCTGCATACGCCGGGGCACACCTTGGAAAGCACCACCTACCTGCTGCTGGATGAGAACGGGAAGCCGCACTGCATCTTCAGCGGCGATACCCTCTTCATCGGCGACGTGGGCCGGCCTGACCTGGCACAGAAGGCGGGCAGCATCACCATGGAAGACCTGGCCGGCCACCTCTATGATTCGCTGCACACCAAGATCATGACCCTGCCCGATGACGTGATCGTGTACCCCGCGCACGGTGCCGGCAGCGCCTGCGGCAAGAACATGAGCAAGGAGACCAGCGACA
>JAFDZY010000485.1 GCA_018266685.1 Bacteroidota bacterium
CAACGTGTCACGCGGCACGCCATCCCAGGCCTGGTAGGTGATCTCCTTGCCACGGAAGGTGATGAAGCGGAGCGAGTGCGTCTTGCCGATCCATGCGCCTTGCAGAAAATAACTCTTCAGGTCGGCGGTGGCGCGGTCGATGTAGCCGTCGCTGGTGATGGACGAGAGGCGCATATCCAGGCTGAAGCGCTCGTTGATCAGGCCCGTGCCGGCGCTGACGGAATAGCGCTGCGTGTTGAAGGATCCGCCACCGGCTTCGATCAGGCCCCAGGCTTCGCGCTTCACGGAGGTGGTGCGCAGGTTCACGCTGGCGCCGAACGCGCCCGGGCCGTTGGTGCTGGTGCCCACGCCGCGCTGCACCTCGATGTCCTCCGCACTGGAGGCGAGGTCGGGCAGGTTCACCAAGAAGGCGCCCTGGCTTTCGGCATCGTTGAAGGGCACGCCGTTGAGGGTGACGTTGGTGCGGGTGGCATCGCTGCCACGGATGCGCATGTTCGTGTAGCCGATGCCGGTGCCCGCGTCGCTGCCGGCCACCACGCTGGGGAGCATGTCCAAGAGATAAGGCAGGTCAACGCCGGTGTTCTTTGCGGCGATCTCCTCAGCGGTGAGCGTGCTTTTTGCGAAGGGCGCGCGGTTGCCGGCGCGCAGGGCGGTGACTTCGGCGGCGGCGAGCTCGGTGATGCTGCGTGCCAGCGTTAGCCGTATGGTATTGTCGCCTTTCGCCACGACGATCACCGTGTCCTTGGGTTGATAGCCGACTGCGCCGATACGGATGCGCAGCCCACCTTCGAACAGGCCTTTGGCATGGAAGACGCCTTGAACATCGGTGGGCGCAAGGCGCCCTTGTTCACCGAGCAGCACGCTGGCGAAGGCCACGGGAGTGCCTTGGGCATCTTGTACCGTACCGTTGAGCTTGGATTGGGCGGAGAGGGTGGTGGTGAAGAGGATAGCTGTCAATGCCGGCACGAGCGTGGACGCTCGCGCCAGTTTAAACGGACCTTGCGGGAGCATCTGTAATTGCTCCCTCAGCGGTCTCCCGAAGGGGACCCTGAGGTTCCGGGCATTCAGCAGCATCAAGGTCCGCTGCGGGAGACCTTGATGGAGCATGTTCAAGAGACCGAAATGGGGCAATAATGATCGGCGCATGTTCCTCCGTGTGTTGCGTCTGGCACGGAGGTGCTCCGGAAGGCCGGTGCAGTTTCCCTTCGCAGCATTACCTGCGCAGGTTCATCGGGTATGATCTCAGCACCGCACGTAGACGGGCACCCCAGTGGAAGACGGGGCGAAGGTAGGGCCGATCGGAAGATCGTCTTCAACTGCTGCCTCCGCTGCTTCCTCGTGTTGCTCACATGGATTTGAATGGACGGGATGGACGCGAAAACGCGTCCATCGCATGCAACCAGCTCCCTCAGCGGTCTCCCGAAGGGGACTCTGAGGATTCCATGATCGCGTTCACGGCTTGCTTCAACCGGTCTTCCTCTTCACCGCTGATCACCGCATACCGCTTGCCCAAGCGCTCCAATGTTTGCCGGTACACCTCGAACAAGCGGTCACGGTCGTGCGGGTTCTCGCGTTGTGGATCGTACACCCATGGAATATCCGGCGTACACAATAGCCACAGATCATACGCGCGTTCCTCCGTTTGCTTCACGATCCACGGATCGCTCCGCCCGTACTTCTCCTCGCCCCAGATGCGGATGGTGATCAGGTCGGTGTCGCAGATCAGCAGGCCAGCGGACGGGTGCTCCAGGGCGCGCTCCACCTCGGTGCGCAACTGCAGTTCCGCGATGTGCCGCAGGTCCGCTTCGCTGTATGGATGGTCCAGCGCATCCAAGTACGGACGCGCCATTTCCGGCACCCACTGCACGCAAAAGTGCTTCGCCAATGCTTGGGACAAGGTGGACTTGCCGCTGCATTCCGGACCGGTAACCACAATCTTGCGCATTCAATTTAACGGAGTCAGCCACATCCTGGCCCGTGGCAAAATAAATTCGCAACCGGGCAGCAAGATCGGAACATGCTGCGTCTTGTTCCCATGAAACCACTTTTCACCATGCGGAAACCATTTACCCTCCTCCTTTCATGGATCACCGCAACCGCTGCACTGGCCAACTTCGGATCTGGTGCCCCGCCCGCCCTGCCTTGCCCGCCGCCGCCTACATGGTGGCCCATGGCAGGTGGCACCAATGGCCCTGTAAAGGTGATGCTGCCCGCAGGAGGACCTATTGTGGTGGCCGGTGATTTCAGTATGGCGGGTGGTGTGGCCGCGCAGAACGTGGCCCGTTGGGACGGCAACGAGTTCAGCGCTTTGGGAAATGGGGTGGATGGCACGATCACCTGCGGTGCCGTGATGGGAACCGACATTTACTTGGGCGGCTCCGGCCTTGGCGGCAGCAACGACCTCGCCCATTGGAACGGCAGCCAATGGAGCTTTTCCAACGTGTTCCAGGGCAAGTTCCCACAGATCTTCGCGCTGTACGCCCACAATGACACGCTGTATGCAGCCGGTGCCTCCGCCGGTTTTGTGGGGACCAACCACTTTGTGCAGCGGTTGGTGGGAAACAATTGGCAAACCGTAGGCGAATATTTCAACGACGTTGTGCTGGCACTTAGCTTCCATGATGGGCACTTGGTAGCTGGCGGCCAGTTCACCTCCACAACAGGCAGCACCGGTACTTCGGCCCTGCACGTGGCACAATATGGCGCAAACGGCTGGGCACAGTTGGGCGCAGGATTGAACGGCACGGTGAACGTGTTGATGACCGACATGTATGGCGAGATGTATGCTGGTGGCGCCATGTACGCCAACGTGGCGCCGTTGTTCGGCTTGGCGCGCGTAGGCGTGGGGACCTCCACCTGGGAGGAACTGCTGCCCAATTTGGCAGACTACATCACGGCGGGAACCGGTATTGCTGAAATCCGAGCGCTGATGTCGGACGGCATCGGCGTGTATGCAGGCGGTTCGTTCAACGTTCAACAGGGAACGGAAAGCGGGCAAGGCTTGGCATACTGCTCCGGTGCTCCGGACAACTTCACGCCGATGGCATCCTTCAACGGCCCTGTGAATGCTTTGGCGGAAAACCTGTTCATCAGCGATGCTTACGGCCTGTATGCCGGGGGCGAATTCACCGTGGACGGCAGCACGAACATTCCCTATGCGGCTGAATCGATCCTTGCCAGTGGCATCCATGGAATTGTTGCCAGATCCGGGATGCAGGTGTTCCCCAATCCGGCCCAGGACCGGTTGACTGTGACATTTGGTGAAACACTACCCAGTTCTGCCGTTCTGGAGGTGGTGGATGCAGGTGGGCGCGTGGTCCTGTCGGAGGCGGCCACAGGTCGAACCGCCACGCTGAACATTACCCACTTGGCCGCCGGCAACTACACCATTTGCGTGGCGACTGGTGGAGTCCGGAGGTCAGCGACCTTTATCAAGCGCTAGCCCGGATCTCTTTGCGTGGCCAACATCCGGCCCCATTTCACCAAACCGATCACCGACAGTACCAAGTACATCACATTGAGCGCCGCATAGCCCATGTAGCCAATGCGCCAGTTGAGGTACACGGACACGCTGTCGGCCACAATGAAATAGGCCCAATTGCTGATGTACTTGCGCGCCATCATCCACGTGGCGATGAAGCTGAACACCGTGACGAAGGCATCCAAGTGCGGATAGCTGCCGTTGAGGTATTGGCCCAACAAGACAGCCGTGGCGTAGGCCAGCACAAGGCCTGCTGGAATGACCACGGCATGAAACGCCCATGGCTGCGTGCGGATGCGGTCGTCTTCCTTTTGGCCCCAGCTCCACCAACCGTAAACCGCCATGATGATGTAATAGCCGTTGAGCACGCTCATGGCCCAGGTGTGCGCCAAGGCATAGAGCCCAACGCCGATGCAACCAGCCACAAAACCGAGCACCCAGCCAATGCGCTTCTCCCATGCAATGCAAAGCGTGAACGCAACATTGAGCACCACGGCGGTCCATTCAAGGCATAGCAGGACTTCCTCTTGAGTGGCCATGAAGTTCAACTACAATGCAAGGAATGTTTCTGAAGTGAATGGAGGGCAACGCTTCATGGCAATGCCCTACACCTTCCTGCGCAGCACGAAATTCTGCCCGAGGTACACCTTGCGCACCTGTTCGTCCGCAGCAAGTTCCTCCGCAGTGCCCTGCTTGAGGATCTTGCCCTCGAAGAGCAAGTAGGCCCGGTCGGTGATGCTGAGCGTTTCCTGCACGTTGTGGTCGGTGATCAGTACGCCGATGTTGCGTTCCTTCAAGTGGGACACGATGCCTTGGATGTCTTCCACGGCGATGGGGTCCACGCCCGCGAACGGCTCGTCCAGCAGGATGAACTTGGGTTCGGTGGCCAGGCTGCGCGCAATTTCCGTGCGGCGCCGTTCACCCCCGCTGAGAACGTCGCCCATGTTCTTGCGCACATGCTGCAGACTGAACTCATCCAGCAGGCCCTCCAGCTTGCGCGATTGCTCCGCCTTGGTAAGCTTCGTCATCTCCAAGATCGCGCGGATGTTGTCCTCCACGCTCAGCTTGCGGAACACGCTGGCCTCCTGCGGCAGGTAGCCGATGCCGAGCTGTGCCCGCTTGTACATCGGCAGGTGGGTGATCTCGGTCTTGTCTAGGAACACGCGGCCTTCGTTGGGCTTTACCAGGCCAACGATCATGTAAAAGCTGGTGGTCTTTCCGGCCCCGTTGGGCCCCAGCAGCCCCACGATCTCGCCCTGGTGTACTTCCACGCTCACGCCCCCCACCACCGTACGGCGTTTGTAGCGTTTCACGATGTGGTCCGCGCGCAGGATCATTAGAAGTTCACGGCGAGCTTCAAACGTAAGGCGAAGAGGTTGGTGCCGGGGTGATCGTTGTAGCTCAGGCGCCATACGCCGTCCACGCGCAGGATCTTCAGGATGTTCTCCACGCCGGCGGACACTTCCACGAAAGGCCCCTGGTCAAGGCTGTACATGCCCGGCAGCAGCAGCATTTCCTTTTCGGTGCGCGCCCGGTCCAGTTCGCCCACCACGGCCTTGCCCACCACCACTTCGCGCCATTTCAGGCGGCGCAGCAACGGGATCCGGTTGAAGAAGAGGCCCTCGAAATGGTGCTCCACAAAAAGCTGCGCATAGCGGTCGCTGATGAACTCGAAGTAGTTCATGGTGTTGAACGCGAGGTCATCGTAGTAGAACGTTTCATTGCCGCTGTGCAGGATCAGCAATGGATAAGGCAGATCGCCCCACACGCGGCCCGCCTCCGCATTGATCCGCATCCAGCCCAAGGCGCCCAATTGCAGGCGCTGGTACACATGGGCCACCATTTTTTGGTAGCCGTACTCTCCTTGCGCCAATCGGGGAAGCCCAGCTGCCAAATGAAGTTCCAGGGTGGGATACTTCGTACCGAGGCTCATCCGTGTAAAGTCCCCGCTCACATACTTTTCCTTGTAGGCAAAGCGGGTGTTCAGCGCCACCTCGGCGGTTTGGATGGAATTGATCCGGGTGGGCGGCTCCCCGCCCGGCCCAGGCCGCAAGTACTCCAGCTCGCCCAGCGGCGACAGCGTGCGGTAGCGCAGCAGCACCGTGTTGTCCAGCCCGGTGAACCATTCCCGCTGGTAGCTGGCCTTGGTTTCCTCCACCAGGGTGAGCTTGTTGTTCGGCGTTCGCCGGAAGGCACTGCTCAAAATGTTGTCCTGCCGGAAGGCGTTCACGCTTTCGCCGAGCTGTTCCACGTCCTGCTTGTAGCCCAGTTCCACGATCTGCCGCGACTGCTTGCTGACGAAGGCCTTGCCGTCAAACCCGAACTTGAAGCGCCCGTCTCGCGTGCCGTAGGCCACATACGCCCCAAGTTCCTTCCGCGTGCTGAAGTTGGAACTGGTGCGGCCACCGATCCGGAAGCGGCTCCCTTCCACCGCATTGAAGCTGTACGTGGTGAAGTATGGCCCAAGGTCGATCTTGCCCTTGGTGTAGTACCCGGTGGTGATCGCCGATACAATATCGACGTAGGTGCGGAACCGGGGGATGGTTTTCATGGTGTCCACCATGTGGTAGATCGCCAGTTCCTGCTTGGTCAGGTTTTCATGCCGGTGCTGGTCCCAATAGTCCGCGCCCAGGCTCAACGGGTCGATGTCCAATACAACTTCGTCCGCACCGGAATAGAATGCATCCGGCATCGGTTTGTTGATCACGAAATCGCGGTAGCTGGCCGTTCGTCTTCCATAGAAGCCCTGCACGGGATGTTTGTTCGGCTCGCCCTTGTCCCGCACCACGTTCAGGTCCACGAGCAGCTGGTCCTTGGTGAGCAGCCACACTTCCGGCGCCACTTCATCATATTCCTGTTTCACCTGGAACCCCTGCACAAAGTTCAAGTTGGCTCCGGGCGCAATGGTGGCCTCGATGCGGCATACGGCATAGCTGGTGTCGTTCACCCACATGCTGCCGGTGAAGGCCAGCTCCTGCACGCGCTTGGGCCTGAAGGCGATCAGGTAGCACCAGTGGCGCCCCACCCAGTTGCTGTCCAGCAGGTGGTAGTCGTAAAACCCGCGTCCGCCATCGGCTATCGGGCTTACAAAGTTCTTCCCGAACAGCACCAGGAAGTTGTCATAGATGTTCACGTTCTGGTACATGTCGCCCATGAACCGCGTGATGCTTTCGTTCTCCACGCCGCTCACCTTGGTGGCATGGATCACTTCCCGCCGCACCTTGGGGTGTTGGCGGTAGTACACGTCGCTCACCGCCTCGGTCATGAAGATGGGCAGGAAGGGCTTGCCGCCTGCCGTGTCCACATGGTCGAAGATGAATGCGAAATCCTTGAAGAGCTTTTTCTTCTTGAAATCCTCAGTGATGTTGTTCAGGTCGAATTCCACCTTGTTGTAGGCCTCATACTGGTAGGCCGCCAATTTTTCCCGGTTGTTCACGGGCTTGTTGGCCACCAGCCTCCGCAGAATGGGCCAGGCAGGGTTGCCCTTGTACGTAACCACCACGTCGGGGAGCTTTTCCGTTACCGTGTGCAGCCGCAGGTTGATCGTCTGTGCCGCATCGCGCTTTACGCGCACGGTGAGCGGCTCGTACCCCACGCTCACCGCCCTGATGCTGTCCGTGGCGTAGTAGGTATCGAAGGAATAGGTGCCGTCCACGTCCGAATTGGTGGACACCCGGCTGTCCACGAAGCTTACGTTCACGAAGGGGAGCGGCTCCCCGGTGGTGGCGTCCGTCACCACGCCGTTGATGCGCGTGGTTTGCGCCATCAGCACCGGGGCCGCCACCACCCCGGCAAATCCCGCGCAAACGGAGAGCAACAGTTGCCGGGGGTGCTTCATGGGCGCGGCGGTCCTGTTTCTGCTGCTTGTGCACGAAGCCGCTTTTTCTCCGTGCGTGCCGCAAGGAGGATGCTCATCTCGTATAGCCCCATCAACGGAATGGAAACGAGCAACTGGCTGGTGACGTCGGGTGGGGTGATGATGGCCCCGATGAACAGGATCACCACATAGGCATGGCGCCGGTAGGTGCTCAGGAATTTCGGGCCAACAATGCCCACGCGGGCCAGGAACACCACCACCATGGGCAGTTCAAACACTACGCCTGTCCACAAGGTGAGGGAGGTGATGGTGCCGATGTAGCTGTTCAGGTCCACCATGTTCGGCACCGAATCGCTCACCTTGTAGGTGCCCAGGAACTGGATGCTCATGGGCGCCAGCACGTAGTATCCGAAGGCCACGCCGAGCAGGAACAGGAGGCTGGCGAAGAACACCACGCCCCGCACGGAGCCCCGCTCCTTGCCGCCCAATCCCGGCTTGATGAAGCGCCACAGCTCCCACAGCACGTACGGAAAGGCCAGGATGATCCCCATGGAAAAGGAAACCATGATGTGTACCATGAACTGCCCGCCCATGGAGGTGTTCATCAGGGTGAACCCGGTACTGTCCGCGCAGAAGGACTGGTCCAGCCCGAACCGCTGGGCGATGTGGCAGAAGATGCGGTAGGTGATGAAATCCGGCCGTTGGGGCGCAAGGATCAGGGTATCGAACACCAAGTCCTTGTAAATGAAGGCGACAACGGTAAAAACCACAATGGCCGCGGCCGAACGCACCAGCGTCCAACGCAGTTCCTCCAAATGTTCCAGGAACGTAAGCTCCTTCCTTGGTTCCGCCATACACCTTCGGCCAAAGAAGGCCGCGCCAAAGATAGAAGCGCCCTTCCGCGGCCACCGGCCCAGGCCGCGGTTTCTCAACCAAGGGCGGGTGATTATGCCTTTCAGCAGACCGTAGGCTTTCCAAAGAGATCCAAAGTTCGGGCCGCCATTTCCCCGGATCGCCCTACTTTTAAGCGATCAATCCATTCAGGCGCGCTCCCCGCCGTATATCATGCAGATGACCAACATAGACCTCTCCCCCAAGGAAGCCTTGGAGGAATTTTTCGGATTCACCAAGTTCAAGGGTGAACAGGAGAAAATCGTGCAAAGTGTCCTGGACCGCAAGGATACGTTCGTGATCATGCCCACCGGCGGAGGCAAGAGCCTTTGTTACCAGCTCCCGGCACTGATGTGCGAGGGTACCGCCATCGTGGTAAGCCCGCTGATCGCGCTGATGAAAAACCAGGTGGACCTGCTCCGCGGTTTCGGCGGCGAAAATGGGGTGGCCCACTTCCTGAACAGCTCCCTGACCCGCAATGAGGCCGCCCAGGTGAAGGAGGACATCCGGGCGGGCATCACCAAGTTGCTTTACGTGGCCCCGGAATCCCTCACCAAGAAGGAAAACGTGGAGTTCCTCTCCGACATCAAGATCAGCTTCTTCGCCATCGACGAAGCACACTGCATCAGTGAATGGGGCCACGACTTCCGCCCGGAATACCGCCGCCTGCGCACCATCTTCAACGAGATCAAGCGGGTGCCCATGATCGCCCTCACGGCCACCGCCACGGAAAAGGTGCAGGAGGACATCCTGAAAAACCTCGACATCCCCGGTGCCAACGTATTCAAGGCCTCCTTCAACCGGCCCAACCTGTTTTATGAGGTACGCCCCAAGAAGGACGTGGCCCGCGAGATCATCCGTTTTGTAAAGCAGCACTCCGGCCGCAGTGGCATCATTTACTGCCTGAGCCGCAAAAAGGTGGAGGAAATTGCCGAGACGCTCACGGTGAACGGCATCAAGGCCCTGCCTTACCACGCCGGCATGGACGCTGCCCAGCGCGCCAGCCACCAGGACCGTTTCCTGATGGAGGATGTGGACGTGATCGTGGCCACCATCGCCTTCGGCATGGGCATCGACAAGCCCGATGTGCGCTTCGTGATCCACCATGACATCCCCAAGAGCTTAGAGAGCTACTACCAGGAAACCGGACGGGCCGGGCGCGACGGAGGCGAGGGCAAGTGCGTCACCTTCTACAGCTACAAGGACATTGAGAAGCTCGAAAAATTCTTGCAGGGCAAGCCTGTGGCCGAGCAGGAGATCGGCAAGCAGTTGCTGGCGGATACCGTGAGCTACGCCGAGACCAGCATGTGCCGGCGCAAGTACCTGCTCCACTATTTCGGGGAGAACCTGCCCGGCGACAACTGCGGTGCGTGCGACAACTGCACCAACCCCAAAGAGTACTTTGAAGCCAAGAACGACCTCGCCCTGGTGCTTTCCGCAGTGAAGGAGAGCAAGGAACGCCACCGTGCCAAATTCATCTGCGACCTGCTGACCGGCACGGAAACCAGCGAGATCAAAAACTACAAGGGTGACAAGCTGAAATCATACGGCGCCGGGGGCGAAGCGCACGATGGCCAGCACTGGATGGCCGTGATCCGCCAGGCCAACGTGGGTGGTTTTCTGCACAAGGACATCGAGAGCTACGGCAACCTCAGCCTCACCGAGGAAGGAAAGAAATTCCTCAAGAAACCTGTTTCCATCACCTTCGCCAAGGAGCGCGAGTACATCACCGACGATTCCGCCGATGACGACATCACCGTGAACGGCAAGGGCGGGGGCGCCGCGGATGAAAAACTGATGGCCATGCTGCGCGACCTGCGGCACACGGTGGCTAAGAAGAACAAGCTGGCCCCGTATGTCATTTTCCAGGATCCCTCCCTGGAGGAAATGACGGTGCGCTACCCGATCACCCTTGATGAACTGACCCAGATCACTGGCGTTGGCGCCGGCAAGGCGCAGAAATTCGGCCAGCCCTTCGTGGACCTGATCGCGGAATACGTGGAGGAGAATGAAATAGAGCGCGTGGACGATTCCGTAGTGGTGCGCTCCGTGGCCAAGAAGAGCTCCAACAAGGTGCACATCATCCAGAACATCGATAAGCGCCTGGCGCTGGAATCCATCGCCAAGTCCAAGGGCCTAAGCATGGATGCGCTGCTGGAGGAGATGGAGACCATTGTAAGCAGCGGCACCCGCCTGGACATCAACTACTACCTGGAGGACAAGCTGGACGAGGATGCCCAGGAAGAGGTGATGGACTACTTCCGCGATGCGGAATCTGATGACTTGGAGGAAGCGCTCAAGGAATTCGACGGCAGTTACAGCGAGGAGGAACTCCGCCTGATGCGCCTGAAGTTCATGAGCGAGGTGGCTAATTAGGCTTAGTGCAGGACCTGAAAACATTGAATTGGCATGGGTGCACGGATCGCAATGGTCATCGGATTACTGGCCCTCTTTATCGGCTGGGCCCTCTACCGCCTGCTGGTAAAGCGCGACCTGAAGGCACACAAGGGCACACTTGCGGTGGCCGGCTTGTTCATTGGAGCTTGGGCGTTATTGGCCTATTGGCTCTGGGGGTGATGCCGGAGCCCCTTCAACTGAAGTTTAGCAGTGGGCCGACGGCTGGTGATTGGTGATTGGAAGTTGGTGATTGGTGGCAAACGGCTTACGCCTGGGATTGCCAAACCAACGGCAACAGCCAACTAAACACCCATCTCCCGCAAAGCGCCCCACACCATCACCCCTGTGCCTATGGCCATGGCCTCCTCCGCAATGTTGAAGGTTGGCGTGTGCAGTCCCGGCGCAGGGCCTTTCTTCGGATTGCCGGTGCCCAAGCGAAAAAAGCAGCCGGGCATCACCTGCGTGTAGAAGGCGAAATCCTCGCTGCCCATGCGGCGCGGCATGTCCACCACATGCTCCGCCCCCAAAAATTCAGCCGCCGCACCCCGGATGCGTTCGGTCAATGCCGGATCGTTCACCACCACGGGATAGCCGCGCCTTACCTCAACATCGCACATGCCGCCGTGTTCCGTGCAGATCTCCCCGGCCCTGCGCGGCAGCCACTCGTGCAGTTCCGCCCGCAAGTCTTCATCAAAGGTGCGCAGCGTGCCTGCGATCTTCACCTCATCCGGCACCACATTGGTGGCACCATCAGCGATCACCCGCCCAAATCCCAACACAAGCGGCCGGTCCTTGCGCCACGCCTCAAACTCATGCTTCAGGGCGATCAGCAGGTGCGCGGCGATCAAGATCGGGTCCACCAGCTTTTCCGGCTGTGCCGCGTGGCCGCCTTTGCCTTTCACCGAAACGTACAGTTCATCGCTGCTGGCCATGAAGGGTCCGGCGTGGAAACCCACCTTGCCCGTTTCCAGTTCCGGGGTAACGTGCTGTCCCACAATTCCCGCCGGAACGGGGTCCTTCAGCGCACCTTCCTTCAGCACCAAGGATGCACCGCCAGGAATCTTCTCCTCGCCCGGCTGGAAGAGCAGCAGCACGGTGCCGTTCCATTCCTGCCGCAGCTCTTGGAGGATCTTGCCCGCCGCCAGCACCATGGCCGTGTGGGCATCATGGCCGCAGGCGTGCATCACACCAGCATGCAACGAACGGAAGGGCAAGCCTTCCGCCTCTTGGATCGGCAGCGCATCAATGTCTGCGCGCAGGCAAAAAGTGCGGCCCGGCCCCGCGCCTTGCACCACGCCGATCACACCGGTACCGGCAATGCCCGTACGCACTTCAATGCCCTGTTCCCGCAGGCGTTCGGCCACGTATTGGCCGGTTTCATGTTCCTGAAAGCTCAGCTCCGGGTGTGCATGCAAGTGCCGCCGTACGGCAATGGTTTCCATGTGCCCGGCCTGCACCAGTTCCTTCACGCGCTGCACCGTGATCATCCCGGCCATGGGCTAAATGTCCAAGCTCAGCGAAAATTGGAAGATCCCCTTTTGGATCACGCCATCATCCACTCCCCACGCCCAATCGCCGCGCATGTAGTAGCCCAGCAGCCGCGCCCGGAGCCCGAAGCCATAGCCCCAAATGATGGGCTCGCGCTGATTGCGGATGGTGATGGTGAGCGGGTTGCGCCTGATCACCTGCTGGTTGAAGAAGTTGTCCTGTGAATAGGGATCGTTCCCCGTCCACGCCGTGCCCGCGTCCGCAAAGCCCACCACCTGGAAGTTCTGCAGGAAATCGCTGCGCATGGGCGTGTTGAACAAATACCTGAACACCGGCAGCCGCAATTCCGAATTGAACACTGCGAACGCATTGCCGTTGCGGGCATTGTAGTAGAAGCCGCGCATGGGCACCGCCAATGCCTGGTAGTAGTAGTTCTGCGACGGGTCCAGCGGCATGCTGTTGTCCGTTTTGGCAAAAAGCCAATTGTCCACCCCGCCCATGAAGAACGCCACTTTCCGGCTGCCCATGGAAACCGATCCGGCCAAGCGGTTCACCCAGGTAAGCTCGCGGTGGATGCTCAGTCCATTGCGCAAGTCGAAGCCCACCACCTGCATGTCCGTCCGCAGCCCGTCAGGTTGCTTGTAATACTCACCGAATACCTTGGCCTTCCATCCGGTGTACAGGTTCAGGCCCCGCGGGCGGCTGCTGTCGAAGACATATTCCAGCTTGGCCCCCACGGTCTGGTCATACACATTGGGCAGTTCGCGGGTGAATTGGTCGATGCTTTGGGTCACGTAGCTGTCATGCCGGTACATCAGTGACCCGCGCAGCGAGGCAAGTTCGCTGAACGGCCAGGTGAGCCTGTAGGTGGCTGAATGGGTGCGGAGCTTTACTATGCCCAGCGTGCTGTAGCCCTGCGTGGCCTGCCGCTGCAGGATGATCTCCTTGTCCAGCCGCTTGCGCAAGTTGGCATACTTCAGCAGGTAGGCGTTGTTGTTCAGGTCCAGTGCCAGCCGGAAGCCGCCCACGATCTTGTAATCCTCAAAGAGGTCGCTGATGGCCATGCGCGTCAGTCCGCTGAGGCCCGGGTTCAGCGCATCAGCGCCCACCAAGGGCTGGTAGAAGTGCGAATCATAGCTGTTGTCCAGTTGCGTGAGCACCTCGTCCGTGGCGAAGTTCACGTTGTAGTTGCGCTGCTCGGGGAAGGTGAGCGTGGTGATTTGCGCAGTGTCCGCTGCGGACGGCGGAAGACCGACCACCGGCACCCTGCTGCTGTCCGCGGAAGTTTCCTTCGCGGCCGGTGCCGTGGTCTCATCGCTGAAGCGGTAATTGTGAATGTCCACGCGGTTTGCCGAGGTATCCGTCGGGGCGGCAAGATCCACCTTCACCACCCTGCTCATGTCATTCGTTACCGAGGACGGTGCTTCCCCGGCCCGGTCCGGCGGCGGCACCGCGTTTCCTTCCTTGCCGGCGCTGCTGCCCTCAGCGGTGGTGCCCATGTAAAACCGGTACTTATTGTTGCTGAACACCAGTTCGGTGAAGCGGCCGGAGCGGGAGTTCATGTCCTGTTCCAGGATGCCCCGCCTATTGTCGGTGGCCCGCTCCGCCACGGTGAAATACCGGTAGTGCACAACGGTGTCCACGGCAACCACAGCGCTGTCATAGTGGGCCAGCCAGCGGTCCTGCAGTGCATTTTCGTTGCTCAGCCAGGTGTAGCGCGTGCTGTCGTACATCGCAGGCTGCCGCTCGTCCACGCCGGGCGTATCGGTGAACCGGGTAAGCAACTGGCTGCGTTTCTCCAGGTCATACCTGAAAATGTCCTTGGAGTTGCCCGCCCAAACCGGCGGTGTGTTGGCCCGCAGCGTATCATCCGTGCGGTTGCTGCTGAAGATGATGCTGCGCCCGCCATCGGCAAAGGCCGGGTCCAGGTCGTCGTACTGGTCGTCCGTTAACTGCTCCTGCCGGTTGCCGATCACGTAGTAGAGGTACAGGTCGGTCCGCCCTTCCCGCACGCCGCTGAACACCATGTTGCGCCCGTCGGGGCTGTAGGACATGGAAAGCACTTTCTCCAGCATGAAAACGGGCTTGTGGGTGGCCTTCCCGTCGTCCAGCGTGAAGGTGTTCAGCAGCAACGCGCCTTTGCGCTCAGTGGTCCAGGTGAGCGCCCCGCCGGTGGGGTGCCATGCCAGCACCGGCCAACTGGTGTCAACGATGCGGTCTATCTTCTTCTCCCCTTTCGCGATCTTCTTCACCTTCTTGGTACCCAGGTCGTACAGCCAGATCTTGTATTGGCCCAGCTCATTGCTCACCCACGCGGCATGCCGGCCGTCCGGGCTCAGCTTGAACTGCGAATAGGTCCGCGTGCGCTTTGTTCTCACCGGAAGCTCTGGAAGCTTTACCTCGTTGCGCGTGCGGTCCAGTTCCGCATAGCGCTCCCGGTAATGGCTGAAGCATTCCGCCGTGAGCGTCTTCAGCGATACGCCCAGTACGTACATGAAGCCGCTGTCCGGATTGCGGCTCACCCGCGTCATGTACAGGATGTTCGGGATCACGGAAGGACCGTACACGTCGGACACGTAGGTCCACAGCGCCTGGCCCGCCAGTTCCGCATCTTTTCCCTCCAGGCGGTTGAACTTGTCGTAGCGGCCGCTCATCACGCCATCGCGCACGCGCCCTTCATCCACGGCGCTCCAGGGGCCGGATACATACGCCACCATGCCCTTGGTGTACCATGCGGGCAGGTTCATCAGCGCACTGTTCTTCAGCACCTCGCGCCAGTTGCCGCCGAACATCATCTGGTCCAAGATCACCTGGGCAATGCCGGAGCGCACCTGGCGGTCCAACAGGGCGCGGTCGCCCTCGTTGTACACGAACACCTTGCTGCCCACAATGCGCGTTACCCCGCCGATGTTGTACTGTTCGTCGTCGGTGATGCCGATGTTGCTCTGGCGGAAGTCGCTCTGTGAATTGTACACCACGAACTGCACCCGCTCGTCGATGGTGTAGTCGAAAAATTTCTCCAAATCCTTCTTGTTGCGCATGGCGCTGATGGAGACGTACTTCGCCACGTCGCGGCCCTCTTTGTAGAAGTAGGTCTCGATCTCCGGGAAACGGTAGCTCTGCCACAGAAAGTCCTTGTACTGCACCCGGTTCTTGCCGAACTGTTGCTGGCTGCCGTTGTAGAACTGCGCGGACGCATCCCCGGCAAGCAGGCTCACCAGCAAGGGAAACAGGATGCACAACAAGCGGTTCACGGGCGGGTCGGGTACTTTTGCGGAAGGAGTTGCGAAGTTCACGCTTTTTCCGCCTGCATGCACGTCCAAAAGTTCACCTTCAATCCTTTTCAGGAAAACACCTACGTGCTGCACGCGGACGGTGAAGGTATTGTGGTGGACCCCGGTTGCAGCACCATAAACGAGCAACGGGAGCTGGAGCGCTGGCTGGA